>WQSZ01000074.1 GCA_009787645.1 Candidatus Fibrimonadales bacterium | reverse complement strand
AAATGATGATCAAAATTACATAAATTATATATCTCAAAAAGGGTTTAATCCTCCTCCAAAATTGATTTGTGAAAATGAAAAAATGTCTTACTTTGGTTATGCTATTTTACAAATATTGCAAACTTCTTTGAAAATGAAAAAAGGAACAAGGTTAGAGCAGGCAGTATTCTTAATTTCAGACAAATTTTACCATATAGAGAGAAATTCCAGAGATAATTTTAGTTAATAGCCCTTATGTAATTAAATAAGTCAGATAATTTACTATATTTAGGGGCTATAGGAGAACCCCATGAGTAATTTTAGACTTATTTCCTTTGTAATTGCTGCTTTTATCGCTGTGGCATTTATTTTTTCCTGTTCCAGCGTTGATATTCCTGAGCTACCACCGTTAGATTCGGTTGGTTTGGATAATTCGTCTTCTTCTATGCCATCTTCTTCGTCTGTTAACGGGCAAAATAACACGTCGAGTAGCAGTGGCGGTAGTAGCTCTCCAAGCGGATCCGGTAATTCTTCAAGCAGCATAGGCGGTGGTAACAGCAGTGGTGATGGTGGCGGCAGCGATACCCAGTGCAAATATAATAGTAGCCCAGTATTTTGTCAGTATAGTACCGCTTGTTATGCTATTGATCCTGAATATTCTAATCCTGTTGGGCAATCTTGTACGCAATTAATTTCTAATTGCCAAAGCGATGGTGGTGGACTGTTTATTGGTGTTACAAATGTGAATGCAAGCAATAACTATGGCGCTGGTGTTACATGCAATGGCTCATTTGTTGGCGGTACTGGCTGCTTACACAGAGGTTATCGAGCATACTGCAAATGGGATACTGGTTGTTATGCACTTGATCCTAATTATGAGGGGAGAAGTTGTTCCCTTTTGCTTGAAGATTGTTACTATGGTGGGGCGTTATACTCCGATATAAACTGCAGCAACCGTTTATCTTACTAAATTACCCTTATGAACAAAGAAGATTGTCCCAACCGTGAAGTTAATGAAAAGCGTTGTCCTTGCAAAAGCAAGGACTGCGAGCGCAATGCGCTTTGCTGCGAATGCGTTGCGTATCACAGACAGCAGGGTAATTTGCCGGTTTGCCTCAGAAGCTAAATGCTCGGAATTGGGTGTAATAAGCTTTCGTTGATGTTGAAAAATACATTGTGATAGTATCTTTGCAACAAAGTCAGGGCTGTTTTGGAATTCGACCAGTCTTTTTTTACGGATATTGTCGCAAGACCCCGTGTTAAAAGAGTCATGCTTTCCGGTAAATCAAATTTCCAGCGCCTTTCGTCCCACCTGAAAATCATAATAGGAACCCTCGGGCTGTCTTGCAACCCCCGTGTGCCCCTATCGTTTCTCGTTTCAAACGGACCCAGCTTTAAATCCTTTGCCCTGCGCAAAATTCCCTGCTCACCCAAAGCAAAACGGAGCATTCTGTAATCTGGATATTCGGAGAGCACATTTTCTCTTAACAGCAGACGATAAGTGAGAATAGTGAGAATCTCGTGGAAAGGTCTTTGCTCAACAAAGGCACTGTCTTCATTGAGAGCTGCACGCTCAATGGCCTCCAGCCAAAAACGCGAATCGTCTGTGAGCAAAAGCAAAACGCTATCCGGCGCAGAAGTTTTAGCCGGAATGTTAATCAAAGTTTGATACGCAGCATCCAAAGCCAAAAGCCTTTCTGCCTCATCAATTGGTTGGCGCGGGCCGGAAGAAGTGCAGGATGCCAGAAAGAATGAAACTATGAAAGCGAAGAGAATTCTTTTTCTACCCATGAATTGCTCCATCCGAAAAGAGTTGTGCGACGAATTATTTTTTTTACCGTATCTCTGGTTATTTTGTTGCCGCCTTCGCTGAGAACACGCAGATTAGCAGCAGCCATTAAGCTTGGCCACAGGCAGAACAGGCGAATTCTGTGTTTATATCTAGGCAGGGATTTTATATAATCTTTTGCATCTTGCAAGTGTCTTTTGGCTTTTTGAATTAAAAACTCTCGTGCGTAATTTATGCCATGTTTGCGGTAAAGTTCTTGAGGAACAAAACAAACTTTTCGCAAAGAGTCTTCTTGAATATCTTTTATTATATTCACAAGTTGCAAAGCCAGCCCAAAAGAAATAGCAAGCTTGCGCAATTCCTTGTGCCCCCACAACTCCGTTAACATGCCACCTACAAGCCCTGCGACAAAATAACAATACCTGTCTAAATCCGCTTCGTTTTCAATGACAAATTTACGACTTGCGAATTCTGCCATTCCGCTGCACATCTCTTCAACAGCTTTTTTAATGGGATCTCCGTTGTATTCACGGAGCAATGGAATCACAAGAGCCGCATTACAGCACAAAGCGCAATCAGATTTTTCACTTGTTTTCCAGCCTTGCGGCAAAGAACTCACGAACCCATCAGCATCGCAGCTATTCACAGCTTGAGAAAACTTTTTCAGCAAATCGGATTTTTCTTCGGCAGACAAATCGGGGTCATCTTCTATGGTATCTGCCATGCGCATATAGAGATATGCCAGGAGAACAGGCCTTCTCAGTTTTTTTCCTAAAACTTTAATATTGAGAGCAAAGGTTCGCGAAACCCTGTCTAGCGTTTCCTCTGCGTATTTCCAGCTCATTACAGCTTAGCTTCTCCCTTTAAAAATGCCATCAATCTTCCTTGTTTATCTGCAAGCCTAAGATCATTTTGATGCTGCCATTGGGTCTTTGGCAAAAGCTCGCTATCTGTGACTTCAGATCCTTTAGACACAGCTGCATTTTGCATTTGAGTGTAAATCTGGAAAAACCTGTCTCGTTGCAACTGAATAATTTTCTTGGTTGCAAAGGAACGAATTTTAGTGCACCCAAAGGTAGCCAAAGCAATACCTATTATAAGCAATGTGACATGCTTAATTGGAAACAGGGAATACAAAGCACAGGCAAAAATAATGTTTCCGCCCCAAAGCAACAAAAGGCTTACAAAGCGAATCAATTTCCTCCTTCTCCAAAACATAGGCAAGTACGGCCAAGACCTCCCCTTGCGAATATGCCTTTCCAAATCAGCAGGATAATCAAAAGAGCGACACCAAAAAAAGTAACCGGTCCATAAAAACAAAGGAATCCACCATAGCGAGCCTGCATCGCCAGCCTTATCTAAAAAAAAGTCAAACACAAAAGGAATATACAAAACTATTTTCTAAATTATCTCCCTCAATATGGATATATCCCGGGAGTACAGATTCGATACTTTTGCAGAAGGGGAATCTTCAAAGTTAGCTTATGCAGCTTGCAAGGCTGTGGCTGATTATGGAGTGCTCCACGGCAATCCTTTGGTTTTGGTAGCCGGAACCGGGCTTGGAAAAACGCATTTGCTGCATTCAATAGCAAACGCTCTGCGCCAGAAAAATCCGGGCATAAAACTGGTTTGCTCAACCGCTTTGGAATTCTCCGAAGAGTTTGTGAAAAATATACAATTGAAAAAAGATGGAGCTTCGACTCCCATAACCGAAATGGCCGCGAAATATCGAGATGCAGAAGTGTTTATACTTGACGATTTTCATAACATTGCCGAAGGCAACAAAGCGCAATCGCAGCACGAATTGCTTCAAATTTTCAACGCCTTGTTGCTCACAGGCAAACCTGTGATCACGGCATCGCAAATTCCGGTATCAGATATGGAAACTATGAACGAGTCGCTTCGCTCCCGTTTGAACGGTGGCTTAACCATTCAAATTCCTGCGCCGACTTTAGTGGACAGGCTTGCTATTTTGAGAAAGAAATTTGACATGATGGTAGGGTTTAAGATAAGCGAAAATATTTTATTCTACTTGGCAGAGCAAACCAGCGGAACTGCAAGCGATTTGGAAGGAATAGCAAAAAATCTCAAATTCAAAGCCTTGCTGGAGAACAAAGATCCGGACTTGGAAATGGCAGCGGAGATTTTAAAAGATCATCTTTCAAATTCCTTGAGAACCCTTACTGTAGAAGCTATTGTAAAATCCGTTGCCGCAAATTACGGCATTTCGGTGGACACCTTGAAGCTGAAGGGTAGAGGCGGCAAAGAAGCGGTTTTGGCTCGCCACGTTGCCATGTATTTTATTCGCAACATATCAAAGAAAAGTTTTGAATATATAGGCAAATATTTTAACCGAGATCACAGCTCGGCTCATTACGCCTGCAAAGAGATTGAGAAAAAAATAGCAAAAGATGTGCTTTTCAATTTGGAGCTCAAAAAGCTTACAAAGAGTCTTTACGAATAGCGGAAGTTTGAATTCCACTCCCGTATTTAAAGCTCGGAAGAGTCACTGGGAGGCGTCCTTTTGCCGGAAACTCACCCATAATAATCTGAGCCGCTGCCTTTTGTGAAGCCGGTCCGGTTTCATAAGCCAAAGTCACAGTTTGCGCCCGAGCAATGCTTTGAGAATATTTGCTTATGCTATACGGAGAAATAAAGAAAACCAGATGAGTTTTGACCTTTAACGCCAAAGCTTGCAGCTCTCCCGTATAATTTCTCTGGTTGGAATGAATGCCGCAAATAACCATGTCATATTTTTGCAACGCTCTGAATACATCCTGTATCCTTTTCAAGTCCGCTTTTTCCGGCAAATAGAAATGCGCAAAATTACCATGTGTCGCTAAATGCTTTTGAAACTGCGAAGTGTCTCTTTCTCCGATGGAAAGCACGGCTATTTTTTGCTCCAGATTTGTGAACGGAATTGCATCGTCGTTGTTTTTCAGTAGAGTGATTGCCTCCCGATTCACTCTTTCAACCAGGTTGTTTGCGTACTCGGTATTTATTCTTTCCGAAAGTCCTTCCATCTCTATGGGTTTATATTTATTCAAGCCTGTGATATATTTATAGCTGAGAATTTTTCGGCATTTTGCGTCAATGGTTTCCATGGATACGGTTCCGGCAGCAACTGCGTCTTTTATCACTTTAACGTTAACAACTATATCACCGGGTTTCAGCAGTATATCGTTGTTTGCGAGCAAAGCCAGCAATGCCGGAGCTTTTTTTGTTCCCAGCGCACCTTCCATCACTAGAGCATCCGTAATCACCAAGCCAGTGAATCCCATCTCTTTTTGCAACAGGTCATCTACTATCTTGGGTGAAAGTGAACTGGCCATGCCGGCAGTTTTATCATAAGCCGGTACATACAGGTGCCCAGTCATTATGCCAGAATATCCATTTTTGATAAACTCTTCAAAAGGATGTAAATCCACCTCTTTCATGCGCTGTTTGTCATGCCTTACAAGCGGCAAAGTTTTATGTGAGTCTCCTTGTGTGTCACCGTGCCCGGGAAAATGCTTTGCAACGGCAATAACTTTTTTGTTTTCCAGCCCTGCGGAATATGCGTTGCCTTTTTCTGCAACCAGTTGAGCATGCTCGCCAAACGCGCGATTTCCGATAACCGGATTGCTGGGGTTTACATTGACATCCAGCACAGGGGCAAAGTTCATGTGAACGCCAAGCTCATTCATCTCTCTGCCAACCTCTTCGCCGTAGAGGCGGATTAATTCATTATCTTCAATAGCTCCAACTGCCATGTTTCTAGGGAACCGTGGCGTGTTAGGCAAGCGCATTGCCAGGCCCCATTCGCCGTCAAAGGAGATGAACAGTGGAATTTGACTGGCTGCTTGGTAAACATTGGTGCTTTTCGCATGGTCTGTCAATGTGCCTTTCGCAAATAAAATGCCGCCGACTTTTTGATTTTTTATCCATTTCAGGGTTTGTTCCTGATATTTTTCCGCAGGATCAATGGTCAGCATGAACAACTGGCCTATGCGCTCATCGGGGGTCATTGTGCTAAAAACGGAATCAACCCATTTGTTCATTTCAGCTTGATTAGCCCGACTGTATAGATTTGTTTTGTGTTGCGCAAAAACTATTTGAGCTGTAAAAAGGAGCAAAAAGCATAATCTCATGGACAAAACCTCTTAAATATGTAATCTCTGTAAGGGCATTTAGGCATATTTTTTTCCAAATATTCCTTCATTGTGTTCCAAGGAACAAAGCCTTTATCAACGGCTATTTCTTCCAAACACGCAATTTTTAATCCCTGCCTTGATTCCAGTGTGTAAACAAAGTTGCTCGCTTCCAAAAGAGAGGCGTGTGTGCCGGTATCCAGCCATGCAACGCCGCGCCCTATTTTCTTTACGAACAGTGTTCCTTCTTGTAAATACATTTTGTTTATATCCGTGATTTCCAGTTCGCCACGTGCACTGGGTTTCAGGGCTTTGGCTTTGTCCAGAACGGTTTTGTCGTAAACATACAGGCCCGGCACAGCATAATTGCTTTTGGGTTTTGCGGGTTTTTCTTCAAGAGAGAGGGCTTTGCCGTCTGCGTCAAACTCAACAACTCCGTAGCGTTCGGGGTCGTTTACGGCGTAGCCAAGAATTCGGGCTCCCGTAAAATCCTGTGGAATGCCCATTATGCCGTATAAGTCAAAAGCTCCGTAAAATATATTGTCGCCTAAAATCATGGTGCATGCATCGCCTTTGATAAAATCTTCCGCAATCAAAAATGCCTGTGCTATGCCTTCCGGCTTTGGCTGAACGGCGTATTGTATATTCAATCCCCATTGGCTTCCGTCGCCGAGCAAGTTTTGAAAGCGTGGAAGGTCTATGGGTGTGCTTATGAGCATTATGTCTTTTATGCCCCCGAGCATCAGTGCTGAGAGCGGGTAATAAACGATTGGCTTGTCATAAACGGGCTGCAACTGTTTGCTTGCAACCGCGCTTAGGGGGTAGAGACGGGACCCGGCCCCACCTGCTAGTAAAATTCCTTTCATTGACTAGAATGTAGAAAATATATCTACACCTCCCATACGGGAATGGAAACTACATTTTTAGACAAGGCTATTCGCTCGTCTTGCAAGCATATCACTGCGCCCAGGCCGACTTTCTTCTTTAATTTTTCCAATTCCTTAAAACTTTTGCAATCATTTAGGTTAGGGCTTGCCGTTTTTTTAATTTCCAATGGATACAAAGTGCCGTTTTGTTCCAAAACGATGTCTATCTCATTTTGATTTGCATCCCTGTACATATATATCAGCGGATCTTCGCCATTGTGCAAATATGATTTTAAAATTTCACCGACAACATAAGTTTCAAGAATAACTCCCGCCATTGCTCCATGCATCAAAGATTCCGGAGTTAGCCATTTTGTTAAATAAGCACATAGTCCGGTATCCAAAAAATACATCTTGGGCGTTTTAATAATGCGATTCGTAATGTTGGGAGAATAAGGATGAAGCAAATATACCAGGCCGGAACGTTCCAAAATTCCCATCCAGGTTTGAACGGTTTTAACATCTACTCCAATGTCTCTAGCCATAGAGCTATAATTCAGCAATTGCCCGGTTTGCGCCGCAACAACAGAAACAAAATCAAAAAATTGAATAGGCTTTTCCACATTGTAAAAATCTCTGACATCTCTTTCTATATACGATTTCATATAAGAGGCGTAATATCTATTGCGGTCTATTTTTTTATTCACAACAGGCTCAGGAAGCGAACCTTCCCAAATGCGTTTATAAACGTTTTGAACGGTTAATTTTTTAATGCCTTTTTGTTTATCCATAGACGGAATAAAAGGTTTGCCGGAAAAAGGCATTTTGTTTTTTTCACGATAAGACAAGCCCATTAAATCAAAAATTGCTATACGTCCTGCAAGGGATTCTCGCACATTTTCCATAAGCCTGTATTTTTGCGAGCCTGTGAGCCAAAACGCCCCTTTTTCTGCTTTATGCTCATCCGCATAAATTTTTATGCATGGAAAAAGTTCCGGGGCATATTGCACTTCGTCAATGATTATCGGCGGCGGCATCTGCTGCAAAAATAAATGCGGATCTTCCTGCGCAAGCTTGCGAAGCCTTGTGTCATCCAAGGTTACATAAGTTCTTTTTGTTCCTTTGGCCAAATTTTGAAGCAAGGTAGATTTGCCTACCTGCCTTTGCCCGTTCACCAAAATAACCCGAAAGCTCTTTGACGCTTTGTTAAGCTCAGGTTCTAAAGTCCTTGTTAAATTTGCCATGTTCATCTCCCTGTACTTTTGTATGATTTGGAGTCACATTCCAAAATATACAAAAATCTTACACCCAAACTTTAGACTTCTTCCCCTTAACCTCTTTCACAAACCTCGGCACCAAATAACCCGGTAGCATTTCCTTCAATTCCTTTACAATTCGCTTTGCTTCTTTTATTGGGACTTCAAAATGGGCTGTGCCTTGGGCTTTGTCCAGTTGGTGCAGATAATATGGCAAAACCCGCTGGGAGAATAATTTTTCGGAGAGTTCCGCTAAAATCTTTGCGTTGTCGTTTACGCCTTTTAGCAACACGCTTTGGTTAAGAAGCGTTGCGCCGCATTTTGCGAGCTTGCCAAAGGTTTTTTCGGTTTTTTCGTTCAATTCGCTCGGATGATTTATGTGAGAAACAAAAATTAAACGAGAACCTAGTTTTTTGAATAACGGATTAAAATTTACAATGCGTGTATGTATGCGAATTCTTATGTGCGCAGGAATTGCATCAAAGAATTTTTGCAACTCGCTTTTTTTAAGTATCATGGGGTCACCACCGCTCAGGATCACCTCTTTTATGCTTTTGTCTTTTTCCATAATTTTGCGCAATGCTTCCGGCGATGCTTTTTTTATCAGCCTGTTTTTTCTGAAACAAAATCTGCATTGCCTTGCGCATTTATCGCTGGATAAAACCAGCAAACGACCCTTGTATTTTTGCAAAATTCCATCGGCAACTTCGGCATCCCTGTCGCCAACGGGATCTTTCTTGAAACCACGAGTTTTAATGTTCTCTTTTGCGCTAAACTCGAACTGCCTTAACAGACTTGTGCAATCTTTCAAAGAGTTCCTCTATTTTGCTTAAAGACACGGAAGAAAACGCTACTCTTATAAGGCCCGAAATCGCTATGACTCCCAAGCCGTTTTTCAAGCACTCCTTTCGCACCGTTTCCAAATCTGCGCCGTTTATTTTTACGCACATAAAGTAGCCGCTGTTGAAGGGCATGGCTGTGAATGACTCGGAATATTCGGGGTGAGATGCCAAAACAG
>WQSZ01000073.1 GCA_009787645.1 Candidatus Fibrimonadales bacterium | reverse complement strand
TGCGGTAGCGGTTTCTTTAATTCTGCTACTCAATTTTGCCTTAATGGCAACACGATTACTGAGCTTTGTGGCGGAGATGCGTATTCTGTTTATCAATTTTGTGCAAATGATAAGGTCTATGATTTGTGTGTGGGCATTGGATATAATCCTGCAAATTATATTTGCTGCAATAATGCCCAATATGACATTAATACATACGGCTGCTGCAATAACAAACAATATTTCCTAGCAACACAATTCTGTAACGAAAATAGTGTTTTGAATAAATGTGGTGGTGATACATATAATCCTGCAACGCAATTCTGCAACGAAAATGGGCTTTTGAATAAATGTGGTGGTGATACATATAATCCTGCAACGCAATTCTGCAATGAAAATGGTGTTTTGAATAAATGTAGTGGTAGTGAATATAATCCATCTACACAATATTGCCATTCAGATGGTAAAACATATTCGTGTGTCAATAAACCGTTTAATCCGTCCACACACTATTGTCATACGGATGGCAAAACATACTCCTGTAACAATGAAGCATTTAATCCTACGATTCAATTTTGCTACAATGGGAATTTTGTTGGGGAATATTGCGGTATTAGAACAGAAACTTACGACCCGACTTTATATGAATGTAGAGCAAACATTAATCCCAATGGGATATATTTGAAAGCCGGGTTAACAGATGTTGCCGGTAATAAATACAATGCAGTTTTAATAGGCGAGCAAATCTGGATGGCAGAAAATTTGAATTACAATGTAAGCGGTAGCGTATGTTACAGTAATAATTCATTCTGTGCAACTTATGGCAGACTGTACAATTGGCAGACGGCTAAGACTGTTTGCCCCTATGGCTGGCATTTGTCAAGCGATGCAGAATGGCAAGAGTTAGCGGTAATAACTGGCGGAGAAGAAACTGCTGGTGTAAAATTAAAGGCAACTAAACTTTGGGATAGTTTTAATAATATATCTGGTAATGGAATGGACAATTATGGTTTTTCAGCTCTGCCAGGCGGTTTCGGCTATGGAAATATCAATAATTCTGGCTATGTTTTCGACGACGTCGGTAAATATGGCGGGTGGTGGAGTGCAAACGAGCAGGGTGGTTCCAATGCTTACTATTGGATTATGTGGTATAGCAACGAAAGGATAAGCCGGAATTGGAATGGTAAGGCAGATATGCGTTCAGTTCGTTGTGTAAAGGATCAATAGGTGGTATTTATGAGTGGTTATTATTGCAATAGTACAGAATTGAAAAAGAATTTGCACTATGGTGGTGCAATACTTGCTAAACTTCATGTTCCCATGGTTTGGCAGGGTTAACAAAATAAAACGGGATAGGAGAAAAAAATATGAGCAAACAATTTCCAAATAATGCTGAAATGTCAAATTCTGCAAAAGGAAAAGAATTTGAAGAAATTGCATATAAATATTTCCTCGAAATGGAAAGTATTGAATTGCAGAAAGAGTATAAGATTGAAATCGGTCTTGAATTTCAAAAAGGTCGCAAATTTGACCTTGGAAATGGCAAAATATTAGTAGAGTGTAAACGAAATATATGGACAGAAAGTGGGAATATACCAAGTGCAAAAATTTCTGTATGGAATGAGGCTATGTATTATTTTTATTTGGCTCCAAATGGATATAAGAAAATATTGTTTGCATTAAGAGATTACAACCAAAAAAGAAATAAAACTTTAGTTGAATATTATGTTGAAAAATATAATTTCCTTATCCCAAAGGACGTGATATTTTATGAATACGATCCTAATAGTGGGTGTTGTAAAATTTATGATTATGAAAAAAGAAAGTTATTACTAACCAACAAAAGGAGTTAATATGTATTGTAAAGAGTGTGGTCATCAAATAGCGGATGATTCAAAATTTTGCGCAAATTGCGGTAAATCGCAAAATAACGAAGTAAAGTCGTTCGCTGAAAAGAAACAAGAAGCTAACAATTTGGCAAGTTTTAATACTGACTTATTGAAACATATGGCTGTGAAAGAACGGCATAATGCAGGTATATGGCCGGGAATAACAGCGTTGCTAGTAATAGGATTAATCGCATTTGCAATTTTTAAATTAATTGCTTTACCTTCAGACAAATCAACGAAAGTAAATTCAAATAATTATAAAGTAGCAGAAATAAAATATGAAGTTACTGGAACAGCATCTTCTGTAAATATCACATTGACAAATCCGCAAGGGGGCATGGAACAATACGGCTATGCTAAACTTCCAGCTAGCTATAGCTTTTCCGTGCCAATAAAACGAGATTTATTTGGTTATTATCATGCAATGATATCAGCTCAAAATAATGGTTCAAGTGGAGATGTAACGGTGACAATTTATGTTAATGGCAAGAAATTTAGAACAGCTACAAGTCGAGGAGCTTATGTTATAGCAAGTACTGACGGAGCTGTTGAATATAAGGGTATAGGAGAGTAAAATATGCATTGCAAAGAGTGTGGTAATCAAATCGCAGACGATTCAAAGTTTTGTGCTAGCTGTGGGAAGCCGCAGAGTAAAGTAGAAACTTTCATTTCGGCAAAGAGACAAGAGAAATTACCCGTGAACAAAAGTAAACTGGTTATCATTTTGCTAGTTTTACTAATGTTGTTAATCGGAATTGCTTGGAACTTTGTAGATTTTCCCGAAGCCATTGAGAGTAATGAAATTAAAATTTGGAATAGCGAAACTAATATTAAATGGTACAAAGATGCCAAAACCGAATTTACCATAACTACGGCAGAGCAATTGGCTGGGTTTGCAAAATTGGTAAACGAAGGAAATAAATTCACTGGGAAAACGATTAAACTTGGCAGAAACATTATGCTTAACGATACGGTAAATTGGCAAGATTGGAAAAATGCACCTCCTGTTAATAAGTGGATTCCAATAGGAATAAACTCTAATGGGAATCTATTTAATGGTACTTTTGATGGCAATGGTTATGTCATTAGTGGCGTTTATATTGAACATTCAGATGAAAAGCCTGGATTGTTATTTGGGGTTGTTGGTAATAACGGAGCAATAAAAAAACTTGATGTTGCTGCTTCTTATGCTAAAATTAACACATTTCGTGATATAAACGAATTTTACGGTACAGATAGTTTTAGAAATGATTATAATTTGAATTTAGCTGTACTTATTTCAAAAAAGTATTTACAAATATGGACAAGAGGCAGATCTTTATCAAAAATATTCCATAATGAGGAAGGGTCAACATTGGGCGAAGATATGTTAGAAATAATGTCAATGTTTCCAAAAGAAAACGCAGAGGAGCCAAGGAAAATATTGATGTCTGTCTATAGCATTAACGATTCGGCTTATTTGGATTTGAACAACGAATTCATTGCTTCTTTAACACAAATACAGCCGGGAATGAGTGTTGCAACACTCGCTGAAAATTCTAGAAGGACGCTTGAATGTTTACCTCCTAGGGAAGTAGATAGACCTGGTATAGAAAATATATGTATTGATGGAAAATTAGCAATAACTTTAAGGCCTCGTAGCGTTTATGATGAACTCGCAAAGTCGCTCATAATGATTCATTCCTACTTTATAGACAGTCCAGACGCAGATAACATAATTATTCTTGTCGATGAAGATGCGGTTTTTGATAAAATTATCAGCGTTATGGATAGAGCAAGAGCGGCAGGTTTTTCTAAAATTAATTTAGCTAAATTTGACGAAGAAGAGTTAAGGAAACTTGAAGAGAAACAAAGGAAGGATTCAGAAAGGGCTTGGAAGCGACTGCTAAGAGGAGATACGCCAAGCCGAATTCACCAAGAGAAGCCGCAAAGTTCTTTAAGGGTTCGTAGTACTTCAGGTCTAAAAGTAGAAGTTCAAAAATATGGGAAGTAGCAATTTATGGAAACGCATTATCTCGGAATTATCTAAAGCGATGGAAATTCCAACAATACGGCGTAATGCAACAAAAGGACGTTGGTTTTCAGCTTGTTCAATGAATAATACCATAGTGATTAATGGATCTAAAGTAAATAAGCCCTCTTCAAAATTAAAATGTGCAAGAAAGATAAATGAAAAAGAATTTATAGAAGTATATCCTCACTATCAGCCATGGAAAGACGGAAAAGAGTCAAGAGTATTTATGCAAGAATTATCGCAAAATACTTCCTACATTTTAGCGTTAATAAATCATTTTGAGGAGAAATCAACCCCTAAAATCTCTTAATATACAGCAAATAAGCATTAAGGTCGCCTTGCTTGTCTGGTAAAACTATAAAGCTTAAGCCATCAAATCTGCTAGAATTATACTCATTAGATAGCATTGCGCTTCTTGCTCCGCAAGCAGATAAATAGACAAATAAAGATTCCATGGGATCTATATGCGTTGCTTCAATATTATTTATAACTAACCTGTAAACAAGGCGGTCAAATATTCTTGATCCGGTCGATGTAGTATTTTTCTCACCTTGCGCAAAAATACATTATAAGTTGCAATATAGAAAAACATCGTGATTTCTCCGTACTGTGCTTAACAATCATGTTAATCCTTTAATCATGAAAATCGTGGTTCAGACGTTTTTGATAGGAAGTTTATCGTTTTTGAAGATTCAGAGATTGAGCAAGGAGCAAGGGGAACAATTTTTCCTATATTTCCACCGTGCTTAACACATTAATTTTAGCTGCAGGCTTGGGAACTAGGCTCCGGCCCTTGACCGATAGAATCGCAAAGCCTCTGATCCCCATTGTGGATAATTCGCCGCTTGCAAGGCAGGCTGCTTTGGCAAAAAAACTCGGTTCCGCAAAAATTCATGCAAATGCGCATCATTTGGCACAGCAGGTGCAAAATGCGGCTCCGGAAATTGGAATTGACAAGGTTTGGTTAGAAAAAGAACTTTTAGGAACTGGTGGCCCAATATGCAGAATGTGGCAGGAAGGTGAGCGTGGCGAACTCTTGGTGCTGAACGGAGACTGCGAACACAATTTGGATGTGGAAACCTTTTTGCAAAAAGCTAGAAACTCAGGAGCAAGCTGTGCCCTCTTGGCCATTGACAACCCAAATGTGAACACGCTTTGCATAAACGAAGAAAACTTATTGTGCGGCATAAAAAACAAATTCGGAAAAGACGGCAAAAGCAACGCAACTTTCACCGGCATATCATGGTATAACGCAAAAGCATGGGAAAAGGTAAAAGAAAAAGACATAAGAGATTTCTGGGAACATGAGATTCCATTTGTTTACACAACAAAAGGCAACTGGATAGACATAGGCAATCCGGAAGGATTGATGAATGCCGTAAACTCTCAACTCTCAACTCTCAACTCTCAACTTGAAATTGCAGGCTCCGCAGGTTCTGGCAGAAAGTATTTCAGGATGAAAGCTGCCGGCCATTCGTTAATTTTGCAACAGTCGCACAGCGAAGACAAGGACTTTGAACGCTTTGTTCGCTACGGAAAATTGTTCAGCAGCTTGGGACTTCCAACGCCGGAAATTTATGCTGTCTCGGAAAATGAAAAGCGTGTTGTTATGCAAGATTTGGGCACTACACGCCTTTGCGACACCCAGCAACCTATGCTGCATTACCCACGAGTTTTGGAAAAGCTTATAGCGTGGCAAGAGGCTTCTGAGCGAGCCTTTGCGGCAGATAAGGAACTTGCAGAAAGAATGTTTGATGAAAAGGATTATGCTTGGGAGCAGGAGTATTACAGAGAAAATTATCCGGGCGAGAAAAAAATAATGCCGGACTTGATAAAGCGAGCAGCCGCACAGCCAAGAGTTTTGATGCATAGAGATTTTCAATCGCAGAATGTGATGGTTAATAATTCCGAAATAGCGTTTGTGGATTTTCAGGGTGCAAGGAACGGTTCCATTTATTACGACGTAGCCTCTCTTTTGTGGGATCCATACATGATGCTCCCGAGCGAAACCGTAAAGCAACTGTTTACGCTTTGGTTTAATGCGAACCCGCTTTTGAAAGGCATTTCTTTTGAAACTGCTTGGGAAGATTTTTTGGTAGCAAGCCTGCAACGAATTATGCAAGCGTTGGGAGCTTACTGTTTTTTGAGCAAGAAAAAGGGAATAAAATCCTTTGATCAATATATTGAACCGGGAGCCAAAAGGCTGGACTTAGTATTTTCTATATTCCTTTCCAGTCATTTCTAACAAGGAAAAAGTATGAGCAGTCAATATATTTCTCGCGTGGTCGAAACCGTGAAAAAGAGATACCCTGGTGAAGCGGAGTTTCATCAAGCGGTAACCGAGGTTCTTGAATCTTTGAGCCCGGTGATAGAGAAAAACAAGGAAATCGAGCAGGCCGGTATTCTGGAAAGAATCACTGAACCCGAAAGACAAATAATCTTCCGAGTTCCCTGGATAGACGATGCCGGCAAAGTTCAAGTGAACAGGGGCATGAGAATTCAATTCAATTCTGCGCTAGGACCTTACAAGGGCGGAATAAGATTGCATCCATCCGTAAACACCAGCATCATCAAATTCTTGGGCTTTGAGCAGATTTTCAAAAACTCGCTCACCGGGCTTATGATGGGTGGTGGAAAAGGCGGCTCGGACTTTGACCCCAAAGGTAAATCAGATAACGAAGTTATGCGCTTTTGCCAGAGCTTCATGGCCGAGCTCTACAGGCACATAGACGCAGATACCGACGTTCCTGCCGGAGACATAGGAACAGGAGCTAGAGAGATAGGCTATATGTTTGGGCAATACAAAAGACTCAAAAATATTTACCACGGCATTCTAACCGGAAAAGGACTCCTGTATGGAGGCTCGCTCGTAAGAACGGAAGCCACAGGCTACGGCTGTGTTTATTTCTGCCAAGAAATGCTAAAAGACAGAAGCAGCGGTTTTGACAAGAAAAATGTTGTGATATCAGGCTCCGGAAACGTTGCCATATACGCTGCGGAAAAAGCAATGAGCCTCGGGGCAAAGGTTATCGCAATGTCAGACTCCGGCGGCTATATTCACGACGCAGATGGAATCAAGCTGGACTTGGTGAAAAAGCTCAAAGAGGTTGAGAGAAAGCGCATAAGCGAATACGCAAAAGAGGTAAAAAGCGCAAAATACACGGAAGGCTGTTCAGGCATCTGGACTATTCCCTGTGATATTGCCTTGCCCAGCGCAACCCAAAACGAACTTGACGAAGCTGGCGCAAAAACACTCGTCAAAAACGGCTGCACCGCCGTTGCAGAAGGCGCAAACATGCCTTCCACACCGGAAGCGGTTAAGGTGTTCTTGGATGCCAAGATAGCTTATGGCCCAGGAAAAGCGGCAAATGCAGGCGGAGTAGCAACTTCCGGCCTTGAAATGTCGCAGAATTCTCAGAGGCTCTCTTGGAGTTTTGACGAAGTTGACGCTAAACTTCACCGAATAATGGAGAATATTCACGAAACGGCTAAAAACGCCGCAAAGGAATACAATACCCCCGGAAATTTGGTGAATGGCGCAAATATAGCTGGTTTCTTGAAGGTAGCCAAGGTTATGATCGCTCATGGAGTGATATAATTGGTCGTATAACCTTGACGAAACTGGAAAAATTTGCTATATTTTAGCTTCGCAATTTACAGGAAATATTTATGGCAGCAGTAATTCGCCTATCTAGATTTGGAAAACGCCATCACCCCACTTACAGGGTGGTGGTGGCAGACAGCCGTAAGGCTCGTGACGGTCAATGTTTGGAACAGCTCGGTTTTTACGACCCGAATTTGAAAGTCGCCGAGGTTCGTTTTGAGTTTGACAGAGTTATGTATTGGCTCGGTGTTGGCGCACAGCCTTCCGATACGGTTCGTTCTTTGTTGAAGCAACAAGGCATAATGGCTCTTTTCCACGAAAAGCGCGCAGGCAGAAGCATTGAAGGCAAAACACCGGTTCCGCTGGCCCCAAAGGCAAAGAAAGCGAAACTGAGCCCAAAAGCCAAAGCACGCCTTGAAGCGGAAAAAGCCGCAGCCGCAGCACCGGCCGCACCTGCAGAAGGCTAGAGTGTGAATTCCTATGTAGCCGTGGGTCGTTTAATGCGAACTCACGGTGTTTTTGGCGATATTCTTTGCAAGCCTCTCACCCACGATGTTGAGAGGCATTCTTTATTAAAAAAGGTATATCTGGAGTTGTCAAACGGGGAAATCAAGGAAGCGACCATTTCGCATTCCGAAGAATACAACTTTTTATGGAAATTTCGTTTTGAAGGCTTAAACTCCCCAGAATCCGTTCAGCCTTTTGTAAACGCTCATGTTTTAGTTCCAGAATCCGAAAGAATGCCAGCGCCTGAAGGTCAGTTTTATTTCAGCGATTTTGAAAATTTTGACGCTGTGGACAAAGAGGGCAAAGTTGTTGGCAAAGTGCTAAGCGCACAGGAAATGCCCTCGGTGAATGTGTTTAATTTGTTGATTGATAACAAAGAAATCATGGCCCCATGGATAGATGATTGCATTTTGGGGGTTGATATGGAGAAGAAGAGAATCGTTGTGAATTTGGAGTTTATTGTTTAGTTTTTTTCATTATGTTTTTACTATATTTTCCCTATGGCTATGCCAATTCAAACAATACCGGTTCTAACTGGGAAGCAAGGAAGGCGGTTTTTAGAAATCGCCCATAGGAATGAAGTTGAAAAAGCTGGAACTTTGGACTTTTCTAAGCAGTTTCGCACAATGAGAAGCATTTTATCAAGATCTAAATTCAGGTGAATAGCATTGATATAAGTAAATGCATATTCAAAAAATTAACACAAGAGCTTGTACAAGAGGCTAGTCCATTTGATTGCGGAAAATCGGATTTAAATGAGTTCTTTGAAAATGATGCTTTTAATTTTGAACTTCAGCTCTTTGGAAAAACATATTGTTTTTTATCCAATTCCAATGAAAAGGAAATCATTAGCATTTTTACAATTTCAAATGATTCTGTTAAAGTGAGAACCCTCCCGGAAGAGTCAAAAAGACAGTTACGGAGAAATATTCCTGAGCAAAAGCAACGTTTAAGAAATTATCCAGCGGTTTTAATAGGTAGATTAGGGGTTAATAGAAAGTATACGAATTCTGGAATAGGTTCTCAAATATTAGATTTTCTCAAATCATGGTTTAGAGAAGAAAACAACAAGACTGGTTGCAGATTTTTAATTGTAGATGCTTATAATAGCGAGCAAGTAATTTCTTTTTATGGGAAAAATGGATTTTCATTTTTATTTGACAACGAAAAAATCGAAGCTAAATTTCTTGGAATAAGCTTAAAGCCAAGCGAATCTTTACGCACAAGAATTATGTTCTATGATTTGATAGAAATATTTGTCTAAACCCATTTTGTACTGTAAAAGCATAAGGCATATATCTTATTCCTCCATGTGAACTTGAGGTCACAATTTGTGACCTCAAGTTTAGATTCTTAAACTCATCTTCTGTAAG
>WQSZ01000072.1 GCA_009787645.1 Candidatus Fibrimonadales bacterium | reverse complement strand
TAACCTCATACGCCGCCTTCACCTGCTCCTCTACCCTGCTCGCCTCACGCCGCTGATAAGCATCTATGCTGCCGGTTTTCTGCGCTATTTCCCTCTGCAAAGCTGGAATTGAATCCATTTGATATGTCACAAACGCCGCTATGTATTCCGGGCGTTGCCATGTGAAAAATTGCGGAGGCAATAGCCTAACTTTGGTTGAACTTTCAAATAAAAGCTCCTTTTTTCCGCCATCCAATCTGTAAACTTCAATTTGCAGATTCGCTGTTGTTTCGTTTTTTATGGCAAAGGCTTTTTTTGTAAGGCTAAGCTCCCTCCCGAATTCAAGCTCCATGCGGGTTTTTGCCGGGATGTCTTTTGTGGCGGATGCCTGCTCGCTATAGCCATCGCTCAAGCGGTATTGCAGGACTGCTCTATGAGATTCCTGGCTGTGGTTTTCTATCGCAATTTTCATTGTGATTGGAAGATTGTTGAAAGTGGATGTATAAATAACTTCTTCGTGTTGCAAGTCTGCGATTTTTATTTGCTCCTCTTTTTGGATTTTGATTTCCTGCGGAATATTTTTTTCCGGTTTTGCCTCCTCTTTTTTGCAGGCAACTAAAAATAATGCGACTATTATGGCGAATTTAATCATTGATTTTACCGCATAATGTATGGCCTTTTACAGCTTCAATTGTACAATTGACATAAGTTCCTGCGGCACTGCCCGAATAATCCACAATAACTTTCTTAAAATTTCCGGTTTTGCCTACCCACTCGTTTGGATTCCTGCGAGATGGCTTTTCCAATAAAATTTTTTCTGTTCTACCTACCATCAACCTTGCACGCTCCAATGTTATGGCGTGTTGCAAATCTATTGTTTTTTGCAATCTGGCTTTTTTTTCATCTTCGGTTATAAGCTCCTCTTCCAAGGCAGACGGCGTTCCTTCTCTTGGGCTGTAAGCGAACATAAATGCGCTGTCAAATTGGGCTTCTCGCAAAAGGGATAGAGTTTCTTCAAATTCCTCTTCCGTTTCGCCGGGATAGCCGCAGATTATGTCTGTTGTTATGCCGTAAAGTGGGTTGAAGGAGCGCAGGGCTTCTACTATGCTTAAATAATTCTCTCTGGAGTATTGGCGCTTCATCTTTTTCAAAATAGAATTTGAGCCGCTTTGAACAGGCAAATGGACATGAGGAGCTATTTTGGTTTCACACAGCAAAATTTCCAGGAGTTCACCTGTATAATGCTTTGGGTGCGGGCTCATAAAGCGAATTCTCTCAATCCCCTTCACATCTGCCACCATACGCAGCAAACCCGCAAATGACAAACCTTTATAGCGATACCCATTAACCGTTTGCCCCAAAAGCGTAACCTCAGAAACACCTTGCGCAGCAGCAACCTCAATTTCCCGCAAAATGGACTCGGCTTCCCTGTATCTCTCCCTGCCACGCACATAAGGCACAATGCAATAGCTGCACCGCATATTGCATCCGCTTTGAATGGCAACAAAAGCGCTGTAATTGTTAGCCAGTTTGGCAAAAGGATTAAGTGGAGAGTGGAGAGTGGAGAGTGGAGAGTGTATAATTTCAGATAACTTGTGGTATTCGTCAGGTCCAAGTATAAAGTCTATAAAAGGCAAATCTTTTAGCAATGATTCTCCCCTATTCTTAGCCATACAGCCCAGAACCCCAACTCTCAACTCTCCACTTTCAACTTTCAACTTTTTCAAATCCCTAATCCTAGCAATGGCGTTTTCCTCGGCTTTTGCCCTTACTGAGCAGGTGTTTACCAGTATCATATCCGCTTTTTCGGCATTTTCAACCGGAAGCCAGCCCTGAAGCTCCAAAAGGGCGGCCAAACGAGCCGAATCGTACTCGTTCATCTGGCAGCCGTAAGATATTATATGGTAGTTCAAGGGATATAAAACTAGTAAAAGTGGGCTATGCACTTGAAATTACTCAAAAAATTTTCTATATTAAATGCGAAATCAATAGGAGACTTTTCATGAAAAAATGTTTCGTAGCAGCTATTATTGTTGCATTTGGCATTGTAAACGCTCAAGAAGCCGCTGCACCGGCACATGCGGCAGAACATGCAGCCCCGGCACCTGTGGCAGCACCGGCACATGTAACTGCACCGGCACCTGTGGCAGTCCCTGCTCCTGTGGCAGCCCCTGCTCATCCTGTAGCCGTAGAGCCTGCTGCGCCAGCTCCAGAGCCTATAGCAGAAGCCCCGGTTATGCAACCGGCCCAAGACACCAACACCGTAGTTTTGGTTATTCAAGAACAACCGGCTAAAAAGAAAAAAAGAGCCCAGCGCGCTCCTAAAAATGACTTTGCCGTAGTGGATGTTCCTGCAAACTTTGAAATTCAGGCCAGAAAGGTTATGCCTGTTGACTCAGACGGCTGGGGTACGGACAATTTGGATACATGGTGGGGAAGAGCAAACTTAATGGTTTTAACGGAGTCTGAGAATTTTATCGGTAAACTGCATTTACGCATGTATCCGGGTGAATTCAGCGAGAAAAAAACTTATATCGACGATGGAAGTTCTCGGAGCAAAAGAGGAGATTATTTCCAGCTCTATGAAGCTTGGGCATGGCACAGAGGAGATTATGTCAATATAAAGATCGGTCGTTGGGATAATACAACACGTTTTGGAAGCAAAGCATTTGGCGGTTATGTTGACGCTAAAAAAGACAAAGATATAGTAGCAGGCAGAAACGTGATCCGCGACAGACAAGCCGGCTTTATGAGCACTTATGCTCCTGAAAGCATGGTACAATTCGGCTTGAACAACTTCTCTGAAAATTTATCTTTAGACATAGCGTTGATAAGCAGCGATGAAAATCTTAACAGAGGCGATTTGCGCACTTATTTCCGCTTCAACGACTTGGCCGGCCTTGAAAATATGGAAATCGGCGTAGGTTATCGTTCCAATGTATTTGATGGTATTTACGACAAAACAACCGATGTCACTCATACTGTAAGCGTAGCAGCTCGTATGCCGGTGGTAAAAGACATTGGCATTTTGAAAAATCTCGGAGTATTTTTTGAAGCTGCACTCATAGGCTTGGATGACCAAGAAGGCACCGAAACTCGCGCAGATGGCGGAAGCGTTCCTAGTGCCAACAACCCGGCTTTCCCGGTGCTTGGCGGTTTGGATATAGCCCTCTATCGTGGGTTGGATAAAATCGTTATAGAAGCCGAATACGACGGCAGACGTAGAAACAAGGCTCCTTGTTTTGAAGGAGAAATCTGCAAGGCTGGCTCCACAGATGATGTCAGAGACATACAGGGTTCTATCTATGTCCAGAAAATTCTCAACGATCGCTTCACTCTAAACCTTGGCGTTCAAAGCGAACATAACACAAAAGATTTCTCTTTTGCGGCTCGCTTGCAGGGAAGAATCAACTAGGATTTAGCCTTGGCCTATAGTGTAGTGGTAGCACCTCAGATTCTGACTCTGTTAGCCTAGGTTCGAGTCCTGGTAGGCCAATACCGATGTATAACGACAATCCTTTAGTTTTAACAATTGCAATCATATTGCAGTTGTTGGCTTTTGTTTATTCGCTTATCTACCTGGTTTTTCGCTCAGATGCGCAAACAGAGGATCCTGAGCTTGAAGGCATTTTAGACAGCGAAGAATTCAAAGAAATTATATTCCAAGGCATTTACATATCTTGCTTGGCTTCTTTTGCTATTTTCGGCCTTAACTTTACCAACGATTACTGGTATGTTTGGATTATAGAGCCGATTATAATATATGTTGCTGTTATTTTTATCCCAAAAATTCTGGCAGCTATGTTTCCGGGCACGCTTTTAGCATTTTGCATAAAATCCTATAGAATTCTCAAATACATTTTTTTGCCTACAGCAAAAGTATCGCTTTTTCTCCAAAAATCCATTTTCAAAATTTTAGGCTACGATAGCAGGCTCTCTTTTCTCTCCGAATCCATGCGCGAAGCCATAAGAAACAACGATTCTCCCGAAGCTTTGGAAGAAGAAGAAAAACAGATGATAAGAAACATCTTTGTTCTTTCAGACACTCCGGTGCGGGAAATAATGACACCAAGAGTTGAAATGCGAGCCATTGATGTTCAAACACCGTTGCCGGATGTGATTCAGCTTTTGAACAATGAAAGGCACAGCAGATTGCCTGTGTATTCCGGCTCCATAGATAATATAATAGGCATACTTTCAAACCGGGAATTCCTTGAATGGTACACCGAAAGAGCGCATGAACCATTTGATTTGGAAAAACTCGTTCGCCCAGCAATTTTTGCGCCTACAGGGAAAAAAATAGACTCGCTTTTGCACGAGCTCAGAGAAAGCAACAACCATCTGGTAATAGTCGTTGATGAGTACGGCGGCACTGCGGGCTTGGTCACCATGGAAGATATTCTGGAAGAGATAGTAGGAGAAATACAGGACGAAGACGATTTGGAAGAGGATATGGGTTATGTCAAGCTCCCGTCCGGGCAATACTTACTGGATCCGTTAATCACCCTTTCCGATTTGGAAGACCATCTGGGAATTCATTTTACCATAGAAGAAGACGAGCAAATAGAAACTCTTTCCGGCCTTATACAGCATACTTTGGGTTCGCTGCCCAAAATCGGCACGAGCGTTGAAATTCAGGGCTATCTATTCAAGATTAAAAAGATGGATGGAACCAAAATGGAAGAGGTTATTCTAGAAACTCCGATTAATCCCAGTTGATGAAAAAGATTTATTATTTAAAAACATAGAAAACGTTTTTATTCTATACAGTAATAATGGTGAATTTTGCATTTTTGAAACTTACTGCTGGATTGGCAAGAATGGTTATTGGTGGACTTCCACGGATAGCACCGTTAATTATAGCTACGCAAAAGTGATGTATAATTTTTCTTCTACAACGTACAGACGTAGTATGCATAAAGAACTAATCCAAGCTATACCCCTCCCGCTGGCTGGTGCGGCTCCAATAGCGGTTAGACGGAAGGGGTGAGGGTCTAGGTCCCGCAGCATTTCTTGTATTTCTTGCCTGAGCCACAAGGACAAGCATCGTTTCTGCCAGGATGACTTCCTCTAACTAAGGGAGTATGCACCTGCTTATTGTAATCTTTTGAAAAGTCAATATCATGCGTAGATGGGATTTGGAAAGAAAATTTCGTTCTACCCATAGATGTAGTAACCGCAAAATCTCCGCTTGAAATAATATCCATTCCTATAAGAACATCCATGCCATTCAAGATGCCTTTTGTTACCCGCAAGGCTTTAAACCCGACATCATTCGGGAGTATAATGTTTATGCTGTATGTATCCACATAAGATTCGCCGTTGGCATGATACACTTTTTGCTTGCCTGTTGACTTTAAACCCAAGGCATTAACGACATTTTCGGATATAACAGAACCTGTAGCCCCAGTATCCCATAAAGCCCGAAATTCTACCAAAGGTGGGCGTACCGCTTCTGGCGGCAAAAGAGCGGGGTCAAATGCTGCGCAAACCCAGCAAGATGTATTTAATACTGGGGATATTGCACTGTAATCTACCGTAAATGATTTAAGCTGTATTTGACTCATAAATTATCCAAAAGCGACCCTAGAGTGGAAGGTTTGAGTATAAGCCTCTTCGCCTTCCGTGCATTCCTGTATCAGGAATGTGCCGAGTTCATGCTTTTGGGAGGATTGAAATAAAGCTTGTTCGTAAGTATCATAGTCACCAACTACAGTTTCGCCAATAATGACCAAAAACCGCTTATTGAACTTCTTCAATAGCTCGTTCTGGTTGGCAAGATAATAAGAAAATTCCCGATCTAGCATACTCATAATATAGAAAAACAAACTTTTACTTTTGTTTACCTTTTCAGAATACCGGAATAAGGGCCAAAGCCTCCTTTTTCTCGCTATCGTCTATCTGCCAGTAATACCATGCCGTAGTGCTTGGGTCGCTGTGGTTGGCAAGCTCCTGGGTAACGCTCATGGGAACTATTAACCGCTATTTTGAAGCGTAATCGCCATAGAGCCGATGATATGGGAATATGTGTTAATCCCAGTTGATGCTCGGAGGCGGATCTTTCAGTTCTTTGTTGCTTTTCGCTTCTTCAAATTTCTTTTTTAAATATTCAGCTCTATTCTTTTCTTTCTCCCGTGCCTCAGCCAGTTTTTTTTCCAGCTCCGCAGGTTTATTTTTCTCGCCCTCTAAAAAGGCTTCCAAACTAGCTTTCTTTTTACGCTCTCTATGAGAGACAACTTCCTTGGTAAAGGTATCTATAACCAAAACATTATCACAGCACGGGCAGATAACTTCAATATTGGACATTTAAAAAAATTAGAAAATTAAATTTCTATATTTCATAGTGTTGAAAAAACTTGTCACCATAATACTTGCCTTGATAGCCTTGCTTGCAGGGTTTTATGCTCTTGTGCGCTTTTCAGGGCTTGATCCCGATGAGTTCTTCCCAAAATCTCTAGGCAAAGCAGCAATTTACGGTTCTCCGGACCCTAATAAACTGCAGCAACTCTACGATTCGCTGGAAACCATAAACTTTGTGCTCCGCAGAGAAACCGATGAAAGATTGCAGAAAAATCTCAAGGAAACGCAGAAAAACCTGTGGGAACGCATTCTGTTAACCAGAAATGCCATCACAAAAGCAGAAGCTCCTAAAACCATAAACGAAGAAGAAACCGATTTAGTTGACTCCTTGATAAAGGGAATTTCCATCACCGCCGGCATACTGCTCACAGTAATAATATTCCTGATAATCAAAATCAGCCGCCGCTCCAAAGAGGTAGAAAAGGTAACCGAAAGACTGATGGAACTGCAAACAGAACCGGCCCCGCCACCACCTATATCAGGCATAGACCCTACCGTATTTGCCACCCGTTTTCGCCAGCCGCCGCTTCCTCAAGTTAAGCCCGCAGAAATGCAAGCAGAACCGGAAGTTGCGCCGGAACCTCTGCCGGAACCCACAAAACTCAGGAAAACAGCAAAGCAAAGAGTGACCGAAGCGATTCAAAAACTTAAAAACGCTCTCGATCCCATTGCAAAATACAACAGCACCAAAAAAACTCAAGCCGTCAATACCGGGCCCATAGCTACAGCCGAGAAGATAACCAAAACGAACATCAGAGTTCCAAGCCCAAACAACACAAGAATTACTCCATCCGCAGACGAAACGAGCTACGACCGCAAGGCCAGAGAAAAAAAACAAATCTTGGATTATGCAAGGCAAGGCCATCCTGACAGTCAAATAGCAAAATGGCTAAATGTCCCTCGTGACTATGTTGAAACTGTTATCCGCCTAGCTAGAGAAAGAGGCGAACTGGCAAGCTATAAGAGTTGAGAATTGAAATTTGAGAATAGATACTCTCATACGGTTGGCATTTGCCGGAGAACTCCCGCCCGAAGCTAATATTAAAGAACAGGAGGCAAAAAATAACTCTCAGCTCTCAACTCTCAACTCTCAATTAACAGAAAAAGGTTCAGTCCAGCTAGATACAGAAAAATTAAAGTTAATAGATGAAATTTCCCGCTTGATTTTGGAATTGAAAAATAAGTTTCCTGAATTAGCACGAAATCTGGAAAAGGCAAGAGACAATATTTCTGTTAATCAGGAAAATCTCCCTGTAAAAAAATTATTGAATTTGCTCAGCACTATTCAGCAAAGCTTAACGGACAAAACTGTAGCTACGGAATCCATAAGAAATCAAGTTGGAGAGCTGGTGAAAGCATTGCAACCAAAGCTCAATCCGGAAATTCCGCAGGAAATCAAATTAATTTTAGTTCTTTCCAAAAATGATTTTGAAAGCGCAAAAACTATTATAAGAAACATAACAGCAACCGTAACACCAATCGCAACACAAGCCACAGCACCAGTTGCAGCACAAACCGCAACACCGGTTACAGCACAAACCGCAACACCGGTTGCAGCACAAGCCACAACACCAGTTACAGCACAAACCACAGCACCGGTTGCAATACCAACTGCAACTCCAGCTACAATCCCAGCTACAATCCCAGCTACAATTTCACAACCACAGCCATTACTGCAGCAGCCTATACCACCTATACAGCCACAGCAACCACAGCAAATCCAGCCACCGCCGCCATTGCCACCAATACCGTCTGCGCAATCACCAATACCACCATCACCTATATCACCACAACCATTATCACAGCCGCTATCACAGCCCTTGCAGCAACCATTGCCGCAACCCTTACCGCAACAGTTGCCGCTACCATTGCCGCAATCCTTGCCACAGCCATTATCACCACAGCCATTATCACCACAGCCAGCATCGCCGCTACCGCTACAACCACTGCAGCAACCATCATTGCCGCCAACATTATCATTGCCACCACTACCGCTACCGCCGCAGACATATCAAACCATTCTCAATGTATTGCAGGAGTTCAAGGAACTCGGCATTCCAAAAGAACTGCAAACGGCTCCGCTAAAAGAACTTGAAACAATGGTTTTACAAAGAACAGGAATTGAAGTGCCAAAAGACTTGGCGAAAAATTTATCCGTAGCGCTTGGAGAAAAACCGGTATTTGCAGAGGTTATAACCAGGCCGCTGCCGAAAAAAGATATTCCACAAGCGGCAAATACCATGATATATGAAATTTTATTGCCAAAAAAATTTCCAATGGAAAAACTTTTACCGGACTTTCCGAAAAATGTACCAATACCGCCAAAAATTGGTCTCGCATTTTCGCTCCATCAAATTCCGGACCAAACCAAACCCGTTGAACAAAAATTTATATTACAGCCCTGGCCGGCAAGCATACCAATCCCAACCGAAGAGAGAAATCTCTGGCTAAAAACAGGTTTGCCATTCACTCCGCAAACATTGGAACTAAGAGAAAACATCTTATCTTTTAACAACGGCAAATTACCGGAAAGCCCCGAGTTGATCAGAACCTTTGCAAGCGCGCTCCACGAAGTTTCCGTGCAAACCGAGCAAGGAGCAAGCGTTCCAAAAGATCAGGCGAATTTATTATGGCGTACAGTGAATAACATGCCAGTAAACCTGCCGCTGCCAACGCAGATCACGCAAACTTTTATGAAATACCAAGCGCAGGGGAATTACGAAGGCGAATTGTTCAAAAATTTGCCGGAGCCGATAAAAAAAGAATTGCTGCAGGAATTGCCAAAGGAAAAAACATTGCAACCGGAAGTATTGCAAAAAGCCGTTGAACGGGTTTTAGAGAAAGCACCGGAAGAGATGCGACCTGTGTTACAGAATTTAAAAGAGCAAATTCAATGGACTCGCGTTGACCAGGACACTCGTGTGCAGAGCGACAAGGAAAACATATTTTACTTTATGCACGAAGGAGAGCTGCAAAAAGGCAGGCTAAAAGTAAAAGACGAGCGCAAAGGCGGCTCTAAAGACAAACGGGAATCTTCGATTTCATTTTCAATAGACACCAAGGTAAAAAAT
>WQSZ01000071.1 GCA_009787645.1 Candidatus Fibrimonadales bacterium | reverse complement strand
TTTTATACCCTGAGCGCAAGTTCCGGTTTCAATTCTATACCTTGAAGAAATTTTAGATAAAAGTATATGAGAAATTTCCTCATCTTCTCCTGCCCATATAAGCTTATACCCTGAGGAAAATTCCTTATAATCCGCCACCATTTTTTCATAAGAATCTGTGCTTTGCAACGCTGCGTCTTTTCCCAATCCCTGCAAAATTTGCACTGTGATTATTTGCCGTGTTCTCAAATTATCCGCAGTTCGTGCTGCCTCTATTTTTTTCAGCGGATGCTGCTGCGCAATCTCTGTTTGAATGGCTAAATTCAAAGAATCATTTATTCTCGGCAGCATACCCAAATAAGGTTTTGCGGCATCTTCACGGCTCATGCAAGCGACCACCTCTACCCTTTCTCCCATTTTTGCAGAAGACAGCAATTTTACATCTTGGGCGTTCAAAAGTTCCGTAGTTTGCCTTACATCAGACTTGAATTTTGTTTCCAGAGAATCATTGATCAGCTTATTGGTTGATTTGTATGCGGCTGTTATTGAAGAGTGTATTTGCGAGGATATTTCCGCACGAGCTTGCATTAAAGCATCTTGCTCTGTTGTTCCGGAGCCTGAGCCTTTGAGATGATTTACCGGGCATGCGTTTTCTTTTTTTGCAGGCGCAACGCAACCCAAAAGAAGAAAAAACGCAAAGAGAAGCGGCATATTACCTTCCTCTGGACATGGTTTTAGGTTTGTTTTTTGGAGAAGCCAGCGCAAGCATAAGCAAAAAATCACCTTGCCCGCCGATTGTCGCCTCTTGAATCATAAAATCATCGGAGCTATCGTAAAACACAGCGGCAGCGGTATTGAATTTATTATGCGGCGGAACATAAGACGGATGAAAATATTTTTTCACATCATCGTGCATTTTTTTATCACCAGGCCCTTCGGAAAGTGCGCCAAGCGGAAAATCTTTGGTTAAGCGATAAATTCCGTTGTAAATATTTTGAACGCTATTTGGAAGGTTATGCGAAGCGACCATAGCAATGCCCCAGTTATTGCGCCCAAAAACATAATCCAAAACCCCTAAAAACGGAGCTGTCAAATTCTTATGCGCACGGGAATGGGCATTGGCCATGCCAATCCAGCGATGCAGAGTGCCCCAAGTATAATCACCGGGAGCGTTCCACACATTATCCCGTTCATAGCGACTTACCTCAAGAAGCAAGCGTTTTTTGGCGGATTCATCTCCCTGCATTGCCAAAAGATTATTCGCAAAGGCATTCCACTCACCCCAACTCACCCAATATCCGGGAGGAGGAGCATATTTGCCTCCTTCGCCAAAATAGGCTGCAGCCAAAGCCATATTGTCATCATCGGTTTGATCAAAGTAAAAGTCATTGGTTTTATCACGCTCAAATGCGGAGGGCTGCGTATCGTTTTTTTTCGCTCGTTCGTAAATTGCTTTTGCCTTGCTTGCGTAGAGAGCGGCTGCCTCAGGGTCAATTTTTTCAAACACCTGCGCACCCAAAGCTAGAGCAGCGGCGGTGCTTCCCATGTGCACACGTGAGAGTGCGCAAAGGGCAGGTCTTTTGCCGTTAAGAGGGTCGTTTTCCGGCAATCGCCAGCCTTGTTCGTGGTCTTTGGCATCGCCAACCTGTATTATAAAAGTGTTTTCATCGGGAAATGTTTTCATCAAATAATCCAAGCTGTATTTTGCCGTTTCCAGAATATCAGGAGCAAAATGCGGATTTTCTTCGTAAGCTGTGAGCAAATGCCATGCGAGGTAAGCTTCGTTAAGAGTGAATTTTATGTAATCACCGGCATCGTAATGCCCGCCGTTCATATCCACAGTTCTTTTAGGCGAGGCTTCTTGCCATGTACCGGCTTTCCAATCCCCTTTCGCAACATGCACTATTGCAGCGTTGTCTCCGGAATGCCTGCTACGCATTGCCCGCAAGTGCGTGAGAGCCTGCTTTGCGAACATGGAATAAGGATCTTCCGAAATGCGTATTCGCTCGGACTCCCCTGCTAATTCCAGAGCATAAGTTCCTACAGTTGTTGCAGAGCTGAAGTCTATGGTGTAATAGAAAGGTTGCGCAACATAATAATTATCGCCACGTTTCGCCGCACCGAGTTTGCCACTGAGCACAATATTTTCACCGGATTTCAGGGTCCAAGTTTGCCCTGCAATGTCGCTTTCGGAGAGAACAACTGCGATTTTTGAGCGGCTCGGCGTGTAGCCGGCCTGATTAATTCTTAGCCAAACGGCTGAGTGGGCGTTTAAAGCTAGGAGCATAATAATCGCTAAGACCATTACCCCTTCTTCAAATAAACGGCACCTAAAGGCGGAACTATTAATTCCAAGCTCCACGGTCTGCCGTGAGCCGGAATTTCCTCCGTCCAACGTTCACCGGCATTGCCCTGATTGCTACCACCCCAAAGCTGGGAATCTGAATTGAAAATCTCAATCCATTTGCCGTTTGACGGCACACCAACACGATAAGGCGTTCTGAGCACAGGAGTGAAGTTGAAAATGCACAGAATTTGCTCGCCGCTCCTTGACTTGCGAACAAAACTCAACACGGAATTGTCAATATCATCGCAGGAGATCCACTCAAAACCATCCCAGTGATGATCTATTTCCCAGAACGCATGCTCGGATTTATACAATTGCCCCAAAGTTCTCATCATATTGTGCAAACCGTTGTGAACTTCAAAGCCCAGCAAATGCCAATCAAGAGAATGTTGCTCTTCCCACTCCTTGCCTTGGCCAAACTCGCTGCCCATGAACAAAAGCTTTTTGCCGGGATGCGCATACATAAAGGAATAAGCCAAACGCAAATTCGCAAACTGCTGCCAGCAATCACCGGGCATCTTGCTCAACATACTACCCTTTCCGTGAACAACCTCATCGTGCGAAAGCACAAGAATAAAGTTTTCGGAATAAGCGTAAATCATGCTGAAGGTCAAATTGTGATGATGATACTTTCTGTGAACAGGTTCTTTGCTTATGTAAGATAAAAAGTCGTTCATCCAGCCCATGTTCCATTTGTAGTGGAAACCAAGGCCACCAAGCTCCGGCGGGCGAGTGATGCTCGGGAAACTTGTGGATTCTTCTGCGATGAAAATTGCGTGAGGCGCTACTTTGCCCATTACGCTGTTCAAGTGCTTTAAGAATTCCATAGTATCGTAGTTTATGTTACCACCGTCGTGATTGGGAATCCACTCACCGTGATTTCTTCCGTAATCCAAATAGAGCATGCTCGCAACAGCATCAACACGCAAACCGTCAACGTGGAATTCACGCAGCCAGTACATAGCATTTGAAATTAAAAAGTTCGCAACTTCTCTGCGACCGTAATTGAAAATATATGTTCCCCAATGCGGATGCTCGCCTTGCCTTGAATCCGAATGTTCATAGCAAGCACTACCGTCAAAACGACCGAGCGAAAAACCGTCTTTGGGGAAGTGCGCTGGCACCCAGTCCAAAATAACGCCTATGTTGTTCTGATGGCATCTGTCCACAAAGCGGCGGAACTGGTCGGGAGAGCCATACCTGCTGGTAGGAGAATAATAACCGGTAACTTGGTAACCCCAAGATTGATCCAGAGGATGTTCCATAACAGGCATGAATTCTATATGCGTATAACCCATATCCAAAACATAAGGGATCAAGCTATCTCCAAGTTCATCCCAATTCAAAAAGCGCCCGGGATTTTCAGGATCACGTTTCCAGGAACCCGGATGAACCTCGTAAATGTTTACCGGAGAGTTGAAAAATTGTGTTGCGCTGTGAGTTCGCATGTAAAGGTCATCGTCCCATTCGTAGCCATCCATGTGGGTGACAATGGAAGCGGTATTTGGGCGCATCTCGCTGAATTTTGCAAGCGGATCGGCCTTTTGATACATATTGCCTTCTCTGGAATGTATCTCAAAGCGGTAAAGTTCGCCTTCCCCGATTTCCGGAATAAATATTTCCCAAACTCCGCAGTTTCCACGTACACGCATTTGATGCCTGCGACCGTCCCAGGAATTGAAATTGCCTATAACGGAAACGGCACGAGCATTTGGCGCCCACACGGAAAACAGAACGCCTTTGACTCCTTCCACTTCCGCAAGGTTTGCGCCCAGTTTGCGGTAAAGCTCATAATGAACGCCGGATTGCATAAGATGCAAATCAAAGTCGCTTAAAACCGGCGGGAAAACATAAGGGTCCAAAATGGAATATTTAGATCCACATTCCAGCTCAATATGGAGCCGATATAAAAAGTGCTCATATTTTTCTTCTATTTGAGCTTCGAAAAAGCCGGAATCTCCGAGCTTTTCGCAATTAAATTTGCGACCACCATCCACTGACTCGCCGGAAATAGCTTTTGCGCCGGGCAAATAAACCCTTACGCTCATCTTGCTTCCTTTGCTAATGGGGTGCAAACCGAGTATTGAAAACGGGTCTGCACACATAAAATCATTCAAAACCTGCATATTCACAGGTTTAATAGTAGTCCACTTTAACCACTTGGGAGCACTCATTTTTACCTCACGTTGATCTTAGAGAGTAATATAGAAACAATAAACGCTGACTTCCTATAAATCCCTCACTTTATCCACATAATTTCTGCCCACCGGGATCACTGTTTTGGCGTTGTCATTCAGGATAACGGTTAATTTTCCGGGGAATTGGCGGCGAATTTCCGCTATTTTACCTACAGCAACGAGGTTTGCTCGGTGTACTCTTATAAAGGCTTCAGGGTCCAGCTTGTTTTCAAGGTCTATTATGGGGGTATCTATTATATAGCGATTGTCGTTTGTGTAAACGGCGGTGTATTTTTCGTCGCTTTCAAAGCGCACTATATCTGAGATGTTTATTATCAATGTGCGGTCGCCTATTTTTACCTGCAAGCGCTGTGCATATTTTTCATTTTTGTTTTCTATTAAGGTTTTTAATTTTTCATAGAGACCGGAGGCATCGGGTTTTTCCAGCATTGTTAATTTTTCAAGCGTGTGCAAAAGCCTGTCCTGTTCTATTGGTTTTAGCAAGTAGTCTATGGCATTTTTTTCAAAGGCTTTGATTGCGTATTCATCAAAAGCAGTTGCGAATATTATATGCGGAACATTTTCTTTTGGAATTTTAGCCAAATCTTCTACCAGTTCAAACCCACCTTTGCCGGGCATTTGTATATCCAAGAAAACCGCAAAAGGTTTATTTTCAATTATCTTAGCCAAAGCCTTGTCTGCGCCATCGGCTTCATCAACCTCCAAATCTTTGCCGCTCTCCAAAAGCAGTTTGCGCATTCTAACCCGAGCCAGCGGCTCATCATCTACTATCAAGACTTTCATATTATGTAAGGTAGAAAATCGGATCATCGGGGGTATCACGGTTCAGACAATTAGTCTTGAATACATCGCACGTAAATCAACATTCCATCACTCCTTAACTGGAAGCCAGCTTCTCCTCTTATTATGAACATTATGAAACTTTCACTTGCAAGCCACCAGAAACCAGCCCCATAAACATAACCGAAACTACCACTTTCCAAGTCNCCAATACCGCCTGGCAAGGCTGAAAAACCATANGTNTCTTCGCACAAATAAGAAGCTCCTGACCCGGAAGGACCACAATTANGCCAGCCTGATGCAGCCATCAAATGCTCTCCTGCANTAGAACTGTTAAAAATAGCTNCCGTACCGCTTGTACCATCAACATAACGAAGCAACTGTCCCCAGTCAGCAACGCTCGGCAAACGCCAGCCGCTNGGGCAAATTGTCATAGCTGTTTCCCAATTGTAAAGGCGACCATANATAGAACAACCATCGCCGGAATCAACCAATGTAGGATAAATAACTCCGAACTCACCAATACACATACCAATCAAGCTATCGGCAGGTCCATCGTAATTCAAATTCTCTGCCATCCATGTCTGAGTACCAATTACAACAGTACGATAATTTTTATTGTCTCTTGAATCGGTAAATGAGCCATAAGCTATATTAGGGTTAAAATGACCGACACTTTTATCATCTTCCTGTGAGCAGGAAATGATGAATATCACTGCAAGAATAATGAATTTCATGTTAGGGAAGGTAGAAAAAGTCTGAACCCCGATTTTCATGATTAAAGGATTAACAGGATTTGCGTTTTTTTCTAAAATCTATCTCCTTACCGTGCGGAATTTGAAAGGAAAAAGTTGGACCCATTGAATTTGCCGTAATAGCAAAATCACCCATAGATATTATATCCATTCCTATTAACACATCACACCCTAAAATCTCTGAACAGCCATTTGCCATTAATTTTATTGAATAGTCATTTGGCAAAAGAAACTCTACCGCATATCTGTTGACTTTCTTTGAGCCAGTCACTCCTTGTATAGTAGTTTGACCTATCGGCTTGAGGTCTAATTTATATACAACCGTTTCGGTTATAATAGAGCTACTGGCCCCTGTATCCCAAATAGCAGAAAAAGATTGAAAAGTTCCCTGTACTGGAGCTACTTCTAGAGATGAAGATATGCTATTTACTTTTTGATTATATCTAATTGTTATAGCATTCAAAATTTAATCCTCGGCGAATAGCAATATGTAGTGTAAGCCTTTTCTCCGGCTATGCATTCTTGAATCAAAAATGTTCCAAGCGGATATTTTTTTACAGCATTTTTATAGGCAGTTTCAAATGTTCTATAGCTGCCAACAACAGATTTGCCACGAATAACTAATATTTTCTTATTATAACGCTTAACCAATTCATTCTGATTAGAAATGAAATAATTGAATTCCTCATCCAACGGTAGCTTTTTAGACATAACAAACCTCCTTTTTAATAAATATAGAAAACGTCTGAACCCCGATTTTCAGGATTTTTGGATTTACAGGATTGTTGAGCACAGTGCTTTGAAATCAAGGAAATCCCTAAATCAAGTGAATCATGGTTCAGACAATTAGTCTTGCACGCAGCGAACGGAAAACAGGTTCATCTTGCCGTCGTAGTTCCTGTCCACATAGCTGTAGCTGTAGCCCATGAACCGGTAGTAAGCGTTGGTAGCATAGTCCTCACTGGCACTCCACCAGTAGTCGTAGTAACCGACATTGCTGAAGCTAGTACCGATACCGCAGCCGCCCGGCAAGGCCGAAAAACTGTGATTATCCGTACCATTGCCACCACTATTCCAACCACTCGTAGCCTTCAGCCTTGTTCCTGCACAATCAGTACAACTTCCTTGACTTTCTACATAATCTATCAGCGTTGTCCATTCATCATCGCTAGGCAGATGCCAACCACTCGGGCAAACCGACATGGCAGTTGCCCAATCGTAAAGGCGACCGTAAGTAGTGCAATTTGCAGGATTATTATCATAGCATAAACTTCCGCTTACATCGTAATTCAAGTTCTCTGCCATCCAGACTTGATTGCCTATAGGTACACACCTGTAAGATTGGCTATCACGAGTGTCCGTAAAAGTACCTGAACAAGCACTGGTTTGCGTACTGCTAGAGGAAGTAGAAGAGCTTGAAGGAACCACAGAACTGCTACTATGCGCAACACTTGACGAGCTTGACCGAGCTGACGAACTGCTGCTACTTGAAGAAACGCTTGACGAACTCTGCACTGATGACGAACTTGATGGTGCTACGGAACTGCTGCTCGGCGAGCGAGCACTGCTGCTGGATAGCTTAGTTGACGAACTACTGCTGATAATGCGCCAATATATGCCTGGTATTTTTGCTCCAATAAACTCTACCATCCACTCACAATTCCATTGCTCCAATTCGCCAAATTCACCATACATAAGAATTTTTATCATTCCCATATCGCAAGTTCTATTTGAACCGCCACGACATGACCTTTCCAAGCGATCTCCAGGTTGCTCACAAGCTTCTTCCGGAAAATCTGAGCCATCATTCAATAACAAACAAGTCATAATGCTAGAATCCGGATTTCTATATCCTAAAACACATGCTTTGTACCCGGCTTTGTAGCCAGGTTCGGAAATTCCAGTACTGCCATTAACATTACCATCATCCGATGAACAGGAAAAAACAAACGCCATAGCAAGTGAAATCACTGCTAATTTTGATATGTTTTTACCAGTTTGCATAGTAAAGCAATATAGAAAATATTTAGCTGACAATCACGCTATTCCGGCACATGTCATCTGCTTCCACCAAATGCCGCTTGCCGTAGCGGTCTTCCAGCTCCAAGCGTTGCCCTTTGCACGGACAGCCGCAGGCCGCTGCAAACAGACAGTGCTTTGTGTGAAACGCCGGAGACGGGGATTTATAAAAACTGCTTATTCCATTTTGCAAAAAATATTCTTCGCTCAGAGAATTTTTTATGTTAAGGCTGTTGTAATCGCCACATAAATTTGAACCTTGCAACTCTTTTAGCGCACCTAAGTTTTTAACTAGGATTGGTTCGGATGTCGGGGTGTATGGCGGGTCTCCTTCTTCGTGGATTTGGCGGGTTTCAACGCTTGGCTTCTCTTGGGATATGGGACACGGAACATGAGACATGATTTTAAATTTGCTTAGGCCGGGGAAAACTCTTTTTGTTCTTGATTCGTTTAGCATTTCTACCGCTTTTTGCCTTAAGTTGCGAAGCATTTTCGCATTTACATACGCATCTACTTTTATGATCGGATTTTCGCAAATATACGGCGTACGTGAAAGACCAAAATCGAAGTTTGCCGGATTGCCTTTTTCTAAAATGTAATCGCTTTGAACTTCTATGTTTTCCATTTTCAGCACAAGATGTTTGCCTGCTGTGCCGGAAAGTTCAATGTTTATCTGAATTTTTCTTTTGTTTTGGAATGTGCTGCGAATCTCCTTTTCTTTTGATGGGCTGTCGTTTATGTATGCGGTTTCTATGTTGCGGAATTGCTTTTCATTTGAAAATTCCAGACATAATAAATTATTTTCTTTTGTCGCTTTAAACACTCTGCCTCCAGACGATTCCGGCATAAATAAAATACCATCGCCTGGCTTACATTCACCTTCCGTTTTTATCCACACTTTTGAGCCTTTTACTTTCTCAACACTGCCTAAAAATGAACCTCTGTTGCCGGAAGTTTCTCCGCTCACAACGCATTGTTTGTTCAGCCAGCCAGTTGTGAAGCCACGGCTGAATATGCTTTCCATTGAATTTGTCTTTGAGCGATATGCAGCCACTACGCTTGCCACGTATTCCGGGCTTTTTAATCTGCCTTCTATTTTCAGGGAATCTATTTTGCAAGCAATCAGTTCGTCTAAAATCGGTAGTGCGCACAAGTCGCTTGTGCTCAGAATATATGGCTTTGAGCTTTCTTGGACTTTGCCGTCAACTACGAATTTATATGGCAATCTGCAAGGTTGCGCACACTGCCCACGATTGGCGCTGCGACCACCAAAGCATTCGCTTGCGTGGCACTGGCCGCTGTAAGATATGCACAATGCGCCGTGGATAAAAACTTCCAATTCCATTGTCGGGCAATTTTTTCTTATGGATTTTATTTGCTCCAAAGAAAGCTCACGTGCCAAAACGCATCTGCTTATTCCCATTTCCTGAGCCTTATGCACCGCCGCAGAGCTTGCTATGGTCATTTGCGT
>WQSZ01000070.1 GCA_009787645.1 Candidatus Fibrimonadales bacterium | reverse complement strand
CAGCTTCCACTCCACCTTCCCCTCAGCGAGGCCCTTTTTGCCAATCGCAATGCGAATGGGGATTCCCCACAAGTCGCCGTCTTTGAACTTAACGCCCGGGCGTTCATCACGGTCGTCAACCAAAACTTCAACGCCTTGCTCTTCAAGTTCCTTTTCAAGCCGTTCGGTTAACTGCACAATATCGTTGTCTTTTGCAATAGGAACTATCAACACTTGGAACGGTGCAATGGACATGGGCCATATCGGGCCAAAATCATCGTGGCTGTTTTCTATCACGCTTGCCATCAAACGGCCAACTCCAATGCCATAGCAACCCATTATCGCAGGCTTCACTTCGCCGTTTGCATCCGTGAAAACACAACTCATATTTTCGCTGAACTTTGTGCCTAGCTTGAATATGTTGCCAAGCTCAATGCCTCGTGTTTCCGTCAATGGATTTCCGCACTTTGCGCAAATGCAACTTTCGGCGGCTTCTGCTATGTCTGCGGTTTCAAAATTTGCGAAGTCTCTTTTTGGCGTGCAATGCTTAAAGTGATAGCCTTCTTCGTTTGCTCCGACTATCAAGTCTGCGCTTTCGGCTGCGCCGGTGTCCACAACAATACGGCAGTCTTTTGCGTTTATAGGGCTTGCATAGCCTGGTACCATGCCGCTTGATTTTATCAATTCTTCTGACGCTGGTATTAAAACTTTGCTCTTTAAATAATTTCTCAATTTTGTTTCGCTTATTTCCAAACTGCCCTGAACCAAGGCTACTACTAATTTTCCGTCCACATCAAAGAATACGCATTTGCCCGATGTGTTAGTTTTTGCATTTAAGAAAGTGCAGACTTCTTCTATAGTTTTTTTATTCGGAGTAGCGACTTTTTCCAATTGCCCTGCGCCATCAATAGGTTGACGTTTAAATTCCGCAATTTCACGGTTGGCCTGGTATCCGCAATGTTTGCATATAATTAAATAATCTTCGCCGTTTGGCGTGCTCAACATAAATTCGTGGGCTATTTTGCCGCCCATTATTCCGGTGTCGGATTGGACTATCACGGGTTCAATTCCCACTTTGCGGAAAATATTTTGGTAAGCCTGGTACTCAAGCTCGTAGTGCTGGTCTAAGTCTTCGGGCGTAGCGTGGAAACTGTATGCGTCTTTCATTTCAAATTCACGCACTCTGATTAAGCCGCCTCTGGCTCTGGCTTCGTCTCGGTACTTTGTTTTGAACTGGTATAGCATAAAGGGGAGCTGTTTGTAGCTGGAAAGCACATAGCGAGCCATGTCTGTGATGGCCTCTTCGTGGGTCATGGCCAAAACCATGTTGTGAGCGTTGCGGTCTTTGAACCTTAAAAGTTCATCGCCTATAGCTTGATAGCGACCAGCCTCACCCCAAAGCTCGGCGGTTTGAACTACGGGTAGGTCTGCTTCAAGGCCGCCCACGGAGTTCATCTCTTTTCGGATAATGTTTTCAATTTTGCGAATAATTCGGAGCCCTAGTGGCAAAATGCTGTATATACCTGTGGATAGAGGCTTTATATAGCCTCCTCGCATCAAGAATATATGGCTTGGCAACTGCGCATCGCTCGGGATTTCGCGGAGCGTTGTGAAGAAGAAATTTGAGAGTTTCATTTTTCTTCGGTCACGACCACAGAGAGCTTGTTCTGCTTAAATTTGTTCATAGCTATGGTAGTGGGCTTTTCTTCCAGTTGGATAAAACCCTGGTGAGCCTGGTTGTTTATAAACCTGGACTCCTTGGACATCATCACAACGGCCTTGAACGAAGAACCGCCACACTTTCTGCTGGCGTAAATATCGTCAAGATAAACTTTTTGGTCTAACATAGCATACCTCTTTTAACGGGAAGCACAATAATATAGAAAATTCTATATTATTCTCTATGCTTTCAGGCCTGAAAAGAAAATATAGGGATATTTTCGAAGCTTATGGCGAAATGTCCAGTCGTGATACCTTTGAGGGGGAACTCAATTATGAGTCCGGCAAACTGTTTTTCGCAATTCTGATAACAATGGTTATATGGCTGCCATATATTCCAAATGATATTGAAATGCACCAATTCCCCGCATTTGCCGTTTCCTGTAGGGTAGGAATCAGTTTGCTAAGCGTATTTTGCATGCTGCTAAAGTTCACAAAAAAGTTCAGAAATCGCCCGAGATTGCTGATGTCAATAGTTATCGGGGCTATATTCATTGGAACATCACTGCTCACAGCTACCGCCGGAGATTTACACGTAGCCTCATACATAGGCGGGTTTTGCCTTGTATTGATGATAGCCACTTTTACGCCTTTTACATTGAAATTCAAGATAGTAGGGACTTCCGCCTCTATTTTGCTGTTTTTTGCGGTGGGAATTTTTTGCGGTTTGGATTTTGCGAAAATTCAATATTCCATCACAGATTTATTTTCGGCATTTGTGATAAGCGTGTTGATAGCCATTACCATAAACAATATAAAATATCAGTCATGGGAAAGGCGGCGAAAGCTGAAAGAACTTACAAAAGCGAAAAGCGATTTTCTTGCTAAGATGAGCCATGAGATCAGAACTCCCATGAATGCCATATCCGGAATGGCTGAGATAGCTTTGCGCAAGAAAATGCCGGGGACTATTCGAGAACACATTCTTGCTATAAAAAAGGCGAGCTCAAAATTGCTGTTGATAATAAATGATATTTTGGATTTTTCAAAAATAGAAAGCGGAAAAATGGAAATTGTTCCCAGCGCTTATGAATTTTCAGCCTTGATAAATGACGTTCTCAGCATTATAAAAATAAGAGTCATGGCTACGGACTTGAAGTTTGCGGTAAATGTGGACAGCCGCATACCGAATTTACTTTTCGGAGATGAAACAAGAATAAGGCAAATTCTGCTCAATGTTCTTAGCAATGCGGTTAAATACACAAAAGACGGATATATATCATTTTCCGTTTACGGGCAAATAACCGGCAATACAATTGTTCTTACCGCAGAGATTGTGGATAGCGGCAGGGGCATAAAAAAGGAAGATATAAGTAAATTATTCGGCGAATATGTCCGGTTTGAGAGTACGGCAAGCAGAGATGTTGAAGGCACGGGGCTTGGGCTCGTTATAACTAAAAACCTTGTCGAGGCTATGGGCGGGAGCATAAGCGTAGAGTCGGATTACGGCAAGGGCAGTACTTTTGTGATTAATATTCCTCAAAAAATACTTTCGCATGAACATGCAAGCGCTCTCCATGATAAGGAAGATAGCGCAGACATTGTGATAGGATTTAATGCGCCAACGGCGAGGATTCTTATTGTTGATGACATAAATTCAAATTTGAAAGTTGCCGAGGGTTTGATGTTGCCGTATAAAGTGCAAATTGATACCGCTACAAGCGGTGCCGAATCCATCGAAAAGATTACAGGAGCAACTCAGCGTGGCTGTCCTTATGATTTGGTATTTATGGATCACATGATGCCGGAGATGGATGGCGTGGAAACGGTAAAACGCATAAGAGAAATGGGGGATGATTTGCCGATTGTCGCATTGACTGCGAATGCGGCTTTGGGTGTAAAGGAAATGTTTTTGGCGAATAAATTTAACGATTTTCTGTCAAAACCGATTGATCTGGTTAAATTGAATGCCATTTTGGAAGAGTGGATTCCAAGGGAAAAACAGGAAGATGCGAAGATAGGCTGCAAGCACGACTTGAATAAAATTAATTTACAAACGCTTGCCGTATTTTACGAAGACGGATTGCAAAAAATAAACCAGCTTAAGAGGTGCATTGAAACGGAAGATTATCCATTATATACCATTTATGTTCATGCGTTAAAAAGTGCTTTGGCAAATATAGGCGCAAGGGAAATGTCAGATGCGGCAAAGGCATTGGAAATGGGAAATGCGGAATTTATCAATACGAACACAGAGCAGTTTTTAGCGGACTTGGAACGCCTTTTAAACAGCATAAGCGTGCGTCTTGGAGAACTTAAAAAGCAAAACCTTCCGGATATAGATGTTCTTATTAAGTTAAGAGATGCGCTTAACACGATGAATCTCAGCACCATTAACGAAGCTGTCAACGACTTGCGGGATACACAGGCAAAAGAAATACTGCAAAATGTGTTAATAGGCAACTACAGCGAGGCAATTGCAGATATAGACAATTTTCTATCTTCCCACCATGGCAGAAAATAAAGCTCCCGAAAAATTCGTTTTTTACATGCACAAAGTGTGCAAAAAATATCCGCCCGATAAAGAGGTTCTTAAAGATGTTTCTTTAAGTTTTTATTACGGCGCAAAAATAGGAATCATAGGCACGAATGGCAGCGGTAAATCAACCTTGTTGCGCATAATGGCCGGCATAGATAAGGATTTTCAGGGCGAAGCCTGGATAGAAAACGGTCGCACCGCAGGCTACCTGCCTCAGGAGCCGCAGCTCAACAAAGAGCTTTCCGTTAAAGACAATGTGATGGTTGCTGTTGCGGCAAAGCAAAAGATTTTAGATCGCTACAATGAAGTTGCCATGCTTATGGGTGAGGCAGAAGGCGAGAAAATGGAAAAGCTTGCCGAAGAAATGGAAAAATTGCAAAATAAAATTGATGCGGAAAATCTTTGGGATTTGGAACGCTCGGTGGAAATAGCGATGGATGCCCTGCGCTGCCCTCCGGGTGATTGGCAGGTGACAAACCTTTCCGGCGGCGAAAAACGCAGAGTTGCTCTTTGCCGCCTTCTCCTCGAAGAGCCGGATTTGCTTTTGCTTGACGAACCAACAAACCATTTGGATGCGGAGTCCGTTGCATGGCTTGAGCATCATTTAAAAGAATACAAAGGCTCGGTTATTTTGGTAACTCACGATCGTTATTTTTTGGATAATGTAACCGGCTGGATTTTGGAACTTGACCACGGTCGTGGAATTCCGTGGCAGGGCAACTACGCCGAGTGGTTGGATCAAAAACTTGAGCGCATGCGCAAAGACGAAAAAGGTGAGAGCGACAGGCAAAAACGCTTGGCAAGAGAACAGGAATGGGTGAAGTCCAGCCCCAAAGCAAGGCAGGCAAAATCCAAAGCACGTTTGAAAGCTTACGAAGAACTTTTGAGCCAGGATAAAAAAGAGCAATACAAGGTTGCGCAGATTGCGATTGCAAACGGCAAGCGACTTGGCGATATTGTAATAGAAGCAAACGGAATTTCAAAGGGCTATGGTGACAAACTGCTTTACGATAACTTGAACTTCCAGTTGCCACGTTCGGGCATTGTCGGCATAATCGGGCCAAACGGCGCAGGAAAAACAACGTTGTTCAGAATGATTCTCGGCCAGGAAAAACCGGACAGCGGTTCATTCAAACTTGGCGAAACCGTAGAGATAATTTCAATGGAGCAGGGGAGAGAAACCTTAAACGATGAGAACACCGTTTTCCAGGAAATTTCCGGCGGCAGAGAAGACCTGATAATCGGCGACAGAAAGCTTAACGCTCGTGCTTACTGCGGTCTCTTTAACTTCACGGGCAGCGACCAGCAAAAAAAATTATCCCAGCTTTCCGGCGGAATGCGCAATCGTGTTCTTATGGCAAAGAATCTGCAAACCACGGGCAATCTTCTTTTGCTTGACGAACCGACCAACGATCTTGACATAGAAACTTTGCAAGCTCTGGAGCAAGCGATTTTAAATTTCGCAGGTTGCGCAGTTGTAATCTCCCACGATAGATGGTTCTTAGACCGCATTGCAACGCACATCTTAGCCTTTGAAGGCGATTCCAAAGCCGTATGGTTTGAAGGCAACTGGACAGACTACGAAGCCGATTACCACAAGCGCATGGGAGTTGATGCGGATAATCCGAGACCGATTAAGTACAAGACTTTGAAGCGGAGTTAATAGCTTTTGTTCAAAGCCTTTCTTATTTTGCTATATTATAATAAGATAAAGGAGTTTTTATGCCGCTGATTTCCAGTTTTTTAGGTATATTGATTTATATGTTCAAAGAAAAAAATAGTCCGCATAATAAGCCGCATGTGCATGCTGTTTATAATGGCAAGAAAATGTCTATTGCGGCAAATGGTGAAATTTTAGCAGGAAATTTACCTAAAAAACAGCAAAAATATGTAGAAGCTTGGGTTGCTCTTAGAGAAGATGAAATTAAAGCATCGTGGATTGCTATGAATGCTGATAATAGCGAAGTGATAAAAATTAAAGGTCTAGAGGCATAATATGGAAACCTATTCTCCAAAAAAAGTTAAGGTTTTGCCGGACTATAAATTGTACATTACTTTTGAAAATAAGGAAAAGCGAATTTTTGATATGAGACCTTATTTAAAGGATAAATATTTCGCACCTTTAAAGGATGTATCGAAATTTAAAACCGCAAGGATAAACCCCATTACAATAGAATGGGATGGTGAAATTGATATCTGTCCCGATGAGCTATACCATAACAGCATTCCGGTTTAACCATTAAACAAATTCTGCGCCATGTCAACGCCCTTTGTCAAATATACTTGGCAAAGTTCTTTGACCTTGCTTATAGCATCGTCGCAAAGGGGCTTATCTTCTTTGCTTATGGGTGAAAGAACCCAGTTTATCAGCTCCCAATGCTCAGGAACTTTCCCAGCACCAATGCGAACTCTCGCAAAGTTTTGCCCTATGTGCTCAATTATATTCTTCAAGCCGTTTTGCCCACCTGCGCTGCCGTTTGGCCTTATGCGCATCTTGCCGCAGGCGAGGTTAATATCATCGCTGAATACCAGCAAATTTTCCGGCTTCACTTTGTAAAAAGCCATCAACGCCTGAACGCACTCGCCGCTCAAATTCATAAAAGTCTGTGGCTTCACAAGCAAAATATCTTTGCCGGCAATCTGCACCTTTTGTGTTTCAGCTCTGCATTCGCTTTTCCAAACAGAACTCTCCGCAAGGCTGTCTATAGCCATAAACCCCAAATTATGCCGAGTATTTGCATATTTTGGCCCCGGATTGCCTAAACCTATTAGGATATGCATAGTTTCAAGTTGGCAAATTTCTCTGCCCGGTTATGAATTGCTTGACAAACGGATTGTGGGTGTCTTTGATTTGCTCCACTGTGCCTATCTCAATTATGCGGCCCTTGTAAAGCATCGCAATGCGNTCCGCTACTTTGAATGCNCTCACCATATCGTGGGTTACAACAACGGAAGTTACACCAAGCTTGGACTGCATGTCTATNATNAAATCGTTGATAACATCGGAGGTTATCGGGTCCAAGCCTGTGGTTGGCTCNTCGTATANAAGAATTTCCGGGCTTAGGGCTATGGCTCTCGCTAAAGCTACACGCTTTTTCATGCCGCCGGAAAGCTCGTTTGGCATTTTTGTGCGAAACTCCGGCACAAGGTTTATGAGTTTCAGCTTTTCGGTCACGGAATCCTGAATCTGCTTTTCGGAAAGCTCCGGGTGATGCTCCCTCAGAGCGAAAGCGATGTTCTCTCCCGTGTCCATGGAATCGAACAATGCGCCCATCTGGAAAAGCATGCCCATTTTTCTGCGGATTGTGTGGGTGTCAAAGAATTTCGGTGTGGAAATTGTTACTCCGTCAACGCTGACTTCGCCGCCATCGGGTTGCAACAGGCCTATCATGTGCTTTAAGATAACAGACTTTCCACCGCCGGATTGCCCAATAATGACGATTGTCTCGCCACGCCTTATGTCTAGGTTGACATCCAGGAGAACATCTTGTTTACCAAAACTTTTGCGCAAATTGCGCAACTTAATGATAATATCGTCTTCCCGAATGGCAACGTTAGGCATTATTTCTTTTTCGCGTCTTTCTTAGGTTCTTCCTTTTTCTCGGCAGCAGGCGCAGCGGCTGGTGCGGCAGGAGCAGCAGCAGCGGCGGCAGGTGCAGCCTCGGCTGCGGCTTCACGTCCCTTTGAGATTGTGAAAATAACCGTGCGTTTGGGAGATACCAAAGAAGCGTTGCCTAAATTCAGCTTTTCTGCATAGTAGGTGGTGTTGTTGGGCATTTCCGAAACGTCCAGTTCTATGCTTGCCGGAATGTCTGTCGGTTTTGCAGACAGCTTTAGATAGTAGCTCTCTTGAGAAAGGCTACCACCCTGATTTTTAACGCCAATCGGAATGCCGGAAAGGCGAATTGGAATGCGTACGGCAACAGGGGTATTCGCATCTATCTTCAAAAAATCTATGTGCAGGATTTTTTGCGAAATATTGTGCTTTTGGTATTGGTAAACGATGGCCGGGTTTCCCCCTTTGCCGTCTATGACCAAATCCAGCAAAGTGTATCTTTTGCCGGGAGCAAGCACTGCCTCCAAGTCTTTTTCCGCAACGCTTATGGAAAGCGCATCCGAACCTTTGCCATAATAAATGGCAGGTATGTTTCCTGTTTTGCGAGTGCGGCCGCAATCACGTGAAGAGCCGGCAGCACGAGCTTTTGCATTAAGGGTTATCAATTGCATAACATCTCCGATTTTTTTGTTTGCTTTTATTGGGGTAGCTGGATTCGAACCAACGATTGGCGGAATCAAAACCCGCTGTCTTACCACTTGACGATACCCCAAGGGACACATAAATATAGAATTTTTTTGACTTATTTTCAAGGGTATGGGGGAAATATTACTAAATTTGCAATATCATGTTCAAACCCATATCCTTAACCGGCATTAAACCCACCGGAACCCCGCATTTGGGGAATTACCTCGGCGCAATACGCCCGGCGCTTGATTTGCGAGAAAAATACGATACCGTTTACTTTATAGCGGACTACCACGCCCTGACAACGGTGCATAACAGGGAAGAAATGCGCAGCAACACCCACAAGGTTGCGGCAACGTGGCTGGCTTTGGGGCTAAATCCCGAAGAGGGCTTGTTTTACAAGCAAAGCGACATTCCTGAGATTTTTGAGCTTTCGTGGCTGCTCTCGTGCTTCACTCCTAAGGGTTTTATGAACCGTGCCCATGCATACAAAGACAAGGTGGCTAAAAATCAGGCTGCGAACATGGACCCCGATGACGGCGTTAATATGGGGCTTTACAGCTATCCATGCCTTATGGATGCGGATATTTTGATGTTCAAGTCAAATATAGTTCCTGTTGGCAAAGACCAGAAGCAGCATGTTGAATTCAGCCGTGACATTGCGGAGCGTTTTAACAAGCATTACGGCAAAAACGTGTTCGTTTTGCCGGAGCCTGTGATTCAGGTAGAAACGGATATTATTCCGGGCCTTGACGGGCGTAAAATGAGCAAATCTTACGGTAACACCATTGAAATTTTCCTTGAGCCAAAGGAATTAAAGGCAAAAACAGGCAAAATTGTGACGAATAGCCAGTCTATGGGAGAACCAAAAGACCCAACAACATGCAATGTTTTCGCTTTATACAAGCTTTTTGCGAGTGAGCAGCAGTCAGAGGTTTTGGCCGCCAGATACCGAGCCGGAGGCATGGGCTGGGGTCATGCGAAAGAGGCGCTTCGTGAGCTTTTGGAAGAACGCTTGGCAAAACCCAGGGAAAAATACAACGCATTGCTGGCAGACACAACGCAAATAGACAAAATCTTAGCTTATGGCGCAGAAAGGGCCAGGGCAATAGCCCGTCCTTTTATGCAGGAAATCAGAGATACGGTGGGGATTTGCTGATGGGTAGCGTTATTTCTATATTATACTGCGATATATGAGGCTTTTTGTATGCAGATAACATTAAAAAATGTTGGTTTTATAAGTGAGGCAGAGGTTGGTTTGGCCGGATTGAATGTTATTGCCGGGCCAAATGGCACAGGAAAAAGCACTGTTGGCAAGACTGTTTATACAATTATTAAATCTATTAGTGATTGCGATAGTATAGTCAACGAACATAGAGAAATTATAATAAATAGTTTGTGCAGGGCAATATTTT
>WQSZ01000069.1 GCA_009787645.1 Candidatus Fibrimonadales bacterium | reverse complement strand
TTCACGCACGCATTCACAAAAGCGGCTCTGTTCCTCGGAGCAGGTTCCGTTATACACGCTTTGGATGGTGAGCAGGATATTCGCAAAATGGGCGGGCTTGCGTTTAAGCTCCCCTCAACATTCCTCATAATGCTCATCGCATGGGCAAGCCTAATCGGTTTGCCGGGTCTCGCCTGCTTCTGGAGCAAAGATTTGATTTTGGAAGAACTTCATGTAGTGCCTTTCTTCTATTACATTGCGCTCTTTACCGCTTTGCTCACCGCTGTTTACATGACCCGCTTGATGGTGCTGGTATTCTTCGGTAAGTTTAGGGGTTCTCAGCACACTGCTGATCATATACATGAGTCTCCGTTTGTTATGCAGTTTCCAATGTGGATTTTGGTAATTGGCTGTATTTTTGCGGGTTTTGTGCCACTCACAGAGGGGCACTCGGAGCTGTTTTTTGTAATATCGGGTACAGCCGCTGCTTTGCTAGGACTTGGGTTTTCCTGGGTTTATTTCAACAGAAAAGTTCCTAGGCACAACGGGAGCAATGAGCTTACCGGTTTTGCCAAAAAGTGGACTTTGCTGTTTGACTATTTGCATTTTGTCTGCGGAATTTTGCCTATGCGCATATCCGTATTTGTTTTAGACCTTGTGCAGAAATTTTTGCGCATTACAATGATAACTATAAGTGCAATTCCCACGATTTGCGGCGAGGGTTTGCGATTTATGCAGGCGAACAAATTACGCGTGCAACTAACTTTGACTGTTATTAGTTCTGTTATTTTAGCTTATTGGCTGGTGTTCTTTATAAGGTGAGTTCATGTTAATATCAGTTTTGCTCATATTGCCTTTTGCCTGCTCTTGCTTAATGCTGGCTTCGTCTTCAAGAGATGTGAATTCGGCGTTTCGCTTGGGGCTTTTCAGTACGGCAATGCCTCTTGTTCTGGCAACAGCGTTGGTTATGATCGGCGGCCAGCAAATTGAGAGTCGTGCTTGGTTTTCATTCTTGGAAATAGACTTTGGATTTTCCCTGTATGGGCACGGGCTTTCGCTTTGGATGGCATGGCTAACTTCTTTACTGTGCTTTTTGGCATTTGCCTATTCCAAAGAAGCTCTGAATTTTGGCGTGAAAAAATTCGCAGTCGGCATGCTCGCTTTGGAAGGCACTATAATAGGAGCGTTTTTATCTGCAAAAAATCTGGTGCAGTTCCTGTTCTTCTTTGAAGCTATGATTTTGCCGGCGGCTATGATAATCGCTCTATATGGCGGTTTAAAGAGGAGGCGCGCTGTTATAACCTTCTCTCTTTACACTTTGGTCGGTTCTATTCCATTGCTCTTTGGCGCATGGTATTTAATAATGAAGGCCGGCAGCGATGATGTCACTGTTTTAATAGAAACTGTGAGAGGTTTGCCCCTAGCAACGCAATCTTCGCTATTTGTGGCGTTTGCAATTGCATTCGCCGTAAAAACCCCCGTATTCCCGTTTCATGGCTGGCAGGGCATAAGCTATTCGGAAGCACCTTACCCGCTTTCCGCAATTCTTTCGGGAGCTATGGCAAAAGTTGGAATTTTTGGTTTTGCCGTATGGACAATCCCGCTGTTCAATAATGCTGATTACACATTCTGTTTAATACCCATTGCGCTTTTCTCAGCGTTTTACGGTGCGGTGCTCGCATTAAAGCAGATAAATATAAAAAGGCTTTTGGCATTCAGCTCAATGTCTCATCTGGGTCTTGCGCTTGCCGGATTATTTTGCCTTGATGCAACTGTGAACGCCGGTGTTGCAGTTATGCTGGTGGGCCATGGTTTAACGGCAGGCGGTCTCTTTTTCTTTGGCGGTATTGCGCAAAAGTGGACTGGCAGCACAAATATAAAGTCTTACGGAGCTTTTGCTTCAACAAATCCGGTTTATGCTTTTATTTTCGGTTTTTTGAGCATTGCGGCAATTGCGGTTCCCACGACAATCGGTTTTGTCGGTGAATTTTTGATTTTGCAGGGCTTGTTCAATTCGGGCCTCCCGTTATTCGGCGCTATAGGCGGTATTTGCATTATATGTTCGGCGGCTTATATGCTTAGGCTTATCAAGAATGTGCTGTTTGGGGCTGTTCCTGCCAGAGATTATGTTTCGCTTTCCAAATTTGAAGGCGCAACGGCGGTTCCAATTATACTTTTGATAATTTACTTTGGCTTGCATCCGGCTCCAATTTTGGATTCTTTTAATGTTGAGGAAAAAACTACCGTTGTAAACGAAGCTGATATGCGGGAATTTGAACGGTTCATGGAAGAATTATTGAAAAATATGAACGAACAGGGTTTTGAACTTGTACCGGAAGAAGATGCTGTGGAGGAAAATAACGATGAGCAATGAAGCTTCTCTTTTTTATGATCTGAAAATTCTTCTGCCTGTTATAATGATTTCAGTGGGCGCAATATTTGCGTTGGTAGCGGAATCTTTTTTGAGCCATGAAGCCAAGCACAAGGCACTTGCTTGGATAAATATTTTCTTTTTGTGTTTAACGGCTTATGCAATTAGAAAAGTTTCCGGAGATTATAGCGATCCGTGGAATTTATTTTCTATGAGTAATGTTAAGTCCGTTTTTCTATACGCCACTGTTTTATGCGCAGCCATTGGAACCGGAGCTTTGCAGAACACTCTTAAGAACAGAAACACCGAATGCGGTGAGGCTTACCCTCTTCTTATGCTTTCTACCGCCGGCATTATGCTGATGGTTCTTTCTCAAGATTTAATGCCGTTGTTTTTGGGAATGGAGCTGGCATCTTTCCCTATTTATGCTCTTGTAGCTATGAATCGCCATTCAAAAGAGAGCAATGAGGCCGCATTTAAATACTTTGTGAGCGGAGCTGCATTGAGCGCAGTGTTTTTATATGGTGTTGCCATGTTCTACGGAGCTACGGGCAGCACTCTGATAAGCAGCGATGTTTTGGAAGGTCGTGAAATTTTTTATCAGATAGCGATTTTTATGCTTTCTTTGGGTTTGCTGTTCAAGGCAGGCGCATTCCCGTTGCACTTTTGGGTTGCAGACGCATACACAGGTGCGCTCGCTGCGGTTACCGGTTATATGGCAGCCGTTGTGAAAATCGGAGCTTTTATGGCTTTAGGCACAATATGGCTCGGTTTGTACAGCAGTTCGGCTTCCATAGTTATTGCTCGTGAAGCTATTTTGTTCTTGTGTTTGGGTATAGCTTCCATTGCTATTGGCGCAATCACCGGTTTAGCGCAAATTTCCGTAAGGAGAATTTTGGCATTTAGCGCAGTTGCGAATGCCGGCTTTATTTTGCTGGGTTTTTGCTATCCGTATTTTGCAAATTTGCCTGAGATGGATTTGAACTCTGCGTTTTATTTTCTATTGACTTATGCGATAGGTTCAATCGGCGCATTGGCTGGCATCTCTGCGTTTATGAATGAAGACTACGATAACCTTGACGATTTACGTGCTGCCGCACGCAAGAGACCTTATCTGGGTGTTTGCATAAGTTTGTGCTTGGCATCGCTTGCGGGTTTGCCGGTTGCAGCGGGTTTTTTGGCAAAGTTCAGAGTTTTCGCAAGTCTTGTGCGTGCATCTTTTGAAACGCCGGCTGTTTGGGGCATAGCGATAGTAGCCTTTGTATTGGCCATTATTTCTGCGACGTATTACCTTCGCATAATGTACTTTTTGTGGAGTTATTCCAGCTATGCATCTTTGCAACGTCGCAGCGGGAAAGTTTCTACTCTGCTCAACCTAACTGTTGGCATGGCTGCGGCATCGTTGCTCTTGCTTTCTATTTGGATGCTTGTGTGAAATTAATGCGTTCAATTTCGGGAATTCGCGGCATAGTTGGGCAAACTTTGACCCCGCAGGTTATTGTTAGCCATACAAAAGCATTTTTAGATTTGATAAAAGCCAAGAAAATAGTCATTGGCCGTGATTCACGCCCCACAGGGGAAAAACTATCCGGGCTTGTTTGCGGCGTGTGCACTCTTTCCGGCGTGGAAGTGGTGGACTGCGGGCTTGCCACAACGCCTACCGTTGAGCTTTTGGTTGAACAGCTAGGAGCGAGCGGCGGAATAATAATAACCGCAAGTCATAACCCGATTGAATGGAATGCGCTGAAATTTTTGAACAGCAAGGGAATGTTCCTGGGCCCGAACGAGGTGAAGGAACTCTTTGCGAAAGCAGATGCCTTTGAAAAGAAAGAAAGTTTTGAAGGCGGCGATGATATGCACATAAAAGCGACGTTGGCGTTGCCTTTTGTGGATACGCAAAAAATAAAGGAACGCAAATTCAAAGTTGCAGTGGACGCTGTGAATGGCGCCGGTTCTTTTGCTTTGCCAAAACTTCTCGCAGAGCTCGGTTGCGAAGTTGTGAAAATTCATTGTGAGCCGAATGGCATTTTTCCAAGAGGAGCAGAACCGTTGCAAGAAAATCTTGGCGACTTGGGCAAGGCTGTGAAGGAAAACAAATGCGATGTAGGTTTTGCGCTTGACCCTGATGCGGATCGTTGCGCAATAGTTGATGAGAACGGAGTGCCTATAGGCGAAGAATACACGCTGGCACTCGCCGCAGAAACGGTTTTGGAGCGAGAGGCAAAACCGCTTTCCATAAATTTATCTACATCTAGAATGAGCGAAGACCTGGCGGAGAAATTCGGAGTGAAATGCTACCGGACTGCTGTTGGCGAAATAAATGTTAGCTTGGATATGACGGAGCACGGTTGCGTTGTGGGCGGCGAGGGAAATGGCGGCGTTATTTTGCCGGCACTTCATTATGGACGAGACTCTTTGGTTTCTGCCGCTTTGGTTTTGGATTTGCTGGCAAGGCATGGCATAAAGGTTTCCGACTGGGTAAAAAATCATCCTTCTTATACAATGCTAAAAAAGAAATTTGAAATTAAGGCTCCTGTTTCAGAGGCTATGGAAAAGGCGAAAAAAGCATTTGCGGGCTGGAAAACAGATGAACGAGACGGGCTATGGCTTGGCAAAGACAAAAGTTTTGTGCATTTAAGAGCTTCCAATACGGAACCTGTTATCAGAATAATCGCTGAGGCACCCTCGGCAAAAGAAGCGGAAACTTTGTGTGCTGAGATTGAAGTGTTGCTTTAGCGTTCTCCTTATTTGCGCTACATTGGTGTTTGCGCAGGAAGCGCAGCATAGCACGGGCGTGTTGGCTATAGATACTTTGAAAAGATTTGATTGGGATATTGATACAAAAAACAATTCTTTGCCGCTGGTGTTTTTGACATCTCTTGCTTTTCCAGGCGGCGGCCAGTTTTACACTGAACATTATGTAAGAGGTGGTTTTTTGCTGGCTTTTGAAGGTGCTTTGATTTACGAGACCGGAGTCAATAAATTCAGGCAAAACAGGGAGTTCAATAAGAATATAAGAGGTTATAGAGACTCGGTTGGCTTTTATCGGGATTTGCTAACTGCGCATGCGGATTCTTCGGATACTTTGATTTGGCAAGCGAGAAAGAAAACGCACGATAGGGTTTTATTGAAAGAACTGAACAAGAAAAAGGCTTCAAGAGATTTATGGAATTCGGAGTTGGCATGGCTTGCCGGATTGCATATTTACGGCATGTTTGATGCTTATGGAATTTGGAGAAACAATAATGGCAGAAATATGGATACGCATTATGCAAGCTCTGCGTTGTGGCGTGCGATTGTATTTCCCGGTTGGGGGCAAATTTACAACGATGAATACGGCAAGGCCGGTATGCTTTACATGGGTTTGTTCGGCAGTGCTGTGAGTTACTGGTCAAGGCAAAAAATGGTTGAATATCATTTGGAAGTTAGGCGGCAGGCGAAATGGGAAGGTGATGATGTGGGGGCTTCTGCCGCAACCGAAGATATTTTATTTTTCAGAAAAAAACGCAACCAGTATGTGTGGGCTATAGCACTGTTCTACATATATTCAATGGCAGACGCCGCAGTAGATGCAATGCTCCATGATTTTGACAGCCCGACGTATTTTGTTATGCAACCTTTGTTTAACAACGGTTTTCAAGCTGAAGCGGGATTCAGGTTTTAGTTCCTATCCACTCGTTCCCAAGCACCGTTCTTTTCTTTGAAAAATGATTTGCAGAATCCCAAAAATAACGCAAAATTCATATTCAAAAAATAACTGCATACACGCACACGTAACAATGCCGCTACAAGAAACAGCAATTCAATCGCAAAAAATGTTTTGTAAAAAATATGTTCCTTCGTTAAAATAAAACTGCTCACAAATACAGCCAAGAGCAAAAACGGGCTCAGCCACCTTAACAGCTTATGCGATAAAAATATATAAGCTTTGCTCGGATGCAATGGGTTTAGCAATGGCAAAAAAGTGAAAAAGAAATTGTAATTCGCACGTCCTATGCGAATCCTGCGCTTAAATTCTCCATAAGCTGATGTAGATGAATTTTCAATAGCGGATGCATTTTCACAGAATACGCAATGATAATTTTTCATCAGGATTTTCGCTGTTATGTAAAAATCATCCATCACCGTTTTGTGAGTTGGAAGCTCGGAATACAATTCTGCGCGAATTGCATACAATGCGCCGTTGCTGCCCATGACTGCGCCAAAGTTGCTTTCAAGTTTCTTTAATTTTGATTCACCCTTCCAATAAACGTGTTCCAAATTTGTGCCGCTTGCCTCTCTTAGCAAAAGCAGCCCGCATACGCAACCGACTTTTTCGTCTGCAAACATCTCCGTTATATTTTCAATTGCTGAGCTTTCAAGCATTGAGTTCGCATCGCTGAATAAAAGAATCTCACCTTTTGCCTCTTTGCATAAGGAGTTTAGCACTGCGGCTTTGCCTTCGTTTACCTCTCTTGTTATCAAGCGAACACTGGGAAATTGCGCAACTATTTCTGCTGTTTTGTCCGTTGAGCCGTCATCGCCTATTAAAATTTCAATGTTCGGATAATTTAATGCCAATGTATTTCTGATTTTTTCTTCGATTATGTTTTCTTCGTTGTGGGCTGCAATTATTATTGAAACCAATTTATTTGTTTTTTCACATTTAACGGATTTATTTTTTTTCAAACGCAGTGTCCAGGGATACAGAATATAAACATGCGTCAATAACCCGATGCATATCCAAAAGATAATTATTGTCATTTTTTTATTGCCCTCAAAAAAACCATGAATCCTTCTTTGTCAAATTCGCCTACGGTTATATGCCTTAATGATCCTTCTTTGTCTAATATGGCAAAGGCCGGTAAGCCGCCTACATCCCATAATTCCATGCAAGCTAAGACCGGGAGGGTTTCGCCTTCGCAGAAAATTTCTTCGTTTTTGTCTGTATCAAGACGGACAAAGTTGAAATTTTGGCTCAGGTATTTTTTTACAGCCGGATCTTTGAAAACGGTTTTTTCCATTTGCAGGCAGGGAATGCACCACTTGGCGTAAAATTCCACCAATGTAGGTTTCTCGGCTGCCTGTGCCAAAACGGTGAAAATCAGAATTAAAAACAGAGATTTCATTCTTTTTCCTCATTTGCTATTGAATCTAAAACTTTTATCAACTTGGTTTGAAAATTTTTCCAGCGTTCCGGTTCTTTTTTTAGCGCTTCAAGTTTCGCTTCAAAATCATCTACCGAAAAGCCGTGCTTTTGCAAAACATCGGTTTTTCCTTCAATTCTTAGATCTGCGTAGGCTAAAATAAAAGCATCGTCGTTGCTGTTTTCTTTACAGGCAAAGAAGGCTAAGAATGCGGCTAGCAAAAAAAATCTAACACAAATCATTTATTTCCGTAAATAGCAACTCGGCAAGATACTGTTTGCTTTCATGCACAAGTTTGGGTTTGTGATTCTTCTTTGTAAAAATTCCATATTCAACAATGTCTTTTCCAAAATTATCCGCCGTATTCACAACTAAAATATCCATGCCGCCGCTTTTGAATTTCTGTTCGGCATTTTTCATGGCATTTTCGGTTTCCAAGGCAAATGACACTATTATTTGTTTTTTCTTTTTTATGGTGTTTTTTAAAATATTCGGAGTTTCTTCCAGTTCTAAAGTTTTAATCGCTCTGCTGTTCTTTATTTTTTGCAAGGCTGCTTTTTTGGGACGATAATCAGCAACGGCGGCACAATGTATTATAACTTTGGCTTCGGGTTGATTTTTTAGCACGGCTTTGTTCATGCTTTCTGCGTCTTTGACTTCCGTTATCCAGCACTGTTTTGGGAGTTTTGCCTCCATAGGCCCGCAAACAGCCTGTACCGCCCAGTTGTTGCGCAAGAATGTCTTTGCTATTTCCACGCCGGTTTTTCCGCTTGAACAGTTTGATATATAGCGAACCGGATCTATTGCCTCTTGAGTGCGACCCATAGTGATAAGCATACGGTGCTGCGCATTTGCAACGCTGAATTCAATTTCATCTGCGATGTCTTCCGGATCCGGTAATTTGCCTATTCCTTCTTCACCGCAAGCCAGGTGGCCTGTTGCCGGCTTTATTATATGTGCGCAGTCTGAGACTATTTTCAAGTTGTAACCTACAATCGGAGAATTAAACATCGCAAAGTTCATTGCCGGAGCTATCCATTTGTCAGCCTGCGTAGCCAAAAAGCAAAGAGAGACCGGTTCTTCTCCTGTGCCTGTGGCAAAGCGAGCCAAACTTGTAGCGGTGCATGGAGCTACCACATAAATGTCTGCCCAGTGAGCATAGTCTATATGCGCTAAATTCGTAGCATTCTTTGTATAAACTTGATGGCCGGAAAGAGCGGCAAAGGTTGTTGGCCCAACGAAGCGGGTGGCTTCTTCGGTCATTACAACACGAACTTCTGCGCCTCTTTTCTGCAAAATGCGAAGCAACTCGCAAGCTTTGTAAGCCGCAATGCCACCCGTTACACCGAGCAATACTTTTTTCCCTTGAAGATACATGGGAGTAATTTAGAAAATTTAAATGTTATTATTTTCTCTTGACATCTAGCGTTTTCACAAACTCATTCCATTTAGGTAAGCATATATCACGTGCGTAAAACTCCATTTCATCCGTATCGCCGGAAGAGCTTATTTCAAGACGCCACATATAGGGAATATCCAAAAACTTATAGTCTTGCGCATTCTTGCGGCAACACATGTCATTGCGTTTCCATTTACCTTCGTAGTAACTGTTCTCCGGGCATTGCTGCAGACTATTCAAAAAATCCAACCATTCTCCCATGGAAAGTTCTGCCTTTAGCTTGGTGTTATCATCTCTCCTCCCAACTTTGTATTCTATAACTGCGCCAGTTGCAGTTCTATTCAAATGGATGTCCACGGATTGGTCTATCGCTCTGCTAAAACCGTGATACAGCATTGACTTTATTGAAAGCTCAAATTCGCTTATGGGTTTCTTGAATTTCTTTTGGTATTCTGTTTTCATTTTGCTTTCCATTTCTTTTGCAACATTGTCTTTTTTCGCTTTTGCCCTCACATCGTTAATCACCTTAATAAACTTGTCCCAATTCGGAGGATATTTATTAAAACCATTAAACTTCAATAGCTCGGCATTATTTGAATTATATATGTTAAGGCGATACACATCATCTTTCTGGCCTGCCGGTCTTGCGTCTCCAAAGGATTTATCCCAGTTCATAAAAGAGCTGTTGTATAGGGCATTTATAAAATCCAGCCAGTCTTCCGTGGAAATCTTTACACCTTCTTTTGGCCCTGTCCTGTAATGCACGGTAGCTCCGCTTGCCGTTCTGGTTATCGCTATGAAGGAGGATTTATGCACAGAAGTTTTATTTTTCAGATCCAAATCAAAGTCCACCACCTCCGTTGTGAGTTCCTGTTCCGTTATGGGCTTTTTAAATCGCTTTTCATATTCCACTTTCAATTTATTTTCCAAATCTTGCGAAGCTCTCTTTTTCATGCTTTCCATTAACTTCAAAAATTTATCCCAATCAGGAGGGTAAACATAATAACCAAATGACCGAAATCTTGCTGTGTCTGGAACGCCGGGAAGGAATATTTCAACTTCCCAGGATTTTTCGCCTC
>WQSZ01000068.1 GCA_009787645.1 Candidatus Fibrimonadales bacterium | reverse complement strand
TAAGCCCCGAAAAATGCTTATGGACGAAGAAATGATAAATAATTTGGAAAAAAGAGGCTAAAAAATTGCTATATAGCAAAAAAAAATGTATTTTATGTTAATCATGGTTAAACGAATTTCTTTAGTACTAGTTTTGCTTATACTTTGGGCTGATATTGCTTGGGCACAAAGAGCTAGAGCGTCTCAAGAAGATGACCGCGCCGCACGTAAACAGTGGGAAGAGGACCAACGCGCAGATGAATATGCAAGCAGTTTGCGCCGTAGAGACTGGCTTAAGGACCGTCTAATTTTGCAGTTAGGCATGGGTAGCAAGTATCCTATTATGGGTAAAGAGTGGTTTGGTTTTGGAGCCGCAGTTGAGTACATAACAAAATGGCACGCTTCTGCTTTTATCTCCGGCGGTTTCATTCCCGCTTCCGAAGACCCAATCTTCCCGGACAAATACACTTTAGATGGCGGAATGGGTTGGCGCTTGGGTTTAGCTTATTATCTATTCCCAAAAAGCCCCATACATTTGGGCTTTCAAATCTCTTACGGAACGGTTTTCTACGACCATGAAGCCAGTCCTCCTGTAGATGGCGGAAATATCGGAGATATTCGTTCTATAATAATCTGCAGAGGATATGAATTTGATGTGACTATTTCCTATTTGAGCGATCAGTGGTATTTCTTGCAAGCGATTGTGGGTGTTTACAGCATAGGCAACGGATTGAAAGACGGTGGAAATACATGGGGCAGAACCAATGACTCATGGGGCTTGGATGACAAAAATCGAATTTATTCTTTGGTCACTACAGATGCTTCCAATAAAGATCAAGCTATTCCGCCTGTTGGAATGGTGTTTGGCATTGGCATAGGGTTCGCGTTTGAAGAATTTTTCCCGGATGACACCGAGGTTCGCCGCAGAGAACGTGAAGCCGGCCGCACAAAACAGCAAGGTCAATTCCGCAGTTCTACTCCTGCATCTAAAAAGTCAACACCGGCTAAAAGAAATAGCCGCGTTGATGATGACGATGAATATTAAGAGCTAATTAGCGTTTTAGCTTATTCAATTCCGATTGAGCTTGCAATGCCCTAGTACTTCTAGGGTAAGATTCCTGAACTTTGCGCAAAGCATTTTTGGCATGCTCAACATTTCCCATTTTCAGCAAGCATATACCTATTTGAAATTGCGCATCTGCCTGTTTAATGGATGCTACATAAAAGAACACCTTTTCAAAAGAGGAAATAGCTAACGCATAATTGCCGAGTGCCATTTGCGATTCTCCTGCCCAGTACCAAGCATCGTCTGTCCAGTCGCTTTGAGGATATTTAACCGTGAATTCTTCAAATTTCTTTGCTGCGTCTTTGTAGTTCTTTTGGGTGAACAGGTATTGAGCCTGTTCATATTCCGTAGGCAAGTAGCTTGCAGCTTGCGGGAGTTGTTCTCGGGTTGGGTTTATCATAGGAACTTTGTCTTGCCCTTCCAAAAATTTACGCAAAAATATAACTTCTTCTCTCAAAAGAGCTAACTGCAACTGATTTTCGCTTGTAGCAGCCAAAGGCAACGCAGTTGTAAAACTATCCAGCAAATCCAACCGTTTGGCCAAAAATTGCAAATGCGTCCAAAGAGCCACAATTTGCACGGAGTCTGCCTTTGCAAGTTGCAAAGCCTCATTCGCAGTTGCTTCAACCGCAACCATATCAACGCTGGGGCCCTGCTCTTTTGAAGATGCGCAGGAGATTATCAATAGAAATGCCAACAGAAATAAATAACGCATTGCTTTAATATAGAAATCAAACATCCCATGTTTTTGAAAAATCCGCATCCTTGAACAATGCGGCCAATCCTGTTATCTGCTTCAATCTCAGAATTTCATCCATGGACATTCCCAAATGCCTTGAAATCCATTTGTCGCTTTTGCCCATCTCTACCAGCTCCGCAACTATGTTGCTCATTAAATCCACATTGTGGCTGCCTCGCGCACGATTATGCCTTATGGTAGATGCCATGCGCTCGCTTATGGGCTTTTCAATTACCGAGCATGGAAGATGACCGTTCTCCCTTTCGTAGATATCGGGATATCGCAACATCACGGAATATCTGTGAAAACCATCGACTATCTCGTAAATGTCGTCATCTTTGTGGTAATAGACTACTATGGGCATTGTGTAGCCGTCTTCCTTTATGCTCAAATATAAAAGTTCCATCTCCGGAGGTGCAACGCTGTTGGGGTTGTATTCGTTAGCCCTCAGCTTTTCTACAGGGATGGATTTTATATTATAAACCGGACTTTTATATTCCTGGGGTTTCATTTTGTTCTCCTATATTATTTTATATTTCTCCAGCAACGCTTGCATGCGCTCCCGTTGCCTTTTTGTTTGGCAAAAAGACAGTGAACGGCACAAATGATCGTTTTTTAAAATGCACGTTGCCATGCGGCGCCAGCTTGGACCGAGTCTTTTGTTCTCTGCCCATACCGGAAGTTTATCGGGTATTTCTTTATAAACTACAAGCGGCATATTTTTGGGGCTACGCGTTGAAAGCTTTTCTGAAATATATGCTTCTTCCGGTAACCATGATGTATTTACAACAGAACCTATGGTTTTCCAGTATTCTATGAATTTATTGAATTTATTTTTGTAAATCTCTGCTGTGGAGTTAGGCAGTGTTGCGAGCAATAATTGCGTGTAACTTTTCCAGGTATGCCCTTTGGGGAGTTTTACTCTTCTGCATCCGAGTATTCTGTCTCCGCAATAGATGTTGCCGAAGTTTGCTCCGCTAACCCTGTCCACAACCTTTGCCCATATTTTGGGTTCTATTATGCGAAATAAATTGAGCCCAATGCGTTGATCATCCCCGTATGGCTGGCAAACTCTCATCTGACTCAGCGTAAGCCCGGCTTTGTAGAATAAATCATACAATTCATTGTAATCCCAGTTGAGTTTATAATTACCTACCCATACATCTTGATTGGTCCAATCGTAAATGGGGTAACAGCAATATGTGTCGCTATCTTTGGATATTTTCGTTGTCCAGTTCAGGTTATTCAACATGCTTTTTTGCTTTAAAGCAACGGTTCTGAATCGGTTGAAACTCTCATCGGCACGAATTCCAACCAGGCACGCCGTTTTTTTGCCGCCTGAATACCAATCTCCGAATTTGCGAATGAAGTCCTCGAATTCCATATTTTTTTTGAAAAAATTAAACTGATGATTTTTTTCGGTGATGCATGGCCAATCCGGATAATCTCTAACCCATTTGTCCTTATGTTTTAAATCCCACGATGTCCAAAACGGTTCAAAAACACTCAGAGAATTCCTCAGATTCAGCGGCAAGCAGCACCAATACACCTCAAACAGATCAATGTTTTTTTCCAGTATTTTTTTGATGAAATCAATGGTCATTTGATACTGCCCTTCAAGGTCTATAAACAATATGCCTATTTTTTTGTCTATTTTATGTTTTCTCATATAGTCAATAACAAGATTCAGCAGAACCGAACTGTCTTTGCCGCCGCTAAATGATAAGTATATTTTTTCAAAATTTTTAAATATGAAGTCAATACGCTCCACAGATGCGTCGTAAACATTTTTCTCATGATATTTCTTTGCAGACATATTATGGAGAAAATAGTATTTTCTATATTACATTTGTGCTGTTCAAAAGATTTACATTAATATTGTTTATTTGCCTGTTTCCGCAGGTTGTTTTTGCCCTTAGCGATGGTAGTGATTTTTTGGTAGTGCCTTCTGCGCAGGTTTTGGGGGATAAAGCGTTCCAAGTTAGGGGAACCATTGGGTATCACCAGTCCGCCTGTAGCTCAAGCGGTTTATGCGACAGGCATCCGTTTGTCAGTTCATTGCGTTTTGGGCTTTTTAACTCTCTGGAGTTCGGTGTTCAGTTCGGGAATTCGGTTTCTTTAGACGTAAAAGACCAGATAACCAAGGCTTACGATTGGGTTCCGGCTGTTGCTATCGGTGCCAGAGCCTTTGTGCAAAGCCCTGAGGCTTATTTTTATTCTGTTTCCAAAGCTCAGAGCAAAGAGCAAACAGGGGAATTTTACCTAGTCGCTGAGTGGGGCAGCGAGTACTGGAAGCTTTTGGGCGGAGTTTCGGCATTTCCGAGCATGAATGCAGATGCCGTTGCGCCTTTTTGGGGGTTTGAAAAAAGCTTGGGTACGCAGAAATTGCATGCAGCTTATGAGGGATTTTTCAGGTATGGATTTGCTCATCATAACTTAGGATTGTCTTTCAGGCCTGTAAAAGCACTCCATATAAGCGCAGGCGCAACCGAGTTTTACAGATACTTCTTCAATGAAGATGGCGATTTCGGGTTTAGGATCAAAAATCCGGGAGCGCAAACCGGCTATCGTGCGCCGGGCGTTTACATGTCCATTGCCATTAACGGAGGCTTCTCCCCCGGTTTGCATAGCCAAAAGGCAGAGATTGACAGTTTGAGAAAGCAGCTTGTTGTACATGAAATGGATTTAGCATTTATGCGCTCCAGAATAGACTACCTTGAAATGCTTTACTACGAATCCGAGTCGGGTACCAACAGCGGTTATATGCAGAATTTGCAAAAGGAATTTCAATTAATTGTAGATGGATATAAATCAGACGACCTCGCTTTGGATTCTCTACTCGCAAAGGAACAGATTTTCATTGACAGGGGAATGGTTGCAAAAAGATTTGTTGTTAGAGAGGCGAAGAACAAGGAAGCTGCGCAGGAGAACAGAATTACGGCAATCCGAGTGATGAGCCATTTTCCCGACACATCGTTTTTGGCGCCTTTGAGCAGCATTGTTGCGGACAATTCCAACGAGACTATTGCCAGAGAAGCTGCTCTTGCGCTCGGCGTTATAAACACTCCGGAATCTCTCAAGGCTCTTTCTGCCGTTGCAAATCAAACAACGGGAATTGTCAGAGAAACAATACTAGAGATAGTTGGATCTTTGTGAGCATTATTTTAGACATAAAACATATTAAACGTGATTTTCGCATGGGCGTAGAAGTTGTGCACGCTTTGCGTGGAGTTACATTTACCGTTGAGAGCGGCGAGTTTGTGACCATAATGGGAACCAGCGGCAGCGGAAAAACAACCTTGCTCAACACACTCGGCTGCATGGACAGACCTACGAGTGGAGAGTATATCCTTGATGGCGAACCCACGCACAAATTGAAAAGAGATGCGCTTGCGCAACTGAGAAACAGAAAGATAGGCTTTGTGTTTCAGAGCTTTAATCTTTTGCCACGCACCAGCGCAGTGGAACAAGTTGAGCTTCCTTTGCTTTACTCTTCCGGAATTTCCGCAAAGGAGCGCAGAGACAGAGCTATGACTTGCCTTGATAAGGTTGGCCTTGCTTATCGCAGCGGCCATTTTCCCAATCAGCTTTCGGGAGGCCAGCAGCAGAGGGTTGCCATTGCAAGAGCTTTGGTGAACGATCCGGTCATGATTTTGGCAGACGAAGCAACGGGAAATTTGGACACCAGAACAAGCTATGAAATAATGTCTCTTTTTCAGGAGCTTAACGGCCAGCATAAAACAATAGTTTTTGTCACTCACGAGCCGGACATAGCGACTTTCAGCAGCCGTACGGTAAAGCTCAAAGACGGTCTTTTGCACAGCGACTACAAGAACGATAGTGTAGCAGATGCGGCGAAGGCGTTAGCCGAGTTGCCTATCCCTCAAGATGAGACTGTTTAATAAGTTCTGCTACGCAATTTTGCAATGCAGGTACTGAAAACGGTTTTGTGATAAAATCTTCTGCGCCTAATTGAGAGTCATGATCTTTAGCATGAGCTGTTAAAAATACAACCGGTATTTTTGCGGTTTGTTCATTTTGTTTCAACTTTTCCAATGCGGCAAATCCGTTCATTTCCGGCATTTCTATATCCAGTAAAATCAAATCCGGTGTTACTTTATTCAAAATATTAAACATTTTTACTGCTGAAGACATTGTGAGTACTCGATAATCATTTTCCAAGGCATCTTTTGCCATAACCAGATTGGTATCTGCATCATCAACTACAAAAATTGTTTTCATATATTATTTAAATATAGAAAATTTCTATATTTATTTCATATGCGTCCTGCTTGGCTTACACTTCTCCCCATAGCTCTATGCTTAACTACGGCAATGGCGCAAACAAGCATTAGCTTAACAGAACTTCTGGACAACCCGGCAAAAGTAAAAACCATCACCTATGGCACTAACCTGCTGAGCATACCATTCACCCAAGCCGGTCAATTGGCCGATTTAGTGGCAGGTGACACCGAAGAGCACTTCAGAGTAACCGGCGAAAGCTACTGGGCAGCAGCATATAAAATAACGCTCTCTAAAGGAAACAGAATCAGAATAAAATCTTCAAAAATTGATGGAGATTCTCATTTGGATGTCTATTTGAAGAACGGAGATAAATATGAATTTGTAGATCACAATGTAAGTATATCTGCAACAGACCTGGATTCCTACCTGAGCCTTATAATACAAAAAGATGGTGATTACTACATAGTTATAGCAGACAATGAGCCAGATATACAGGGGTTTCACACTTTAACCGTATGGATACCCGCAGATCCTTTATATTCAAACATTCACTATACGCCTCTTGCCATTGACGCATTGCCTGCTCTTGGCACAGCATTTAACTTGGTAGAGATCAGAGGTCGGGATTTTCCCGGAGCAGGTTATAGCTTCACCGCAGAAAAAGGCAAAACTTATTCTGTTAATGTTCATTATTTTGCTCGAGAAAAACACGATATGTATTACTCCATAACATTGTTTGATAAATTAACAGGTTTTTTTAACGAAGACAAAGTAACAGATAACAGCAAATGGGATTATAGCGTTTTTGAACTAACTCAAACACTTCTCTACACAGCCGAAAATGACGGCATCATGTATGTTCTGCTGGATAATTATGATCCTCATAATATAGAGAAATTTTATGAAGATGTGCTTTGCGCAATTGAAATAAAAGAGGTGAAAAAAAAAGAAGTTGTTAGTTTGAATCAATTGCTGAATAACACCACTAAAACAATAGTTTACAATCAGGCACTGGAGTTTGTGGACGGCGGAAAGATGATCGATTTGATGGAAGGCAACTACTATGCCGCAACATATAAAATAACACTTGGCGCAGGAAATAAAATAGAAATACTATCATCAAAGGGAGGAGACTTTTATTCAGATAAGCTGTTGGGAGATTTTTTAGATTCTTATCTGTATATTTACAGAAAAAACGGAAATGAATATGAACGTGTTGCTCAAAATGATGACGGCTATAAAACAAGCAACAACTTGGATTCTTACCTCAACTTCACAGCAACTCAGTCCGGCGATTATTACATAGTTGTAACCGATGCCAAACCAAACTTCGCAGGCTCTTATTACTTGAAAGTGTGGAATACTCCAAACATGCCTAGCGGCATAATAACCTCCATATTCGCAAATGCACGCGACATAACAATAGATACCGAAGAAGAAATACTTGCAACCCTTGTGATGCTGGAGTTAAACGGAACTATTGGCAACGGCACAATAGCTATTGTGAATAACCCACACGGATGGACTATTTCCGGCAACAAACACTATGCTACCTATAAACCGAACTCCGCGCCCGGACCATACGGTTTTGTATATGCAAACGAATTGGAACCGATAACCATTAATCTATCTATCCTCTCATCCCCTGCAATAGCCAAAGCTCCGCAACCGACTTCATTCAAGGCATGGGCGCAGAACGGCACTTTGCAATTGAACGGTTTAACCACGGGCAAAATTTGGAGCGTTTACACTGTCTCCGGAACTTTGGTGCAACAAGGCATTGCAAACGGTACAAACGCAGCTGTGCATTTAAACGCCAATGGAGTTTACTTTGTGCGTAGCGAAGGGAAAACAGCGAGAGTAGTGAACAGGTAATATTGTTACCCACAAATATCACACAAAATTTATATAGGGTGAAGTCTCCCCCTGTCTCCAACCGCCGTTGGCGTTTTCTGCCACTCCCTCTTGCCCGGAATTCGTGGCAAAGGGGCGTATACAATACGCCCCTATTCACAACGAAATTTGCATTATGCAAACATTTTTTAAAACGTCAGAACCCCGATTTTCAGGATTTTCCGATTATCAGGATTACAAAGCGTAGTGCTTAACAATCCTGTAAATCCTTCAATCCTGAAAATCGGGGTTCTGACAATGGTTGTTAATCCTGAACACAGCGAACAGAGTACAGACTTGTCTTACTGAAGTCGTACCTGCTCACATCGCTGTCATTGTAGATCATGCCCCAGTAATAGGCGTTGGAAGCATTGCCCTCAGTGCTGCTCCACCAGAGGCCGCGGTAGCCGACATTGTTGAAGAGGCCGCTGGAAATGCCGTTGCCGCCCGGCAGGGCCGAAAAGCCGTAATCGTCTGTGCCGTTGCCGCTGCTGTTCCAGCCGCTCGCAGCCTTCAATTTAGCTCCTGGATTTGAGCCAACCGCTGTAGTCAGCGCAGTCCACTCCGCATCGCTTGGGATATGCCAGCCAGCAGGGCACACGCCTTGGACTCCGCTGGGGTTTGCTGATGAGCTGGCTGAATTAGCCATAGCTGTTGCCCAGTTGTAAAGGCGGCCATAGGTGGAACAGTTTGGTTCTGAATTGTTGTAACATTTGCTGCCATCTGCATCATAGTTCAAATTCTGTGCCATCCAAGTTTGCGTGCCTATCAAAACAGCCTCGTAGCTCTCATCGCCATAGCTTACCGGATTTTTCAAGAATATCCCATTGGAATTGATTTCCGGCTTGCATTCATACAAATCTGGGTCAAAAGTTTCCGTTCTTGAGCCGCATTTATTCCCAACTTTGCTGTTATTGTAGCAGAACTGCTCTGCGGTAAATGTTGAGCCGCCACACTTAGAAGCGATTGCATTCCCAAGGCAGAACTGGGTTGCGGTGGTTAGTTTATTGCTTCCGCAGCATGATTCTGCTCCAGGGTTGTATGCTACAGAACCGCCGCATTTATTAAGAACATCTGTGCCGGAACAGAACTGGCTTGCTGTGTATGTTTTACCGCCACATTTTAATGTGACTGTGACTGAACCTGTTTCTGTGCCCATGACTGCACCATTATCTAGGCAAAAATGAGTCTCAGGGTCGTAAGCAATAGTTCCGCATAAAATTTCTGCAACAACTTCTTCGGAACTTGAAGAAGCTCCTTCACTGCTACTGGAAGGTTGAGCTTCCGAGCTAGATGACGGAGTTTGCGCTACCGAGCTAGACGACGGGTCTGTTTCCGAGGTTGAACCTTGCTGTTTGCCCGGCTCATCGTCATTGCTGTCGCTAGAACAGGAAAAGAAGGCTAATGATGTTGCTATTACAATAGCGGTGAGGGGAATGGATACAATCCTATTCATATTTATTCTCCTTGTTGAAGTGAACGTGTTGGAAATGTCATGAATATAAATATATATTTTTTCAAGGAGAAGTGTACATTTTTTTTGAAAAAAAGTGTTCTTGGGATGAAAAATGGCGTTTTTTGCATAAATTCGCCATTATGGGGTGATATAGAAAACATCTGAAGCCCGATTTTCAGGATTGTTACGATACGACATTGTAGAGACGCAATGCATTGCGTCTCTACGGGGATATTTTGCATTGTTGTTGTGGATTGCATTGTTTTTTGCCATGCGTAGGGGCAGACCTATGTGTCTGCCCCTTTGCCACGAATTCCGGGCAAGAGGGGGTGGCGGAAAACGCCGAAGGCGGTTGGAGACAGGGGGAAACTTCACCCTATATAAATTTTGTGTAATATTTTCTAGATTACCACTATGAAAAAATACCGCCTTGAAACCCTCGCAGTCCACGCCGGGCAAGAAAAACACGATAGCGCAACCAATGCACGCGCTGTTCCTATTTACAGAACCTCTGCTTACGTGTTCAATAGCGCAGAGCACGCCGCTAATTTGTTCTGCTTAAAAGAACTCGGCAATATTTACACACGGCTCACAAACCCAACTACCGAAATTCTGGAAAACAGGGTTACTGC
>WQSZ01000067.1 GCA_009787645.1 Candidatus Fibrimonadales bacterium | reverse complement strand
TTTGATAAACCGGTTTAAGTTCCTCTGACATCATACTCCTTAAATAAAAAGACCCACCCGATTGCGCTGATCTGACGAGAAGCGGGGTGGGTACGTTATAAGTAAATATAGAAAATTTTTCCGTGCCTGTCAAGGGGCGTGAGATTTTTTGGGGGTAACAAAACTTTTTTAAGAAACTATTGAGTTGTATGCTGAATGGGAGGAGGCACACTCGCAGCTTTGCTGTCTTTTACAGACTTGAATTTGTCCTGAATAGCCAAAAATACTTCAACTATTTTGGGATCAAACTGCTTGCCGGCCTCATCCATAATTATTTTCACCGCTTCTTCGTGCGTAAATGCCTTTTTATAAGGGCGCTCCGAAGTTATGGCATCATACACATCTGCTATAGCCATAATGCGGCCTTGCAATGGAATATCCAGGCCTTTTAAACCACGGTGATAACCTGCGCCGCTCCAGTGCTCGTGATGATAACCGGCAAAAAACTTTGCATGGCGCAAAAACATTCCTTCGCCTGTTCTTGCGATAATCTGATTGATAATGCGCTCGCCTTCTCTGGAATGGGTTTTCATGGCCTCAAATTCTTCCGGAGTAAGCTTTGCCGGCTTGTTTAAAATCAAATCGGAAACGGAAATCTTGCCTATATCGTGCAATCTGGCGGAGTAAACAAGCATCTCCTTGTTCCAACCGTCCATCTCTTCCATATACAGGCCACGTTCCTGCATTCCTTCTATGAGAAGCCTTATGTAATCGCAAGTGCGCTCCACGTGGCCGCTAGTAACTTTGTCTCTGTTTTCAACCATATCGGCCAAAACAAATACAACGTTATTTTGCAACTGCTCTATGCGCTCCGTACGCTTCTTTATCAACTCCTGAACATGCAGGTGATTCGATATTCTGCGAAGCATGATTGGCGTAGAAAACGGCTTGGCTATAAAATCCACAGCACCAAGTTCCAAGCCGTGGAATTCTCTGGATTCATCGTCAAATGCCGTTAAAAATATAACGGGAATTTGCGCTGTCAGCTCGTTTTCCCTCAGTTTTTGCAAAGCAGTAAATCCATCCATCTCCGGCATTTCAATATCTAGCAAAACAAGATCCGGCGTAAACCTTTCAAGTAAGGAAAACATCTTGGCCGCAGAAAGCATGGTGAAAACATCATACTGACTTTCTAGGGCCTGTTTTGCCTTTATAAGATTAACGGCACTGTCATCAACCACAAAAATTACTTTTGCTGTATCTTTTCTCTCAAGCATTTATAGCCTCCACAATGGCACAACCAATCTCTTCGGTGCCAACTTTTTTACAACCTTCAATCCAAATATCTCCGGTACGAATACCTTTTGATATCACAGTTTCAACCGCAAGCTCTATAGCCCGAGCCGCTTCTTCAAGTTTAAAAGTGTACCTTAGCATAAGTGCGGCAGAGAGTATTTGCGCAATGGGATTTGCAATACCCTTACCCGCTATATCAGGCGCAGAACCGCCAGCCGGTTCGTAAAGCCCAAAGGTACCTTCAGCAAGGCTTGCGCTGGGCAAAAGCCCCATTGAGCCTGTGAGCATGGCACATTCATCACTTAAAATATCCCCGAACAAATTCGGGCAAAGCATAACATCAAAGGTACCGGGTCTTTTTATGAGCTGCATTGCGGCATTGTCCACATAAATATGCTCAAGTTCTACATCCGGGTATCCTTTTGCAATTTCCTTAACTATTTCTCGCCAAAAAACACTTGTGGTCAAAACGTTGGCCTTGTCAACGCTAGCCACTTTTTTGCCACGGAGCATGGCCGCATCAAATGCAAACCGAGCTATGCGCTCCACCTCTTTTCTGGTATAGACCATGGTGTCAAAGCCCTTTTCATCTTCGCCGCTTCCATCTCTGCCCTTAGGCTGCCCAAAATAAACGTCTCCGGTCAATTCCCTGACGCAAAGTATGTCAAAACCATCGCCAACAATATCTGCCCTTAACGGGCAAGCAGAGGCAAGTGCCTTATACACTCTGGCAGGGCGAAGGTTGCAGTAAAGCTTAAAGTATTTACGAAGGGGCAAAAGAGCCCCCCTCTCGGGTTGAAGCTCGGGAGGCAAGGTCTCCCATTTTGGCCCGCCAACAGACCCAAAGAGTATGGCTTGGGCAGCTTCGGCTGTTTTTATTGTGCTTTCAGGTAAGGGATGTTTATGCAGATCATAAGCTGCGCCACCTACAGGTGCCCATTCCAAATTCAAGGAAAACCCGAACTTTTTGCCGACTGCCTCTAAAACCTTGACCCCTTCTTTCATAATTTCAGGGCCAATACCGTCTCCGGGCAAAATAGCAATGGATAATTGTGTCATATATATGTAATTTAGAAAAACTTTAGCGTGTAATTTTCCAATGTAAAGCGAGCCGCCTCTACAAGCCCACTTTCAAAAACAGCAATGTTCTCGCCTCCTCCCTTCTAAAATGTGAGCATAACAACCGCTACCTTACCCCATAAAAAAGTGCCGCTCTTGCAAAGAATGCCAAAAAGAATCTTTTTCCAAACACGAATTTAAATATAGACTTAACTCCTCAAAAGACATATCTTTTGTCTCAGCATATATTTTTGCCTGGATGTCATTCTTCATCTTAACACAATCAAAATCTTTTTCTAATCTATCAGTTTTAATCATAATCTACCAGCTCCCTCGGGTTTCTGATTTCAAGCGTAGCATAACCATTTTTCAAATTCACGCTATTATAACCTCTAATCCTATTTATATTTACAATATGCTTAAAATTCCAACTAGCCAAGATATCAACTTTATTTAATGTAGCAATTGCTATGTGCTGACAATCTTCTAAACTTGTTTTGCCAATCACTTTCTCAGTTATATAGTCATTTGCCAACTCTTTAGCTTTTTCCGTCAATCTAACTGGCTCAAAACAATCTTGTTCATAATTCTCTAGCAGAGAACGCACATTCTCCGGAGCTGCAATTAACTCCCTTCTTAATAAATCAGATATCACAAAAATAACTTCTTTCTGTTTCAGCTTTTCAAATAAAGCTTTTGTAGAGTCTGCAAATTCTTTGTCAAAAAAGCCTCCTACAATAGAAGTATCTATGTATATTCTTTGCTTTGTATTTTCTCTATTAGGCATTTCATTACCAGCCTGCCAAGTAACATCTTTTTCTTTTAACACATCTATCTTTTTTACAGGAAAAGCAATTATTTCAATTTCCGCTCCGTTCCACTCCGAAGGAATAGGTACAATTATATTTTGTCCATTTGCGACAACAGTTTTTCTAAAAAAATCCATTTGCATAATAAAAATATAGAAATATAGGAACTTATATATTCTCCGGCATAAAGCCTCCTCTTTTCTAAAATGTGGATTTAAACAAATGCCCTAGGGCAAGGAACTAAAGACGTGCTGCGGCCAATTTGCCGACCTCGTCAAAATTGCCGTACAGCATCTGCTCGGATATTTTGTCGATTAAGGCTTGTGTATCCACCTTCCAGGAGTGTTCTTTAAGCTCTTCAAGGGCTGTGTAAATAGGCCTCTCGTCGTAATCTGTGCAGGCATCGCAAATAATTTGCAGTTGGTCATGCAAAAGCCTGGGATCAGAGTCCACATCGGTTGTAACATTTACAACTTTCCTCTTTGTTTCAAGCTTTTCCATTATGCTGCGAATATCGAAAATCAATGTAGGAGAATGGGCTTTTATGGCATTTTTGTCACGGTCTTTCCCGGCCTTTTCCAAAACAAATGCCAGCCTTGAAGCTTCTATTTCACCTATATTTGCCAGCGCACTCTTTAAAGCATGTACATTTATGGCAAACTGATGCAAATCATCTTCGGAGGCATTGTCTATGTTTTTTAACACACCCTCTATCACAGGCAAAGACTTTTTTACATCAAGAGGGAAAATAGACAGCAAAGTAGAATCCACTTTGGAAATATTGGCGTTGAATTCGGCCTCATCCATGCTCTGTTTTTTCTTTCTAGCATCTGCAAGCACTTCAGGGGACTGCTTGTCACGAATAAACTTGTTCAGAACAGCGTTGAGTTGACGAATATCTATGGGCTTTGATATGAATTCATCAAAACCATTGTCAAGGAACAACTTTGACTGGCCTGTTACGGCATTAGCCGTCAATGCCACAATCGGCTTTTTATAGCCGTATTCCCTTATTATACTGGTAGCTTCTATTCCGTCCATCTTCGGCATCATGTGATCCATAAACACAATATCATATTCATTGCCGGACTTGATTTTGTTAATAGCTTCTATTCCGCTGGAAGCAACTTCTATAGCCAAACCGTAAAGTACCATAAGCCCTTTGGCTACATACAAATTGGACTCAACATCATCAACTATCAAAATCTTTCCGTAGGGCATATATTCACGCACTATTCTCGCCTTTTTGCTTTTATAAGAAGTTGTCATGCGGAAATTCTGCAAATTCTCGGCGGTCTCTTTGCCCACGCTTTTGGAACTCAATTTCTTTTGCGGCAAGCGCACGGTGAAAGTAGAGCCCTTATTAGGCCTGCTATCTACAGATATGGTGCCATTCATGATTTTTATCAAACGCCATACAATGTTCAAACCCAAGCCAGTGCCTTCAATTGAACGGTTAGCTTCCAAATTGAAACGGGCATATTCCGAAGTGAATAGCGATTCTTTCTGCTCTTCCGTCATGCCTTGACCTGTATCGCTTACGCTGAAAACAAGCATTACTTGATCATCTTCAACTTTTTCCTTCTCTGAATGAACATACAATTTTATGCTACCGGATTCCGTATATTTATAGGCATTGGACAGAAGATTGTTCAAAATCTGCTTAATGCGCAACTCATCGCCGAACAGTTCGCAAGGCATATCTTCATCAACATTAAGCTGAAACTCCACAGGTTTGCTGTTGCGCATCATGTTCAAATGCACAGCATCGTTTATAAGGCTTGCAACTTCGTATTTAGTCAGTTTAAGTTCCATCTTGTCTGCTTCTATTTTAGACAGATCGAGAATATCGTTGATTATGCCTATCAGCAGTTCACCGGAGTTGTAAATTTCACCAAAAGCCTCTTTTACATGCGTTGACAGAGAATCATCCTGAAGCTGAATTTCCGTTATGCCTAAAATAGCATTCATAGGCGTGCGTATTTCATGGCTCATGGTTGCAAGGAATTTGCTCTTAGCCCTGTTACCCGCCTCGGCCATAGCCGCCTTGCGCATTTCACGCATTGTAGCTTGCTGTTCACGCAAATCTCTTGCATATCCGGCAACAGCATCTTGCCCTTTGTACTTTACACCCACAAGAGAAATCTCGCACGGCACAGACTCGCCGCCGGCGTTCAAATGCGTCCATTCAAAACGACAAAAACCTTCTTCACGTGCTTTTTTGTTAACTATGAGAGCTTTTTCCAACGAATGTGTTCCATCCGGCTGATATGGCGGAGAATACTTGAAAAGCTTGTCTGCGCTATACTCATTTTTATCCGTAATTCCCAGCAAGCTGAGCGCTGCCTGGTTGCAGTCTATAATATCGGAGTTTATATCAAACATGGTCACGCTCATAGGAGCAGATCTGAACAACACTTGCGCACATTCGTCGGCCTGGCGTATTTTTTCCAAAGCGGCTTTGCTCTCACGCAGATCACGTGTATAACCAACAACCATAAATTCATTTTTATATTTAATACGAACCAAAGTTATTTCGCAAGGAATATGCTCCCCTTTGAGATTTTGGTGCATCCACTCAAAACGGTAATAACCCTCTTCAAATGCTATGTTGAGAACTTCAAATGCCTTTTCATTAGTGAGCCGCCCATCCGGCTGATACTTTGGCATGAGATCAAAAAATCTGTCTAAATACTCTCCTTTGCTCGACAAATCGAACAACCTGAGAGCCTCTGCATTTGTGTTGATATTTTGATATTTTTTATTCCAAAGGTTCACAACAAGAGGAGTGGCATCCATCATAACTTGAATAAGTTCATCGGACTTCATTCTCGCCGATATAATGCGCAGCAATAGAAAGCTAAGCGCAACCGCAAGTGAAAAGCCCAGCAAAGCGAGAGTTCGCATCATGTTTGCCAAATTCTCATTATATCTTTCTGCCGGAGTTAAAATGCCTATATACCAACCATTCGGGAACTGCCTGAAAAACAGCACGGACTTATTGCCTAGATGATCCTGTGCCTCACGGTCTGAAATTTGCTGACCGTTTTTCAAAGCCTCCGCAACAGCTTCGCCGTCATTCATTTTGCGCATAGACATGCCTAAATAAGCAGGATTCGGATGAGCTATAACCTCAAAATTCTGATCGAAAAGTATTCCATAACTGCCTTCGTATATATAAGTTTCAACGGCGTACTTGCCTATTCTGTCTAAGTTTACGCTCAACGCAACAACACCTAACGGTTGCTTTTCATTATCGTAAATAAGTTTTGAATATGTCACAACAACCGAGCCGGAACGAAGATTGACATAAGGCTGAGTCAGTGCTATTTTTCCATTAGCCTCAATTGCATCCTTGTACCACGGGCGTGTCTTTGAATCATAACCCTCCGGTAAAGCACGGTTTTTACCGTCAACATCGCCGTATTCGTAAAAATAAGCATAAATTCCGTCAAAACCGCTTATAAGCTCCCCATCATAGAACTCCTTGGAAATTATGGAAAAATAGTCCTGCAGTTTATCGGCTTGCCCGTTTATGATCATATTGCGCACAGTTTGCGTAAATCCGGCAAGATTGGATTTAGGCTCTTGCAAATCAGCTTCTATTTTTACCCAGGTATTTTGAAATACATTTTCCACATTTCGCATTAAATGCTTTCTTTCAATGCTACTGACATACCAATAGCTTAAAAGAACCATCAACGCAAAAGCAGCTACAACAAAAAATGTTTGTAGATAAGGCAGCCTATTCATAAGCAGCCTCTGAGCCTTCAAGAAATTCATAAGGCCTCTGCCTCTAACTTAAATCTCTCATGAGTCTCGGCAAACACATCCGCTATCTTAGGGTCAAAATGCTTGCCCTTCTCGGAAATTATTATGCGTGTTGCTTCTTCATGGGAAAAAGGCGGTTTGTAAACTCTTTCCGCAACAAGAGCATCATAAACATCTACAACTGCCATTATACGGCCCTGCAACGGAATTTTGTCGCCTTTCAAGCCATAAGGATAGCCGGAACCGTCCCAATGCTCATGATGATAGCCGGCAAAGAACTTCGCATAGTACAAGAATATTCCGCCGTTGGTTTGCTTCATCATGTGGTCTATAATCTGTTCCCCTGCCGCAGCATGTTTTTTTATCTGCTCATATTCATCTTTAGTCAGTTTACCGGGCTTGTTCAAAATCAAATCAGAGACGGTAATTTTACCCACATCATGCAAGCGAGCCGAGGCTATGGCGGCTTCTATATCCCATTCTCTCAACTCCGAGGCGTAAACATCCCGTTCCAGCATTCCCTCAATGAGTATTCTCAAATATCTTGTGGAACGTTCAATGTGGCCACCGGTCAGTTTGTCACGATTTTCCACCAATTCGGCTATAATTGAGATAATGCTGGTGTTGAGCTGTTCAAGCTGCTGAGACTTCTCCTTTAGCAGCTCCGTTTGCTTGCTTATAAGCTCTTCTATCTGCAAATGGTGAGAAATGCGGTTAAGCAGCACGGGCGGAGAAAATGGTTTGGCTATAAAATCCACCGCTCCCAGCTCTAAACCTCGATTTTCTCTGTTTTCATCGCTATAGGCTGTTAAGAATATTACGGGAATGTATTTGGTTTTAGGATTTCCTTTTAATCTTTGCAAAGCTGTAAAACCATCTATTCCTGGCATTTCAATATCCAGCAGTATAAGGTCCGGTGTAATTTTTTCAATAAGCGTAAACATATTCTCAGCCGAAAGCAAAGTTAGCACACGATAGCTGCCATCCAAAGCCTGTTTAGCCTTCGTCAAATTAACCGGACTGTCATCCACTACAAAAATAATTTTCATAATTGCACCAATCACTAAATATACATTATTTTTTCCAAACAAGGAGCTTTCAACGCAAATTTTTTTAAAAATAGCCCTTCCCCTTGACAATTTGGTTTTTTTTTACTATATTTATAGGTCCAAATTTTTGAGGTTTTTATGGCCAAGCTTAATATAGAGGCAATACATCAAGAAAATAAAAAGAAAGACGCCTTTGATTTCCGTGCCGGCGACACCGTCACGGTTAATATCAAAATTATGGAAAAAACCGCTGACGGTAAGGCAAAAAGCCGCATTCAGCCCTTTAAGGGCGTGGTTATCCAGCGTAAAGGCACAGGCATAAGCTCATCAGTAACCGTTCGCAAAATATCCAGCGGCATAGGTGTTGAGCGTGTTTTCCAGATGCATTCTCCGTTGATAGACTCCATAGCCATAGATGCCCACGGCAGTGTTCGCCAGTCCCGCATATTCTATATGCGCAACCTTCAGGGTAAGGCTGCCCGCATAACCGAACGCAAAGTTCGCACTGCAGAAGAAGCTTCGGCTGAAGCTACGGAAGAGTAGGATTTTTAAGGTCCCTGTCGCTCAAAACAGGGTCGCTGACAGGCCATTTTACGGCAATTTTAGGGTCGTCCCAAGCATAGCCTGCCTCTTCAGCTCCGTTGTACACGGAGCTGCATTTGTATTGAACCTCTGCAATGTCTGAGAGAACGCAAAAACCATGGGCAAACCCGATGGGAATATAGAGGATTTTTCTGTTCTCTTCGCTGAGTTCCAAGGCATGCCATTTGCCGTAGGTATGGCTGTCTTTGCGAATATCAACAGCCACGTCCCATATTTTGCCGTGTGTGCAACGCACTAGCTTTGCCTGCCCGGGATTCTTCTGGTAATGCAGGCCCCGCAAGGTATTTTTTACGGAGCGGCTGTGGTTGTCCTGAACAAAAACAGTGCTTATGCCCAAGGCTTTGAATTTATCTGCATTATAGGACTCATAAAACCAGCCACGTGAGTCCGGGAAAAAATCCGGGTGAATGATTAAAAGGCCTTCCAGCTCACATTTTTCAGCTTTCAAGCTTCCTCCAATTTCCGTTGTATTTCCGGTAAAATTTCAAATTCTTCGTGATGCAATGCGCTCATTTTTTGACATAGCAGGGCCAAAATTTTGGAATCGTTAGGGCTTGAATGTTTGGTTCCGTTCATGGTTTGCAGAATTGAAATCATTTTATCCAGGTCTTGCTGGTGAGGGTATGTGCGCATAAAGCGGCGAAGGGCGCTTATGCCTATCTGAAAACCTTCGGTATCATTCTTTTCTATTGCATACATTATTTCCGGCAAAACTTTTGCGCCGAGCAATTCCAATAAGTTGCCTTTGTAATCGCTTAACTCTCCGATCAAATGAACCGCAGGGTTGCAATCAGATTCTATTCTTGACACGGGTTTTTGCCCGTCTATCTCGGCTAAAAGCGCATCCACTTCCTGTTCTTTTTCCAGTTCGGCCTGTTCTCTGTATTTAGCTTGATAGAGTATTGGAAATCCGGTTAAAAATAGATGTGCGCTGCCGATGGTTGTATATTCACCCAAAAAGAAAATATCGCAATCTTCGCTTAGCAGTATGTCTTCTGACTGGTATGGCACAAGTTGCGCCGGCACTGGGAAAAAATCTCCCAGCTTGGTGTTTTTCGGCGGAATAACGCTAACGCTGATTTTCTTGGTTTTGTCAAGTGTTTCTCTTATATCTTCGTCTTCCAATATATGTTTCAAAATTTCTTGCAACCCTTTAGGCAAAGTCTGCTGCAAGTTGTTGCGAAAAGATTCAAAGTCCTGGTGTTTGGAGTAGTCTCCCTGTATGGCTAAAATTCCATCCGGGCTAACGAGAGCATCAAAAGGAGTCTCCTCTCCACCACCGGGTTCAGGCTTAGGAACCTTCACATAACCGATCACTTTCCCGCAGAGTTTGTTTTCATTGCCTTTTTTTTGAATAATGCCGAACACGTTTGGTAATATAGAAAACGTCTGAACCTAGTAGCCGAGCTAGCGCAGGCTATGGAGAGGGATTTTCAGGATTTCACAGTAGAGACGCAATGCATTGCGTCTCTACAATCATGTTA
>WQSZ01000066.1 GCA_009787645.1 Candidatus Fibrimonadales bacterium | reverse complement strand
ACAAGGGCAGAATCTCTGGTTGCGCCCATGCCTATATTGTGCGGAAACACAGTTGCCCCTACAATCGCCGCAGCTCCGTGCATCATATCTTTGCCGTAAGTAACAGGAATTCTCGGATTGGGAGAAGCAATTGTATTAAGAGCCGTATTCATTAAAGTCAGAACCGAGTTAGAATAACCGGTTCCGCCGTGCAACACACTGCCGTAAAAATTAGCTCCGGAATTAAAGCTTCCAACCAAAGGCTGGGTCATCTGGTAAATTTTCTGATCCAAACTCATAAGAGCCATCACAGCGTCAATGCGAGCCTCAAGCGGATCTCGCACCAAAACAACATCGCCTACATTTTGGCTAAAACTGCTTATTTCAACTTCCTTTGGCAAATAACCGGTTTTGCGTACAATCAATTGAACTTCGTCGCCGGAAGATGTCACGGACTTAGCTAATGTTCTAACCCTCTGCTCGCTTTGCGCAATTTTTAACTCGCCACCCCTGTGGTAAACCATACCCAAATTCACTTTTCTGCCATTGTCGGTTTTGCCTATCAAAACATAAATGCCCTGCGGCAGGCCGCTCATAGAATGGGAACGCCCTCTCAAATCCATAACCTGATAACTCGCAAACCGGTCAGGAATAAGTTCTACCTGTCTCGCTATGGGAGTTGTTATTTCACCCGGAGCATCTTTTCCCGGCAAAAGGACAAAACTGCCGTCTGTACCGCTCAAAGTTCGAGCGTAGGCGAGTAAATCGTTGTTCAGTTTCAGTATAACAACAGCATCTTTAAGAACATCTTCATCTTCATTCTTAACTATGCCTGTCAAATTCAGGGGAGCTGCAAAAATACTCGCAGCAAGGAAAAGCAAAAACAGGGGAAAGCTACGCATATATATAATATACATTTTTTTCTACATTCTAATAAGTGTTCAGTGAAGATTTTAAACTTTTTGGTATTTTGGATGTCCGGTTTACGGATATTGTCGATATATTGCTCATCTCTTGCGTAGTTTATTGCTTTTTTTGGCTTTTTAAGGGCACTCGTGCCGTTCAGATGTTCTTTGGCGTGGTGCTTGTGGTGGCGGTTTGGTTTTTCTCGCTGCTCTTTGACCTGCGTGGACTCGCATGGCTAATTGGAGGGCTGGGAGCTCTGGGCGTAGTGGCCATTGTCATAGTGTTCCAGCCGGAAATTCGCGGAATGTTGACCAGAATAGGGCAAATAGCCAATGTTTTCAGCTTAAAAACCATGTTTTTCAAACCTAGCGGGCTTGAAGAAATTACAGGAAAAATAGTAGATGCAATTCTGGAACTGCAAAAAAAAGCCCACGGAGCCATAATTGTACTTGAAAAAAGAGTCGGGCTAAAATCCTACATGGATTCCGGCGAAATAATAAACGGCAGTTTCTCAAAAAAGCTTGTATGCACGCTGTTCTACCCCGGAACCCCATTGCACGACGGCGCAGTAATCATCTCAAGGGATAAAATTCTTGCGGCAGGCTGTGTGCTTCCAATGCCTACAGGCGCAGCAGCAGCCGAACTCTCAGGTGGAATGCGCCACAGAGCCGCCAAAGCGCTGGCCGCAGAAACCGATGCCCTTATAATAGTGATCTCCGAAGAAACCGGCTACATATCCATAGCCTACCGTAACAGTTTCCGCACAAGGCAAAGCAAAAAGGAAATTGAAGAAGAAATAAAACGCCACTGGAAAGAACTCTATGAAGACTAGCGATCAAGAAACAGAGGAGGAGAAAAAAAAGGGCCGCCAACGCTTTTGGGCTTTGATAGTCATAATAATTTTACTCCTGTTGCTGTTTATAATTTTCCAATGCCAAATAAGCGACAGGAACAAAATACTCGATCTCGAAAGACTGGCTCACGAAGAAGCCCTGAGGCAAAAAGCCTTTGAACTGGCAATAGAACAGGCAAGGCGAAAAGCAGATTCGCTGATTGCGGCAGATTCCATTGCAAAAATAAAAACCGATACAGCCGATACAGCCAAAGCAACCGATACAATCCCAGGCCGTAAAACAAAAATCAAAACCGATACAACCACAAATAAAATTGATACCATTGCCGGCAAAACCGATGCAATCGCAATCCGCAAAACAGATTCAATACCGCCCCAGCCATCAATACTGCCACCACCGGGTCGTTATTACAAACCTGTAAACCTGCGCATAGACTGTGGTGAACCAAAATGCGAAACTGAAATTTCCATTGGCGATTCCATTAACCCGGTAAAAGAAAAAATTGAAAATTACAACAAAACAGGAAAGGTTTATTTCAGAGCAACAGATTCCGTGGGAAATGCCTCTCCGTGGGAAGTCGCCTCTTATGACATGGCAAGCGACAACAACTGCGCAGAGAATTCCTTTCCCGTTCCGGTCAAGGGAAAAAGCGTTTGCGTTGATGCGTATGAATTTCCGAACAAACACGGAGAAAAACCACGCAACATGGTGAGCCACGAGGCGGCAAGCCGCCAGTGCGAGAGTGCCGGAAAAAGATTGTGCTCGGTGGAAGAATGGCAAGCCGCATGCAAAGGCAATTCAAATTCACGCTACCCTTATGGAAATTCATACAACCAAAAAAGATGCGCAACAGATCTGAGAGCGGCAAAAGAACCCAATCGTTCCGGTTTTTCCGAGCATTGCCGCAGCTACTTTGGCATGTACGATATGAGCGGCAACCTGTGGGAATGGACAAGCACACCCGCACAGAGAGACGGATTATTTTTGGTAGCGGGCGGCGCATGGAACACGCAAAACGCCAGCAGTTGCTCAGAGACAAAATTCAGTTTTTATCCGCAGAATGAATATCCGTTTGTCGGATTCAGATGCTGCTTGTAACAACTTTATTGCGCCCCGCAGCCTTCGCCTTGTATAAAGCATCATCTGCCGCAGAAATAAAATGATCAATAGCACTGTCAATTGAAGCATCATGGCTTGGCATTGGCATTTCCGTGGCCACGCCAATGCTCACGGTTACATCAGTTGTTCTCTCAACATTTGCACGCATAGCTTCGGCTATCTCAATAGCGCCATTTAAAGGAGTGTTGGGCAACAAAACCGCAAATTCTTCACCACCCCAGCGAGCAGCAAGATCGCACGGACGCTTTATTGCATGCAAAAGGCATTGAGCTACATTTTTTAAAATTTCATCGCCCTTCTGATGACCGTAGGTATCGTTGTAATTCTTAAACTTATCCACATCAAGCATCAGCAGGCTTATGGACAACTTTTCTCTAGTTGCCCTGCGCCACTCCGAATATAAATGAGCGTCAAAATTACGCCTGTTAGCTATATTCGTCAACTGGTCGGTAAGGCTAAGACGTTCAAGCATCTTGCGCTGTTCCACGAGTTCTGCCGTGCGCTCCTCTATCAAGACTTCCAGCCGTCTTTCTTCGGTTAAAGTTCTGTGATGCAAAATAAGAAGAAGGATAATTATGATCAACAGCAAAACAGATACGCCAACAAGCCACGGCAACCGGGACTGCGCTATCTTTGCCCTGTAATCAAAAGTCTTGCGCATCCATTTTCCTGAAATTTTCGGAATATCTATCTGTCCAATGGCCTTGTCTATAATAGAGCACAGAATAACCTCATCTTTGTTAAAGCCTAAAGACGATTCAAAATAGTGATCAAAAACAATGTTGATTTTATATCCGGTAAACTCCATATAATTTGTTAAAAAGAGCAGAAGGTACTGGCTTGCCATCACCATATCAACCTCGTTTCTCTCCAAAGCCGCAAAAGCAGCCGTCACGGTTTCATACTCTATGGCGTTGGGATGATTAGGAAACCATGTGTTAAATAAATCTGCATGCACGGTTCCCTTAAACAACCCTATTTTCATGCGCAAAATTTCATTTATATTTGCATCATGAAACGAGGTTTTTGATATAAGAGCATGTTTGGATTGCAGTATAGAATTTTTCGGCCATAAAAAATTACCCTGCCTCTCTTTGGTCTGAACAAGATCCGATACCAGCGAAACTTCTCCGGCTTTAAGCATTTCAAGCATTTCAGACCAATTGGTGCCGAGATTTGTGCCAAGCTCAAAGTTAATTCCTGTTAGCGACTCTATTCCAGTCAGCACATCAAAAAACACTCCCTGCCACTGTTTGTCATGTTTGTTGTAAAAGCTTATGGGATAATTATCAACTTCCGCAGCATAAGATATAACCGGATTTGCGAGTATGAATATCCGCTCTTCTTCATTAAGAATATGCTTGAAAAACTTATGCTTTTTATAGTCTCGCTGCCCTTTGTTATACAACTCTATCAAATACCTTATTCCATCATTTTCCAAAGTTTTTTGCATAACCGAGATAATAGGCACAAGCTTCTGTTTTTGCGTTGTAAGAGAAACCGGCCCATAAATTACAGGGAAAGCGTCATAAGAAACCACGTCCGTATAAACATCAAAAAATGCCTCAATGCCTTCGCCATAAAAAGCATCTATTCCGCCGCTTTTGAGCAAATCGTAAGCTTCTTCGCTATTGTTTACAAGGATAACTTCAAAATTTTCTCCTTTCAGAGTCGCAGAAACATCGGTAACTGTAGTAGAGCCTTCTAAAAAAGCGTACCGTAGCGGCCTGTACACAGAAATCATAGGAATAGGCATGCTGCCGGCCAGCCGCATATACTTTATAGTGCGCTCGGCTATGGCATCTGTCATAAAATATGTTTTGCGGCGTTCTTCCGTGGCTGTAAGCTCGCCGGAAAAATCGATTTCGCCGTTTTCAAGCCCTGTTACCAATTCATCCCAGCTATAAATAGCGGGTTTAAACTCAATTCCGAAAAATTCCGTAAGCCACTTACAGAATAGAGCGGAAAACCCTTTAATTTCACCGTCTTCATCGTAAAATGTCTCGTTAGTCATTATCATTCCGTAAACAAAGGTAGCTTGCTCTTCTTTAAGAGCCTCTATTGCCTGAATTTCTTCTTGTGATATTCCGGGGACATCAAGATACGAAGAGTATTTTGGTGACTCACCTACATATCGCTCCGTTGATTTCTCGCAGGATAGTATAAGCAAAGATATAACGGCAAAAAATCTAATCATGGGGTTAATGTAGAAAACTAGAGTTTTTTCTTCTTTGCCACTTTAGCTTTCTTCACAACCTTGGCTTTTTCTGCTTTATGTTTTCCCGCTGTTTTGGAGGCGAATTGCGGATCTTTCACCGCAGACTTTGCCGCTGCTATTCTTGCTACCGGCACCCTGAACGGAGAACAGCTTACATAGTTTAAACCCAAACGATTGCAGAAATCGATTGAACTCGGATCGCCGCCGTGCTCGCCGCAAATTCCGAGCTTAATGCCCGGGCGTGTTGCACGGCCGCCTTGAACGGCGATTTCCATAAGCTTGCCAACGCCGGTCTGGTCCAGAGTCGCAAAAGGATCGCTCTTTATAATTCCGGCTTCCTTTTCGTAGAAGGGCAAGAAATGACCTGCGTCATCACGGCTCATGCCCAGTGTGGTTTGCGTTAAATCGTTTGTGCCGAATGAGAAGAATTCCGCATGCTTTGCTATTTGCTCTGCGGTAATCGCTGCTCTTGGAATTTCGATCATGGTTCCAACCTTGTATTCCAAAGTGCGCTTTGCTGCTGCGAATTCCTCTTTTGCAACCCTGTGCACAATTTCAAGCTGCAACTCAAGCTCTCTGTCAAAGCCAACGAGAGGAATCATAATTTCAGGATGCGGAGTTCTCTTGGTCTTTGCCGCTACAGCCAAAGCTGCACGGAACAAAGCACGGCTCTGCATCTCAGAAATTTCCGGGTACACTATTCCCAAACGGCAACCTCTGTGGCCAAGCATGGGATTTGATTCATGCAAAGACGAAACGGTTTGCGAAACCTGCGCAAAATGAACATTGAGCTTGCGAGCGAGTTCGTCTATCTGGTCTTTTGAAGACGGTAAAAATTCGTGCAAAGGCGGGTCAAGATAACGCACGGTAACAGGATGCTCGCCCATTGCCATGAATAAACCCTCAAAATCTTCTTGCTGAATGGGCAGCAATCTTTCCAGAGCATAACGGAAATGCCTGATTGGAATGTGGTATTCGTTTTCCAGCAAAACAGCATCGCTTGGACGTTCAGCGAGTTTTGCCTTGTACTCCGCATAAATCGGGGCAAAAATTATCATTTCACGCACAAGGTCAATGCGATCGCCTTTGAAGAACATGTGCTCTGTACGGCAAAGCCCAATGCCGTCTGCTCCGAATGCCACTGCGTTCATAGCCTGTTCCGGCTGATCCGCATTTGTGCGAATTCCCAGTTTGCGGTATTTGTCTGCGAGCTTCATTATAAAATCGTAATCCGCAAATAGTTCGGAATCCTTTGGAGAAAGAGTTTTATCTATCAGCACCTGAACTAATTCAGACGGAGCGGTGTCTATTTTCTCGCTTATCACTTCGCCTGTGGAACCATTGATAGAAATGAAGTCTCCCTCTTTCATCACTTTGTCTCCGCAGGTCAAAATTCCGGTAGAGTAATTGATGTCCATATCAGAGGCTCCAACAACGCAAACCTTGCCCATTTGCCTTGCAACCACAGCAGCGTGGCTGGAAACACCGCCTTTAGCTGTGACTATGCCGCTTGCAGCTATCATTCCACGCAAATCTTCGGGGCTGGTTTCAACACGAGCCAGCACTACAGGCCCAAGCATTGCCCAGCGTTCCGCTTTTTCTGCGGTAAAGGCTAAGGTTCCAGATGCTGCGCCCGGCCCGGCGGGCAAGCCTTTTGTGAGCAGGCGTTTCTCAGATATGGCTTTTTGATACGCATCTTTGTTGAATACGGGAGCCAGCAATTGCTCTATTGCCTCAGGGTCTGCGCTTGCTATGGCGTGTTCTTGGGTCATAAGACCCTGTTTTACCATTTCGTGCGCTATTTTAACATAAGCTCTTGCGGTGCGTTTGCCGTTTCTGGTTTGGAGCATATACAGTTTGCCGTCTTCTATGGTAAACTCAAAATCCTGCATATCGCCGAATTCTTTTTCAAGCAGTTTGCGAATATCGCATAATTCCTTGAAGCAATGCTCCAAATTAGGCGTGGTGGCCATTGAGGATATTTTCAGCGGTGTGCGAATGCCTGCAACCACATCTTCACCTTGAGCGTTCACTAGGAACTCTCCGTAGAACTCATTGTCGCCGTTAGCCGGATTGCGGGTAAATGCAACGCCCGTTCCGGAGCTATCGCCCAAATTGCCAAACACCATGGATTGAACATTCACTGCGGTTCCCCATTCTTCCGGTATTTTGTATTTGCGGCGGTAAAGGATGGCACGTTCGTTCATCCAACTGGTGAATACGGCCCCTATTGCGCCTTCCAGTTGCTTAAAAGGGTCGCTGGGGAAGGCTTTTCCCGTTTTTTCCATAATCAGTTTTTTGAATTGCGATATTATGCCTTTCAGGTCTTCTTCGGGCAGTTGGTTATCGTGCACCACTCCCCTTTTATTGCGGGCATCTGTTAAAATAACCTCAAATGGGTCATGTTCGTGCTCATTTGCACGCTCAATCTGCAAAACTACGCCGGAATACATTTGAATAAAGCGGCGGTAAGAATCGTAGGCAAAGCGTCCGTTTTGGCTTTTTGCCTTAAGTACTTCCACTGTGGTATCGTTTAAACCCAAATTAAGGATGGTATCCATCATTCCCGGCATGGATTCCCTTGCTCCTGAGCGAACTGCCACCAAAAGCGGGTTTTTGTTCCCTCCAAACTGCTTTCCTGTTTGTTTTTCTATTGCTGTGATGGCTTTTTTAACCTCTGTGTCTAGCCCTGCCGGTATTTTGCGCTTATGTTCATAATATTCAGTGCAAACATCCGTTGTGATTGTAAATCCTGGAGGAACGTTAAAACCTCTTTTTGCCATTTCTGCAAGCCCTGCGCCTTTACCGCCGAGCAAATTACGCTGCGAACCATTGCCTTCCGTAATGCCTTTACCGAAAAGATAAACCCTTTTAGTCATGTGAAACTCCTATTATAGGTGTTAAATATAGTAAATAAAACCTGTAAACAAAAAGATTAAAGGTTTTTCTCAAAATAGCCTATAACATAAAAAGAAAAAAGAACTGACTGCCAAAATCTGAGTTGCCGGCGAGTGCCGGAAAAGGATGAGGCTCCAGAGGCAAGGATGCCGAAAGGATGAACCCAACACGGAGGTTAACTCTATGCAAATCAACCACAATATTCGCGCAATGGTGACACAACACGCTCTCTACTCAAACAACACAGCGATGAGCAAGTCACTTGAAAAACTCTCAACAGGCCTTAAAATCAACCGTGCTCAAGATGACGCAGCAGGATTGGCCATGTCTGAGCAAATGAGAACCCAAATCAGGGGTCTCGGAAAAGCCAAACAGAACTCTCAAGACGGCATAGCCGCATTGCAGATAGCCGAAGGCGGCCTGGCAGAAATCACTAACATAATGCAAAGGCAACGTGAGCTGGCAATTCAATCTGCCAACGACACCTTGACAAGCACTGAGCGCAAATATCTTGACGATGAATTCCAGGAACTTAGCAAAGAAATAGGCCGCATAGCTTTAAGCACAGACTACAACGGCAAAAACCTGTTGTCCAACGGAACCTACGCAGGCACAGGAACAACCCCAAACGCAAACAACAGCTTCGGCGTTGTTGACGCAACAACTAAAGCTGCTCAATCCTGGACTTTGCAAGTGGGCGCAAACTACAGCTCCAACTATGGCGGCATAAGCGCCAACCAGACCCCGGTCACATACCACGGCATAAACTTCATAGACCCGGCTGATGGCATAACCAACGACAAGGATCTCAGAAACTTCGTTATTGGCAGGTACGCTGGAACTTCCCAGACCGGTACTCCAGGTGATCTGGTTAACTTCGCCGAGATTAGCATTTCCGGATACAAGATGGACCCTGCTACAGGCAAGCCTGATGCAGCTGCCGGTGCAGACACCAAAGAGATCTACAAGGCTATTGATGCCCTCGACGGTGCAATCAAGAGCATAAGCGGAACTCGTGCCGGAATCGGTACTTTCATTAACCGCTTGGAATACACGGTTAATAACATAGCCAACCTTGAGTTCAACACTCAAGACGCTGAGAGCCGCATACGCGACACAGACTTCGCAAAAGAAACGACAAACTTCACCAAGAACCAGATTATGGTTCAGAGTGCCACCAGCATGTTGGCGCAAGCCAACTCGCTACCGCAATCGGTCCTTGGATTACTTGGATAATTTTAACCATAGAGTTAAAGGCTCCCGCCGAAAGACGGGGGTCTTTTTTTTATATTACCCTCTTGCGCATAAACCAATACATATCGCAATGCGGAGTTGCCAGCAGGCGCAAAGCCGAAAGCCTTATCCTTGAAGGTAAGGTCTCCGTCAACGGCGTTACGGTAAAAGATCTCTTCACGCAAATCAGCGAAACAGACATAGTAGCAATAGACGGCAAAAAAGTTGAAGCCGTAAAGCAGCATACCACAATCGCATTCCACAAACCTCCCGGCGTAATCTGCACCACAACAGACCCTCAAGGAAGAAAAACCATCTACGACTGCCTGCCCAGTGGCTTCTCAACCCTCAAATACATAGGCAGGCTTGACCTGCAAAGCCGTGGTCTAATTCTGCTCTCAGATGACGGCGAGCTGGTTTACAAACTGACGCACCCAAAATACCAAATAGAACGCAGCTATCTGGTGTGGACAAGCCGCATGCTCTCACGCAAAGCCATGGAAAGCCTCTTGAATGGCATAGACATAGGGGACGGCGAAATTGGCCGAGTAAAAGACATTTACATAGATGACGGCTTTGTAGAACTGGTGCTAACAGAGGGCAAAAACCGTGAAATCCGCAAAATGCTCCACTCCCTGCATTACCACATAGAAGACCTAAAGCGAGTAAGCTTTGGCAACATAACGCTAGGAGACTTAGCTGTAGGGGATTACAGGGAGATAACGGGTGAGGAGTTGAAGAGCTTATTTTCTATTTTACCCAACAATGAAAAACTCTCTCACCGACTTAGCTAAGACCCTGAACACAAATCTGGGCATGGAATCTTGTGTTGCCTATCGAGTTCTCTCCGAAAGAGGCAAACGGATATACTTTCCACACAAAGGCATTCTGGGGCAAAGCGC
>WQSZ01000065.1 GCA_009787645.1 Candidatus Fibrimonadales bacterium | reverse complement strand
ATGCTGCTTTTGTACTCTCTGTTCGTTTTGAACGCAGTTTCCATAAAATGGACTCCTCTTTTAGGTTTTGCCTATTAGACGCATTTTAAAAGATTTTTTTTTGAAAAAGTGACAAAAAAAATGAAATTAGCTAAGAAATGACATAAAAATGGCAAATTCTAGAGTTTTATTGATGAAACTTCGGGGAAGTTGTGGGTAATCAGGCGGTTGGTTCCGGTGGGGGTTCTACTTTTTTGTGTTCCTGGGTTTCACGTTCTTTGCGTTGCTGATATTGACGGCTTTTTTGAGTGCTCGCTAAGGATTCGCCTTCCATCACCTTGTCTATCTCTTCACGGTTCAATACCTCGTGCTCCATAAGGGCCTCGCTCAAAGCGTCCAATTTGCTGCGATTTTCTGCTAACAATGCGTTCACCCTTTCAACTTGAGCTTTGATTATTTGATTTACCGCATTGTCTATCATTTCCGCAGTTTTTTCGCTCATCTCTTTTGGCTTGCTTATCTCACGACCCAAGAAGATTTCATCGTTGTTTTTGCTGTAAGCTATTGGGCCCAACTTTTCGCAGAAACCCCACTCGGTTACCATTTTTCTAGCTAATTCCGTTGCACGAGCAATGTCGTTGGAAGCCCCCGTGGTCTGCTTATTGAAAACAAGCAACTGAGCCAAACGGCCTGCCATTAAAATCGCAATCTGATCCTCTGCGGATTCCTTGCTCATGGAAACTTTGTCGTTTTCCGGAAGTGAAAGAGTTACGCCAAGCGCCCTGCCTCTTGGGATTATGGTCAGTTTGTGCAAAGGATCTGCATCTTTGCATAAAAGATTTATAAGAGCGTGGCCGGCTTCGTGATATGCTACCATTTTTTTATCTTCTTCGGTCATCAACAGGGATTTTCTCTCTGCGCCCATCCACAATTTGTCCCTCGCCTCTTCAAAGTCCAACTGCGTGACTGTGGGATTGCCAAAACGTGCTGCCATAAGAGCTGCCTCGTTCACAAGATTTTCCAAATCTGCGCCTGCAAGCCCCGGTGTGCCTTTTGCAACATCCCTTACATTTACTTCCTTGTCTAGCGGCACTTTGCGCTTTTCCAAATGCACCCTCAAAATCGCCTCACGGCCAACTAAATCCGGCAAGCCAACAACAACCTGCCTGTCAAAACGACCGGGCCTAAGCAACGCCTTGTCCAGCACATCCGGGCGGTTAGTTGCCGCAACCAGAATAACGCCTTCATTCGGAGCAAAGCCATCCATCTCAACCAACAACTGATTCAAAGTCTGCTCACGCTCGTCATGGCCGCCGCCAAGCCCTGCGCCACGTTGCCGGCCAACTGCGTCAATTTCGTCTATAAATAAAATGCAGGGTGCGTTCTTTTTTCCCGTTTCAAATAAATCACGAACACGGCTTGCGCCAACGCCAACGAACATCTCAACAAAATCAGAACCGCTCATGCTGTAAAAATTAACTCCGGCTTCTCCAGCCACAGCTCTTGCAAGCAAAGTTTTGCCTGTACCCGGAGGTCCAACCAGCAACACGCCTTTTGGAATGCGGCCTCCAAGCTTGTCAAATTTTTTAGGGTCTTTTAAAAAAGATACAAGTTCTTCCAAATCCGCTTTTGCCTCATCACAACCCGCAACATCTTTGAATGTGGTTTTATTTTTATCGTTGCCAATTAAAATAGCCTTGCTTTTGCCAAAGGAGAATAGACCCCGCCCCCCAAAGCCTCCGGCTTGCCTGGCCATCATAACCCAGAACAGAACCATTATCAAAATCAGCGGCAAAAATGCGAACAAGTGCCCCAGCCAAGAACTGTCATCGTGCAAAATACGCACGGTTTTTCCTGTGCTTTCCCATTCCCTAACCGTGGAATCAGGAATGTAGAGCATATAAGAGCGGAACGGTTCAATATTTGACGGCATCTGTTCTTTGCCAAAGAGCCCAGGCTTTATACCCAGTGGCTTTTCACCCGGCGAGAGCCTGCGTTTACCGATTATTTCCACGCCGTCTGCGATTGAGCGAATGCTGAGTGAGTCTATGCTTACAGTTGAATCTGCCATCCACCGCATAAGCTGTGTGCGGGAAATTTCTTTTACAGGGTCTTCCGAATATAATCTGAGCATAACCACAGCCAACAGGCACATTGCAGCGATAAAGAAAAAATTCTTAGATCGCATAGGCGGCATTTGCGGCAATGGCGGTTTGTTGTTTTTCGGAGGTTCCGGTGGCGGCTGTTGTTCAGGCATGTGTGAAATTTAGAAAACGTCTGAACCGGAATTCACAGAATTATCAGAATTTCCGGAATTAAGATTTGCACAATTCTGTTAATCTTGCGAATCCTGTGAATTCTGGTTCAGACAGAAGGTTATCCCAGCCTTCACCCATTTGTCGTTGTCGTAAAATCCGGCGCCGGTGTAGATTTTTATGTATTTATTGTAAACATAATTTGCTAAAAAATCCATTAACAATGATTTTTCTCCTTTGCCGCTCAATATTTTGCTTTGGCTGCATTCGTCGTGATCGGAATAGAGGTTGCACTCGCCTTGCCTCAGGTAGGCTGTTTCTAATTCTGCGTTAAATGTTTTGGCTGAGTTTGTGTATTGCAGGTTCCACCATAAGTCTATTGCATCCGGGCCTCGGCGGTAGCCTAGCGGGTAGTCAACTATGTACATATCTGCGAAGTTGGGATTTCCCTGCTCGCGGAAATTGCTGTTGTAAATTTTTCTGCTTGTCATTTTTTGCAAAGGAACTTTGTTGTTGTTGTATTGCGGGTCAGTGCGAACCGCATCTATTCTGCTATCAAGCTCGCCATATATTCCAAGAGGTATTTTCTGCTTGTACCCGGCTAGGAATGCAAGCGTTGTGTAGCCTTTGTCGCCTTCTTTTTCTCCAACCGGGCTTTGAATGTCTTCTATAGCAAACTGCCAATAGAATTCGGAATTTTTTATGGGTCTTAAGCCCGCTTCAAATGCGGTGCTCATTTTGCTGTAACCATAGTTGAAATTGTTGTGCCATGCCATGAACGGAGAAAAATCTCTGAACTCCAAATTTTTTCCGCCTATCAAACTCTGCTCTATTATTGAAATATAGCCCCAGCCGCCGTCAATGCCAACTCTGTGCAACAACAGATTTTTTGTGGGCTGGGTGTAGGTTCTGTTTCTTGCGTTGGGTACTGTGACTGTTTCTTGAGTTTTTTGCTCCTCTTCTGTTAGCCAGGCATTCAAAGAGATTATCAGTAAATCGTATCTTGCAATTCCTGCGGAAAACTTCCAATGAATTGCATCGTGGTGAGGCGCGCCGCCCAGAATTATTGAGTTGGGTGTCGGTGCAATTTCTGGTTTAAAGCGACCGAATTTTACAAAACCAACAGGATTATTCCATTGACCCCAAGCTTGAGTAGGAACGTTTAAGTCCAGTTCCGATGGGTCAAAAGTATAAGTGCGTTTGTAGGAGTCTTGATACCATGCTTCCAAGTCTCGCCTTAGGGGAAATTCTGCGTGGATTATAAAGTATTCTTTGTAATTTGCGCCAAGTCCGAGAATGAAAAAAGGAGGGAGTGTTTCAAAATAGCGACCTGTTTCCAATGGTATTTGCAATGCCCGCCAGTTGCTGCCGAAATTTTCCATTGTGTCTGAGGCGAATGCATTTGCGGTTGGTGCGCCCCATACTCCCGCATTGACTTTGATGTATGCTTTAGCTCCGATGTTCTCTGCGAATGAAAACGTCTGAATCATGATTAGCAGGATTAAAGGATTTACATGATTTCGCATATTATAACGCACTTAGAAGAACATTTTTCGTTTTACTTCGTCTGAGGTTTCGAAGTTCGTTAAGATGGATAGCAGGGTGAATCCGAATTCGGCGGCTGTTCCTGCACTTCTCGATGTGATTATGTTTTCGCTTACTGCTACCGGAACATCTAAGTATTTTTTGCAAAGCGGCTCTACGTCTGCTCTTGCGCCCGGATAACTCGTAGCTTCGTGGGTTTTTAGAATTCCGGCATTTGCCAATACTTTTGGCGCAGCGCATATTGCTGCGATTTTTTTGCCTGCCGCATAACTTTTAATGAGCAAATCTTTTACCAGTTGGCTTTTCAATAAATTTTCCGTACCCAAACCACCGCCGGGTAAAATCAGCATATTTACACCTCGCCCTTCGGGCAGTTCTTTATAAGAGGGTAATTGAAAATCTGCTAATACTCTTAAACCGTGCGCACCTGTTACTTCATTTTTATCATTTATGGAGGCTGTTATCACATCTATTCCGCCTCTATGCAAAATATCGTAGGGAGCTATGAATTCAAGCTCTTCAAAACCGTCTGCTAAAAGAAAAAGTGCTGTTGTCATAATCAAAAATGCAAAACAGAGTTAACGGGATATTTCAGTACATCTTTTCCTTTCAAAGAATCAAGTTCGCACAAGAATGATATGCCTTTTATAATCGCTTTTTGCCTTTCAACCAAACGGCAAGTTGCGGCCATTGTTCCACCGGTCGCCAAAACATCGTCTAAAAGCAGAACATGTTCGCCCTCTTTGAATGCATCTACGTGAATTTCAATGATTGCGGAGCCGTATTCCAGAGAACATTCTTCCGAATCCGTTTTAAACGGCAGCTTGCCTTTTTTGCGAATCGGCACAAAACCGGCCTTCAATTTGTTAGCCGCCATAGTGCCGAGAATAAAACCTCGTGCTTCAATAGCCACAACCTTTTGAATTTTCATATCTAAAAAAGGCTCTACCATTTTATCCACTGCGTAATCAAATACCTTAGCATCTGCGAGCAAGGGTGTTATGTCCCGAAAGATGACTCCCGGCTTGGGAAAATCGGGAATGTGTCGAATAAAGGGGGCTAGGTCCATGAGATGCAATATAGAAAAACAGGAGCATCTACCCCAGCTTCTTCTTTCTCACTTCTCTCTTAAATGCCATAAGCCCCGGCTTCTCACACACCAACGCAAAATCTATGGAATCAAGCGCTGTCTGCTCACGAATCAAACTCGTGTAAATGCCGGCTTTGTCAACATTGCCTATGAGAATATAGCCGTTCAGCTTATTGTCGCTATAAAACAGCCTCTTGTAATTGCCGCTCTGCACATCATCATCGGAATACACATCTCCAACATAACTGCCGGCCGTGATAATATGCAAACCGAAAAAGCCTATCGCATTCATAGGAATAGACTTGTCAAAAACCTTTTCGCCGCCAGCCATGTTCACTCCGGCGCACTCGCCCTGCATATAAGCATTGGGCAAAATCTGAGGAGACTGCGTGCAATCACCGGCAGAGTAAATATCGGGCGCAGAAGTCTCGGACTTCACATTCACAACAATGCCACGCTCAATTTTTGCGATGTCCTTCAAAAGATCAGTGTTTGGGCGAACACCAACCGCAACAACGAGAATATCAAAATCTGCGTCTTTGTCAAAACCTGTCCCAAGCTTGAACTCAATACCCTGAGCCTCAAGATGATTCTGAACCAGCTTTGCGCCGCCCTCATCTAAAATGCTGGATAAAATTCTCGGAGCAAGATCAACTACCGTTATATGGGCAACTCTTTTCAAAATGCCCTCAGCGCATTTAAGGCCTATAAGCCCGGCTCCCACAATCAAAACTCGCTTATTTTTGTCAAGTACCTTGTCCAGTTTTTTCGCATCGTCAAGACTTGCGAATGTGAATTTTTCCTTTGCTCCCTTAACCTCAAAGGGCGGAACAACAGGCGAAGAACCGGTTGCGACAAGCAATTTGTCAAAAGCTATACGCTCGCCGCCGGACAAAACAACTTCTTTGCCCTTAATCTCCGTAGCCATCGCATTTATAAACTTAACATTGTTCTTGGTGTAAAAATCATCACCTCTGTACTTCATTTTCTCTTCCGTAGTTTTGCCGAGCAAGAGATAAGAAATAAGCGGGCGTGAATATGTATGATGCGGTTCGCTGGAAATCACGATAATCTCGCCCTTTCCATCAATTTGGCGAATACCCTCAATAGCACCGACCGCCGCCGTAGAATTGCCTATAATTACGTATTTCATGCTTCTCTCTCCTCAAAAACTATAGCCTCGTTAGGGCACCCTTTCACGCATGCAGGAGTTCCCTTGCACAGTTCGCACTTTTGCACCGCACCATCTTCCGAAGATGAAATTGCTCCGTAAGGGCAGCACAAAATGCAGGTGTAGCAACCAACGCATTTGTCCTTGTTAATGGTGATAACTCCGTCTTTAATGGAAAGAGCACCTGTGATGCAGCCCTTAACGCATAAAGGCTCATGGCAATGCCTGCAAGAAACCGCAAAGCTAATGCCGTCTTTTTCTTCAATTTTTATTCTGGGGTTAATTTTAATATCTTTAAGGGCCCTTGCCATATCTTTCTCATTGGTTCCGGCGAATGAGCAATAATATTCGCACAAATGGCAACCCAGGCACCATTTTTCATTAACGTAAACTCTTTTCATAGCTCAATTTACCTCAAAAAACTAGAAAAGGCGGTGTTTCTCCCCTATAAAGGAAAAACACACGCCTTTGTGTGATTGAGCTATAATATAGAAAAATTTTTCGATTCTGTCAAGCCTGAGCCTGAGGCTTGAGGCTGAGGCTCGCCTTTTTATTTTCTATATTAATATCCATGCATTTTGATGTTAAATTTAAACAAGATACGGCGGACTGCTGGATAGCCGAAATTTCGGAATTTCCTGGAGTACTAGCTTATGGAGCAACCCCAGGACGTGCAGCGGCAAAAGTTAGAACTTTGGTTTTGCAGATTGCAAACCACGTGGCTAAGTAACCGATTATCGCCAGCATCCATCACTACCGGCAAAAGTTGCCCTTGACAGTGCTTTAAAAAATTTCTATATTTCCACAGATTGCACACAAAGGCGTGTGTTTTTCCTTGCAATAAGGGGAAAACACCGCTTTTTTTATTTTGAGGAAGATGCTTATGCTATTGGAAGGAGAAACAAGAATACCATCAGGCTGCGCTATTTCGGGCATTATAAACAAGTCCGGGAAGCGCATGAGCGGCGCAGCTATTATAAAGTCCATAGCCGTTATGCACGACCGCTCAAACGGTCTTGGTGGTGGCTTTGCAGCTTACGGGATTTACCCCGAATACAAAAACTACTATGCAATGCACGTGTTCTACGATTCCACTACCGCCAAAAAAGAGTGCGAAGAATTTTTAGAAAAGCATTTTGATATTATAAACCTCTCAAAAATCCCAACAAGGAAAATCAAGGAAATCACAGACGAGCCGCTCATTTGGCGTTATTTTGTAATACCTCTGCCCACCAAGCTCGCAGACAGCCAGCTCGATGAACGTGAATTCACAGCCAAGTGCGTTTTTCGCATAAACACCAAAATAAATGGGGCTCATGTGTTTTCCAGCGGCAAAAATATGGGAGTGTTCAAAGCAGTGGGATTTCCGGAAGATGTCGGGCATTTTTACAAACTTGAGGAATACGAAGGCTGGTGCTTCACAGCGCACGGACGCTACCCAACCAACACCCCTGGCTGGTGGGGCGGCGCACATCCCTTTGCCCTGCTGGACTACTCCCTGGTGCACAACGGCGAAATCTCCTCTTACGATGCAAATCGCCGTGCAATTGAAATGTACGGCTACAAATGCACGCTCCAAACAGATTCAGAGGTTATCGCTTATATAATAGATTATCTGCATAGAAAACAAAAACTCAGTTTTAAAGAGATTGCATCTATTATAGCAGCTCCGTTCTGGCAAACCATAGACCGCATGCCCCCCGAAGAAAAGGAAATACACGAATACCTGCGTGTGATGTTCTCTGCGCAGTTGATAACCGGACCCTTCTCAATTATCGTGGGCTATGAAAACGGCCTAATGGCCTTGAACGATCGCTTGAAACTCAGAAGCATGGTGGTTGGCGAGCGAGGAGACACGGTTTACATATCAAGCGAAGAGGCGGCTATTAGAATTATTGAACCCAATCTTGACAAAATATGGGCGCCCAAGGGCGGCCAGCCGGTAATTGTGAATTTGAATGGAGGTAACTTATAATGGCAGTCAATTATTTATATCCCGAATACGAAGTAGCCAGAAACTATGACAGGTGCATAACCTGCCGTGCTTGCGAGCAACAGTGTTCCAACCAAGTGCATGAATATCTGGAAGACTCCGGCCGAATGACATGCGACGACTCTAAATGCGTGAACTGCCACCGTTGCGTAACCCTGTGCCCCACACGTGCGCTCAAAATAGTCAAAAGCGGCAACACTTACAAGGAAAATGTGAACTGGAGCGGTAAGACCATAGACGAACTTTATCGCCAGGCTAGCACGGGCGGCGTTCTCCTCTCAGGCATGGGTAACCCAGAAAAATATCCGGTTTACTTTGACAAGATCCTCCTCAACGCCTCGCAGGTGACCAACCCTTCTATTGACCCCTTGCGTGAACCTATGGAAACCAAGGTGTTCTTGGGCAGAAAGCCCTCCGGCATTGTTCGCAACGAGCAGGGCCGCATAGTGAACAACCTCCCTCCGCAGGTATCGCTCTCCATGCCGGTGATGTTCTCTGCCATGAGCTACGGCTCAATCAGCTACAACGCCCACGAGAGCCTTGCCCGTGCCGCCGAGGAGCTTGGCATTCTCTACAACACAGGTGAAGGCGGCCTCCACGATGATTTCTACCGCTACGGCAAGAACACGATAGTGCAGGTGGCTTCTGGCCGTTTTGGTGTTCATCCTCATTACCTAAACAGCGGAGTTGCCATTGAAATTAAGATGGGTCAGGGAGCCAAGCCCGGCATAGGCGGCCACCTTCCCGGCACCAAGATAGTTGGCGACATCTCCCGCACCCGCATGATCCCCGAAGGCTCAGACGCCATATCCCCTGCCCCTCACCACGACATCTACTCCATAGAAGACTTGCGGCAACTCGTGTTCTCGCTCAAAGAGGCAACAGATTACAAGAAGCCCGTGATAGTGAAAATAGCCGCTGTGCACAATGTGGCGGCCATAGCGAGCGGCATAGCCCGCAGCGGCGCAGACATCATAGCCATTGACGGCTTCAGAGGCGGCACGGGCGCAGCCCCCACTCGCATCCGTGACCACGTTGGCATACCCATTGAACTCGCTCTTGCCGCCACAGACAAGCGGCTCAGGGACGAGGGCATCCGAGACAGCGTGTCCATAGTTGTGGGCGGCAGCATACGCTCAAGCGCAGACATTGTGAAGGCAGTCGCCCTAGGGGCAGACTGCGTTTACATAGCAACGGGAGCCCTCCTAGCCCTTGGCTGCCACTTGTGCAGGAGCTGCCACAGCGGCAAGTGCAACTGGGGCATAGCAACGCAGATACCAGAGCTTGTAAAGCGCCTAAACCCCGACATCGGCTACAAACGGTTGGTGAACTTGCTCACAGCCTGGAAGCATGAGATAAAAGAGATGATGGGTGGAATGGGCATAAACTCAATTGAGAGCCTCAAGGGAAACAGGCTAATGCTAAGAGGAGTTGGTCTAAACGAGAATGAGCTTGATATTTTGGGAATCAAGCACGCTGGAGAGTGATTCAAAATACCCCTCTAAAAGAGGGGTTAGATTTTGCGTTGCTCAGGCAGTTGCCGGAGGATATACGCTTATCTTTTGGCGTCTTTTATCTATGTGCTCAAATTTCACAAAACCGTCAATCAACGCAAACAACGTGTGATCCACGCCTATGCCTACATTGTTGCCTTTGTGAAACTGTGTGCCGCGCTGACGAACTAAAATGTTGCCGGCTATTACCTTTTCGCCGCCGAATTTCTTTACACCCAAACGCTTGGATTTTGAATCGCGACCATTGCGGACTGAACCTTGACCTTTTTTGTGTGCCATTGTTTATCCCTCCTTTGCGGCTGTTTTCTTAAGGAATTTCTCTTTGCGAACCGGCTTGGGCTCTTTGCCCGCAGCTATGTCCGCAGCAATTTTTTCCTTGCGGGTTAACGGTTTACCCTGCTCTTTTAGCTTTGCAAGAGCTGCTATGCGGGCACGCTGGCGAACCGCTACCTGAGGGTCCATTTTTGCGCTTTTGCCTGCGGCAGAGATTTCGGTTACAAGCACCTCTGTGTAGCCCTGGCGATGTCCGTGGCGACGCTCGTAGCGAGTACGGCGTTTCTTTTTTACGGTAGAGACTTTCTCGAATCTATCGTGGGAAAGAACTTCAACCTTAACGGATGCTTTTTCCAAGACAGGGGTGCCTACGCTTATAGATTCGCCATCGGCGAACAGCAATACGGACTTGAGTTCCAAAATAGAGCCTACCGCTGCTTCTGCAACGCTCGGAACCTTTATGGTTTTTCCGATTTCGGC
>WQSZ01000064.1 GCA_009787645.1 Candidatus Fibrimonadales bacterium | reverse complement strand
ACCCGTTTTCATACATACCTCCCATAGGAATATAATTTCTCTGTAATCAATATACAAAATCGCGTCGGTTATTTGTCCGGAGAAATGGTATTCTTAAACACTGCCAGGCTCGACTCCCCATAGCTTCGCACTTTTGCCGCTTCGCTTGTCCACTCCGGCAAATTTCTGGACGGCATCTCAAAAATTGTAGAACCGCTTTCCGTTAGCTTAGATAAAAAGATTCGCAAATTATATACGGTTATCAGGCTTGCGCCTGACATGCTTGCTCCTGTAGCTATAGCCGCTTTCAGCACTGCACGCTGGAAACGGAAAGCTCAGAGGACAAGTGCGATTCTAATTCCTTATCCTGCTAATCTCAACGCTGCCGCCATTCCTAACCGGAGACGCTCCCACGCACAGCACAGTGTCTCCAACGCTGATCCCGGACAAAACCTCAACCCTGTCCACAAGCCTCACTCCTAGATTTATGCGAGTGAGCTTAGCCTTGCCGCCTTTATACAAATACACATTGCTGCCAAGAGCATCACTTCCTATAGCTTCCGGCGGAACAGTCAAAGTCTCTTTAGACGGCAAATTCAACGCAAACTCAAGCGGTGCTCCCGGCACAAGTTCCTCTGGCTGACCCTGTATGACCGCCCTCGCAAGCAAAGTTCTTGTGGAACCGTCCAAAGCATTTTCCAAAGCCTCAATCACCGCTTTGTAGCTAACCGCATTGCGAATAAATTCCACCTCCATGCCCGGCTTAAGAACAGAAGCATATTTGTCTGCAACGGAAAAATCCACCTTCAACGGATATTTTTGGACAATTTTCACAATATAATCGTTAATAGAAATATGTTTTCCGATTGTCACTTTGCTTATACCCAATTTCCCCTCAAAAGGAGCTTGAATCAACGTTTTACGCAAATTTACCGCAGCTTCTACAGAATCCGCCTCTGTCACTTTAAAATCTGCCCAAACAGCTTCCCATTCCTGCGATGAAATTGCGCCGGCCTCAAACTGCTGTTTTTTTCTATTCGCAATGCTTCTGGCAAGTGACAATTTTGAAGAAACCCTAGACATTATCGCTCTTAAATTCGCATCTTCAATCTTTACAAGAGGTTCTCCCGATCTTACATTTTGCCCATCCTTAAAATAAACCACCTGAATTTTTCCGGCCATTTCCGCTTGAATATCAACTTCCTTTGCCGGTTGCAAAATTCCAACACCCCTAACCGAGCTTTTCAACTCCTCCGAAACAGCAATAACAGCCTCAACCTTAACAGTCTGAGCGCCCCTCCCCCCTCCCCCATGAGCCTGTTTCTCAGACTTGCAGGAAAAAAGGAGCAAAGCTATTAAACTAATTAATGCCCCTGTTATCAGCCTCATTTTTATTGTCCTTGCTATAGCCGGCATTTTGCCGTTCTATATTTACTTTGTTTTTTTGCATATAAATATCAAATACTTTTTCCGCATCCATGCCGGCAGTCATCGCCAGCGATAGCCAAAAATGCAGTTGGTCAACTATTTCTATTCTTATATTCTGCATATCAAGCTTGTCTTTGCTCCACCATTTCCAGAGCAATTCCTCACCCAGCTCACGACTCTCGTCGTTTAGAGCTTCCAAGTATTTACGAAGCCACTGATTGACCTCGGTGTTTGAACCCAAAGGTTCGCCGTTTTGAACTTGCTCTCTAATAGCCGCCATTGTCAGGACCTTGCCGTATTTGTCTCGCAGGTCCTGTTTTTCAAACACAAAATTATTTAAAGTTTCTTGTAAACGAAAAAGTTCTTCCAATTTATCTGCCATTATAGATTTGCCTCCATAATCTGCTGGTACTTGCTTTGCGGGTAAGCAGCACTCAAGCTTTCAATTTCTTGTCCGTTCTTAAAGAACTTCACCGTAGGGATTGAGCTGACATCGAGTTCCACAGCAAGCTGCGGAACCTCATCAATGTTCACCTTGGCTACAACCGCCTTATCCTTATACAAGTCGCTTAACTTATCCATAATAGGGCCTAGGGCCATGCAAGGTCCGCACCATGGCGCCCAAAAGTCCACCAGAACAAGCTGGTTGGATTGGATTAGCTTCTTAAAGGAATCTTCCGTTAAATGAATCACAGACATAATTATACTCCTTGATGTATAATATAGAAAATCTTTCTACATTTACTTGCGGTTATGCAAAGCAATCAAAAATTTTCGGCGATCCACAATCGCAAGGCCTCTCATCAGTATGAGATACTGGAGTGTTTTGAAACAGGAATGGTTTTAGTAGGCTCAGAAGTTAAATCTATTAGAGCCGGGCATATAAGCCTTAGCGAAGCTTGGGTTGATATTTCGGAAAGCGGGGAGCTTTGGCTGGTAGGTGCGCACATAAATGAATATTCGCAAGCGAACCAGTTCAATCACATACCTGCCAGGCGAAGAAAGATTCTTGCGCACAAACATGAGATAGAAAAAATGCAGAAAGCCGTTAACGTAAAAGGACTTACTTTAATTCCATTAAAATTATATTTTAAAAAACGCAAAGCCAAACTTGAAGTAGCAATCTGCCGTGGCAAAAAACAGCACGACAAACGCCAAGACTTAATCGCAAAAGATGATGCGAAAAAAATTTCAGAAAATTCGAGGATTAGACAGGCTTAATTACAATTTAGAACCGGCACGCCACAACCACCGCCATATTCATAATCGCAATCGTTTCTGCATTCATCTTCAGTCTCATGCAAGGTGCCACACCAGTCATCATACGCTGTATAGCAATATCCGGTATAAGCAATGGTCTTTTCTTGGCACTTCGACTCGGTTGAATAAAGCTCGCCACCATATTTATTGCACATGAATTCCGAGCTTTCATCGCACCAATTATCTAAAAGGCAATAACCTTCAACACCGCAATTTAGAATCGGCACACCACAACCACCGCCATATTCACCACCACAATCGTTTCTGCATTCATATTCAGTATAATATTTGCCACACCAGTTATCATACGCTGTATAGCAATATCCGGTATAAGCAATGATATTTTCTTGACACTTTGACTCGGTTGAATAAAATTTACCTTCATATTTATTGCACATGAGTTCCGAGTGTTCATAGCACTCATTACCTAAAAAGCAATAACCTTCAACACCGCAATTTAGAATCGGCACACCACAACCACCGCTATATTCACCACCGCAATCGTTTCTGCATGTTTCTTCTTCTTCATATTTGCCACACCAGTCATCATACGCTGTATAGCAATATCCGGTATAAGGGCCGGTATATTTCTCTTTATATGTGCCAGGGCAAGTTTCCCTGAGCACACCGCCAAATAAACTTGCGCAAACCTCGGCATTAACTAAAAGGTTACTTTCATTTGAACATTCTTCCTTTCCGGTATTCACACACCATCTGTAATTTGGGGTTGAATTCTGGTCAGACCCAGTACCTCCTAGCTCCGAGCAAGAATGGAACACTATTGAAACCGTGGCAAAAAACACCAGCGAGGGGAAAATTCGTATATTCATAAGATCTCCGTTAAGATTTAAGTGATATAATATAGCAAATAAAATGAGCTGCTACCCTTGACACGGCAATAAAAAATTACTATATTTATCTTTCCTATGAAAAGAACATTTCAGCCTCATAATCGCAAACGCGCCAATAAACACGGTTTTATGCACCGAATGGAAGACCGCTGGGGTCGCGACGTACTTAGCCGCCGCCGTGCTAAAGGCCGCAAAAGGCTTACCGTAAGCGACGAGCTTTACAAGAAATAATCGACTAGCTTTATAAAAAGCAGTGCTGAAATCCTTTAGGTTTCCATCAAAAGCTTCTTATAGCGAGGTTGCCTCAAAAGGAAAAAGGTTAAAATTCGGCGTTTTAAGCATAAAAACGCTGCCTGCGCCAGATTCTTGCACCAGATTCTGCCTTATTGCCAAGAAAAAGAACGGATGCGCCGCATTTCGCAACCACTGCCGCCGAATTTTACGGCCAATATTCTTCAATTCAGCCAAAAACTTCAAAAAACCGCTGTGGGTTATGGCTATAATAAACATGAATGTGAAAAATGCGGACTGGAAAGAGCTAAGTGCGTGTGGGAACAGGGTCATAGCCACTCTTGCAGAAGGGCTGGCACCTAAGGATACGCCAAACAGTTAATCCGCAGCCTTTTATTAAACCGTGAATTTGCAAAGCTTCTATCGCATAATTTGAACAGGAAGGGTAAAACCGGCAACAACCGCTGAAAAATGCCGGATGTATTTTTTGGTAAAATTTGATGATTTTTATGATTATTTCAGTCAACCCACTCACCTAAAACACCTTGGAATTTGGATTCATATTGCAAACGTTCAAAGCCATCATCAACTTTTTTCTTTTTTTCAAAGAAAAAAAACGCTATTTTGCCCAAAAATTTAGCCAATGGATTTGCCGGCATGGGCTTTGACCTGCCAAAGCCAGCTCCCAAGGTTGCAGATGCGCCACCTAAACTGTACTGCAAAACATACTTCATCAAAGATGGTGGCAAATGCTGTAAATCGCAACAAGTAGGTACCTTACCCTCGAAGCTATAACCGGGAATTGCGCCTTGAACTAACGGAACGTTGTGCTCCAAACATGCGATGTCTGCCTCCGTGTAAGGGCAAACATTTGGGTCTGCTCCTATCATGGTTAATTTGCGCATCCAAGCGGCTTTTGTAGAACTGCTTAATACTTCACGGAGTGTTGAAAATTTGCTTGCCGGCATAAATGTGGCCAAGCAACTCGGGCAAATACGTAAATCCAAAGCTTTTATCTCTATGCGAACAGGTTCCGATTTAGCGCAAAAAGGGCAAGGCATATATGCAACCTAGCTGGCTTCCGTCAAAATGTCTTTCAAGTCTTTTGCAGTCCTGAGTTTTGCCATTGCAGACTCCCTGTATTGGCGCACTTTTTCTTTTGTCAAGCCTGTGGTCTGGGCTATCTCCTGCAAATTATTCTTTGCGCCCGAATCAAAACCATAGAACAGGTTTATAACTTTGAGTTCGGTGGGCGTTAAATATTCGGAAAGCAATTTTCTTATCAACCCTTTTCTGCTTTTTTGGAAAAATATGTTTGAAGCATCATCTGCGACATCAGGGGTTATGCTTATGAGGCTGGTATCTCCGTCTTCGCCAACAGGAGCATCGAGGCTGGAAGATTTTACACCCATTTGAAGGATTTTCTCTATTTCTTCCGCATTGTAGCGGCTGTAGCCTTCCAAAGATTTGGGGTCTATCACCTGGGTTCCACCAACAACTTGCTTTAATCTGCCGCCTTTTCTGGCAAAACGGCGCAAAATCAACTCTTTTTCCGCAGAAATTCTCACCAAACGGGCTTTTTCGTTGATAGCCTTTATTATGTTTTGCCTTACCCACCACACAGCGTAGCTTATAAATTTTATGTTTTTTGAGGAATCAAAGCGAACTGCGGCCTCCATTAACCCCAAATTGCCCTCATTTATCAAATCGTTTAGGTCCAGGCCTTGTCCTTTATATAAATTCGCAACACGTATCACAAAACGCAAATTAGCCTTAACCAAATGGTTAAGAGCCGCTTTGTCTCCATTAGACACCCTTTGAAGCAAAAGGTTTTCTTCCTCCCTCGTCAGCAATGGTATTTGTGATATCTCATTCAAATACTGAAAATACACATTACGTTTAATCTTGGGTTTTGCTTCTTTCACAATCTTCAACGTCATAGTCACAAATTTAACTTTTTTTTTCGGTTTTGTCACCTATTTTTTTAATTTTTAGGAATTTAAATGCATTTTTTTGATTTTTTGCTTAATTTTTATAAAAAAATTAAGCAAAACGTCAATGAAACGTCATGAGTTGTTCAAAAAAGAGCTTCAAAATCTTGGGCCGCCGAACGGTTAGGAAGCTCATTCTCAAAAGCGTCCTCCGCAAAATAGTCCTTTTGCCTGGTGGCTCCGGTAACTGCATGCCAAAGAGCGCTCGTTGTGTCTATTTTTTTGCGCTCACTTATAACACAAGCCAATGGTACAAGCACAAAAACGCCGTTAAAACTGCCTATTACAATATTTGTTTTGCCGGCCATAGCCGCATGAACGGCTTTTTCAGCCAATTGGAAGCAGAAAATTGCATCGGAGCTGTTTGCCGGAATGCTTCTTATTATATAGCTGGGGTCTATATACTTTACGTTGATCTCTTTGCCCGAATTTCTGAAAAACTCAGTGATTTTTTCCACCAAAAACAATCCTATATCGTGTTTGAGAATATTTCCGCTTGCATCCATATTGGCTTGCTCGGTAAACAAGTCTTGCCCGGCACCCTCTGCCACAACCATAACAGCGTGGTCTTTATGCCTGTAACGCCGTTCCAACGCTTTAAAAAGCCCTGTTGGGCCATCCAGCACAACCGGAATTTCCGGAATTATGCAAAAGTTGGTCACCGAACTGGCCAAACTTGCGTGGGCTGCTATAAAACCGGAGTCTCTTCCCATGACCTTTACCAAGCCAAGACCGTCATGAATGCCCTGTGCCTCAATATGGGCGCTTTTTATTATTTCCGCAGCAGACTGAACACAGGTTTCAAAACCAAATGTGCGGTCTATGAGGTTCAAATCGTTGTCTATGGTTTTTGGTATGCAAACAACGGAAATATGGGCTTTTCTTCTGGTAATTTCATTCACTATATCCTTGGCGCCTTTCAAAGTGCCGTCTCCGCCAATGCAGAACAGAACGTTTACATCGAGCTGCATTAAGAGGGTATCCACCATGGTTTTTACGTCTTGGTCGCCTCTTGAGCTACCCAGAATTGTGCCGCCATCTTCGTGAATATCATCAACTTTGTCCGGGCTCAGGCGTACTGCGGTTAAGCCATATCGCGGGTTTAACCCTCTGTAGCCATAAGGAACGCCGAATATCATTCTTACGCCGTAATCGTAAGTTAAAACTTGAACCAGGCCTTTTATCACATTGTTCAGCCCGGGGCACAAACCACCGCAGGTAACTATTGCCACCCGTGTTTGCGCAGGGTCAAAAAATATTTTTTGGCGAGGCCCGGCGGCTTCCAATGATGGGATGCTTTTGTTTCTCAATACTTCCATCTGCGCAAGATAAGTAACAAGGCTCACTCGGCTGTTTTCGTCAACAAATGATTGACCTTTGACCGGAGAGTCTATTCGCGCAGGCCCCAAAGAGGCGGCGTTTAAGTTAACCTTTGTCGGATTCGCAATGATTTCGTTTAGGTTCATAGTGGGGAAAATAGAAATTTAGTCCTTCACTTAGCGAACATTATGCTTGGCTGCGTATCACAAAGCCATAATCTTGCGGCGAGAAAGTCCGGTGCAACGCATGATTTTACTCACGGTATCACCGGCATCTTTCATAGCCTTGGCAGCTTGGGTTAAGCCCTGGGTTAAGCCTTGATTTAAGCCTTTGCTAAAACCTTTATTTAAACCAAGCTTTTCGGCTTTCGCAGCTCTAGCTTCAGCTTCATCAATTTTCTTGAGCACGCTCGTATTATACATCTGCTCCAAAGTCATGTTAACTCCTGTAAACTCCTTGTATCCACCATATAGCTCTCTGTGCATTTTAGCCATGCGCTCCTTGAGCATCACAACATCATTATCCGTAATATAGCTATTTTCACGGCTTTTATGCAAAGTTTCTGCTATCTCATTCATATAACCTGCCAGTTTTCTAGCAAGCTCTCTCCTCTTTCCGGAATCAGATTCGCTCTTCCTCAATTCAGCCCGAATCTTCAAAAGGTAAAACGGCAAAAGCAAGGCTAGATGCTCAAGCTCGGAAACGCTATGCTCCAAAACCTTGAAGGCTGGAACTTGGTAAACAACGCTTTTATTGCCCGGAAAGCGCATCTCTATGGTCAAAAAGTCCTTCGTCTTGCTCGTCTCCCAGTAAATCACTGCTGGAGCCGGCATGTCTATTTGCAGGTGCGTGCCGTCTTCGGAAATAACCTTATTCTCCATAGCTATCTGTATGCTGTAGTTAAAAATCCTCAGAGATATTTCCATGTCGTCTTTTATCTGCGCTTCTATGAGATATGTGTCCTTGCAGTCTCCGTTGGACAGTGTTACGACCATATCGGTGAATGTTTCGCCCAGAGCCCCCGATTCCGGGTCCTCTGTTATATACTCCCTTGGCTTCCTGACCTCAACTATTGTATCAGGCGGGTAATTTTTCTTGTAAATCCCGTTGATCAAGTGCACTATGGCAGCGGTGCTGGCCTTAGTCATGATGAACTTGAACGAACCGTCAAACAATTTTCTGGTTTTTCTGGAACCCCTTGGCATGGCAAAACAATCTTTTTTCTTCCTCATATATACTTAGACGCATTTTAAAAGATTTTTTTTGAAAAAAGTGACAAAAAAAGTGAAATCTTGAAAAAAATGCTAAAGTTATTCCATTTTATACCGATATACGATATAGGATAATTGTATATTATCCAAAGCTTAGCGGGGTATTGTATGGCCATGTTAATAGATAAAGCTTCTGGGTTAGGGCTAAACCACCAGATTAGCGAAAGGCAAAAGAAGCTTTCCAAAGTCCATGAAAAAATGGGCACCGGAAAGGAAATCAATCGTGCGCAAGACAATGCGGCAGGGTTGGCTATTGCAAAACTGCTTGAATCCATGTCGCGCGGATACAAAGCCAACGCCATAAACATAGGCGATGGCATTAGCGCAATGAACATAGGCGAAGGCGCAACCCAAGGCATATCCGATATGCTAACCCGCATGCGTGAGCTTAGTACCCAGGCCGCCAATGATACCCTGACAGATAGCGACCGCAAGGCCCTGAACGGCGAATTCCAGGAATTAAAAAAGGAAATAGACAGGCAAACAAAAAGCACACAGTTCAACACGCAAGACTTGCTCTCCGGCCAAAGCCCCATGAGCGATGGCACAGGCAAACTACAAGTTGGCCCAAATGCCGGCGGAGCTAACCAAATAGATGTTGCGCCGCACAACTTAACTCCAGATGCCATTGGCGTTGCGCAGTTGGATATATCCACCAGAGCAGGTGCTGTTGCCGCTATGGATGGCATAGAGCAAGCCAACAAAACTGTTCTGGAATCAAGGGTGAGCTTTGGCGTTCAAACCAATCGTTTGGAACACGCTTACAATAACAACTCAAACATGAACATCAACACCACCGCTGCGCTTCAGATGATAGAGGATTTGGATTTTGCCAAAGCCGCTATGGACAAGGCCAGAGAAGAAATTCTAAACCAAAGCGCAGTGATGGCACAACGCAATTTTCAAGATATTTCAAGAAATTCCATGCTTGCATTGCTGGGGCAGAGTTAAGTGGCTGAACCGGAAGTGGCTGAACCGGCTGAGCCGGATTGGGAACATAAAGAAGCAGTTAGGCTTTATGCCTACGGAGCGGCATATACTGCCGGCAAATTAAAATCTCATCAAATGCTTTTGGAAAAGGCTCTGCTCCTTATGCATGCAATTAAATCCGGAGATGAGAAAAAACGAGATCAAGCGCAAAATATAGTAGCATACCTGCAAGCGAGTTTGGACATAGAGTTTGAGGAAGCCCAGAATCTGTTTATTGTTTACGGGCATTTATGGGATGCTCTTGAGACTTTTACCCCCGAAGCTCTTAATCTGGCAGAGGAATTTTTAAGAGAGATCAGAGAAATCATAATGGAAGTTCATCGCCGGCAACCGAGACCTTTTAAAAAGAAAAAGAAATAAATGGAAAGTGTCTCAATAAAAAATCTTAAATTCAATTACGCTGCTATCAATATCCTAAACGGCGTTAATCTTTTCCTTGATAAAGGCGATATGGTTTGCATAACCGGAAAGTCCGGTGAGGGCAAGAGCACTCTTTTGAAGGTAATTGCCGGCTTGGAAAAAGCCATGTCCGGAGAGATTGTGTTGTTTGGCGAGCCTGTAAAACAAAGCGAATGGACGGCTCTTTCCATGGCTCAAAAAGGCATAGGCTTTGTGTTTCAGAACGATGCTTTAATCTCGGATTTAACGGTAAGAGACAACATAACAATTCCTCTGCGCTACCATAAAATGGGCACGGAAGATGAGATTAAGCAAAAAGTGGATCGCGCGCTTTTGCTGATGTTGGCCAGCAGCTTTGCAGACGAATACCCATATTCCCTTTCCTTGGGCATGCGAAAGCGAGTTGCCATAGCACGTTCCTGGGCGCTCAACGCAAAAGTTCTACTATTAGACGAGCCCACCGCCGGCTTGGACAAAAACAGCCGTGTAAATCTGTTATCTCTGGTGGACAATCTAAAGACTCTTTACAAAACTACCATAATAATGGTTGTAAGCGATTTGGGAGTAGCACGGGATTTAAACAGCAAAATATCTTTTTTAATCGATAAAAAATTGACTGATCCCCTGTATTTTGACGATATCAAGAACCACGAGAATCTAAGAATCAGAGCGATGTTAGGTTAACAGGATCAATGCTAATTTAACGGGAAGGGCGAGATTCGAACTCGCGGTGGGCTTTAGGCCCACACGTCCTTAGCAGGGACGCACCTTCGGCCAGCTCGGTCACCTTCCCAGGAGCCATTAATATAGAAATTTTTT
>WQSZ01000063.1 GCA_009787645.1 Candidatus Fibrimonadales bacterium | reverse complement strand
TTTTGTAAGTTTAACCTTAGCCATTGGAGGTAATATAGAAAAATGTTTGATGCTTATCGAATTTGCAACGGAATCGCAGATGGCTTAGATGGCATAACTATAGATAAATACGCTGCTCATTACCAAATTCAGTTTTTCAATGAAAAAATGCTTAAATACGAGCAAACATTGGTTGAAATGGTAAAAAAACGCTTTTCCCCCGAATTTATTGCGGTAAAATACAGATTTGAAGACCGTAGCCAAATAAAGGCTGTGTTTGGCAGCAATTCAAAAACCATTGTTGAAGAGAACGGTTGCAAATTTGCTGTTGATTTGCTGGATACCTTGAACCCGGGGCTCTTTTTGGATATGCGTGACGCTCGGCAGATGTTTGGGAAAATGTGCAAGGGCAAGGATGTTTTGAATTTGTTCGCCTACACTTGTTCTTTTGGGGTTTATGCTAAGAAAAACGGCGCAAGCAGGGTTGTGAACGTTGATATCAGCAAAAAGATTTTGAACAGAGGCAAGGAGAATTTCGCATTGAATGATCTGGAGGGTGAATTCTTTTGCGGCAGTGCTGAGGAATATGTGAACTGGGCGGTGAAAAAAGGCAAGAAGTTCGGAGCCATAGTGATAGACCCGCCGAGTTTTGCGAAGAACGGCAAAAAAACATTCAGCGTTGCAAAAGACTTTGAGCCACTGGCTGCGAAGTGCAGAGACATAAGCGATGGTGTTGTGCTGTTAGCCACGAATTATAGCCCGTGGTGTGGTGGGAACGCATTGCAAGAAATGGCTGCGAATATCGGCTGCAAGGTTTTGAAAAGCGGTGCTCAAGGGAAGGATTTTCCCGGTTTACCGGCTATGGTGTGGGTGCTTGCCAACTTTTCTAAATTACACTTATGACTTTTGAATTACCCAAATTAGCTTACGGATTCAACGAGCTTGAACCCCACTACGATGCCACTACGGTAGAAATACACTACTCAAAGCATCACGCCGCATACACTGCAAACCTTAACAAAGCCGTTGAGGCAGCAGGTTGGCAAAATAAAACCATAACGGAAATTTTAACCAGCTTGGACTCCGCTCCCGAGCCTCAGCGTGCAGCGTTGAGAAATCATGGTGGCGGTTATAGCAACCATTGTCTGTTTTGGGAATCTCTAACTCCAAAAGGAACCGGCAAAGCCGCTGGCGAACTGGCTAAGGCCATAGATGCAAAATGGGGAAGCTTTGAATCTTTTGCAGAAGCATTCACGGCAAAGGCTATGGCGCATTTCGGTTCCGGCTGGGTGTGGCTGGTAAAAAAACAATCCGGCGAACTGGACATCGTTGATACCCACGATCAGATTAGCCCCATAAGTTTGAATTTAATTCCCATAATTGTGATAGATGTATGGGAGCATGCGTATTATTTGAAATACAAAAATGTTCGTGCAGACTGGATAAAGGCGTGGTGGAATTTAGCGAATTGGGAAAAGGCCGGCGAAAGATTTGGGTGAGGTAATCATTCCAGCCCAAGCACCCGGTCATCACTCTTGATATAAGCCAACAGTTTGCCGTGTATTTCCTTTATTCTTTCCTTCACATTATCGCAAGTTCTGTTCCACTCAATATCCTTGTCTTGAGACAAAAAGAACTTCACGCACACACCTGAAATATTTGTGCTCTCCTTCACCTCAAACCTTATGAGATGAAGGCAGTTTATGAACTGACACCTGCCGGTGTTGTCGTTAAAAGTAATGAACTTTTGCATCTAAATCTCCTTATTCGCTGAGCAGCAACTCCATCATCTTTTTGCCGGCCGTGGCAATCGGAGTTCCGGGGCCAAATACGCCCGCAACACCAGCCTTGTAAAGATAATCATAATCCTGCGCAGGAATCACGCCGCCGGCTACAACCATGATGTCTTCACGGCCAAGCTTCTTAAGCTCCGCAATCACTTGCGGAACAAGAGTCTTATGTCCGGCTGCGAGAGAGCTCACGCCCAGAACATCATCATCGTTTTCAACCGCCATGCGAGCTGCTTCTTCCGGAGTCTGGAACAAAGGCCCAATGTCAACCGTAAAGCCCATATCCGCATAACCTGTGGAAACCACTTTGGCTCCCCTGTCGTGCCCATCTTGGCCCATTTTCGCCACCATTATGCGTGGGCGACGGCCTTTCTTTTTCTCAAAAGTATCAGTCATAGTCTGAACTTCCTTGAATTCCGCATTGCTACCTATTTCAGAACTATACACACCACTTATCCTGTGAATTACCGCATTATAGCGACCAACAACTTTCTCAACAGCATCGGAAATTTCACCGAGCGTAGTGCGAACACGAGCAGCCTTCACCGCCAAGTCCAATAAATTTGCATTGCTCTTTTTGCCGTCTTTCCATTCAGAGAAGCAATTTGTGATTGCAGTCAAAGCACTATCAACATCGGCTTGGTTTCTGCCTTTGCGAACCTCTTCCAAGCGAGCAACCTGGCTGCTTCTAACCGCTGTGTTATCCACTTCCAAAATATCCAAAGCGGCTTCTTTTTCAAGGCGATATTTGTTCACGCCAATAATTGCGTCTGCGCCGCCGTCTATGCGAGCTTGCTTGCGAGCAGCAGCTTCTTCTATGCGAGTTTTTGGAATGCCTTTTTCAATTGCGCTTGCCATGCCGCCTTCTTTTTCAACTTCCCGGATATGCTTCCATGCCCGGTTCGCAAGCTCATGTGTCAAGTATTCCACATAATATGAACCAGCCCACGGATCAACGGATTTTGTGACGCCGGTTTCTTCTTGTATGTAAAGCTGAGTATTGCGAGCTATGCGAGCGGAGAAATCCGTAGGGAGCGCAATGGCTTCGTCAAGTGCGTTTGTATGCAGGCTTTGTGTGTGGCCAAGCGACGCTGCCATAGCTTCTATGCAGGTGCGAGCCACGTTGTTGAACGGGTCTTGCTCGGTTAGCGACCAGCCGCTTGTTTGGCTGTGTGTGCGAAGAGCCATTGACTTTTCTTTTTTAGGATTGAATGTTTTTACAATCTTGGACCAGAGCAAGCGGCCTGCACGCATTTTGGCGATTTCCATAAAGTGGTTCATGCCAATTGCCCAGAAGAAAGAAAGGCGAGGCGCAAAATCATCAACGCTCATGCCAGCTTCTATGCCTGTGCGAATGTATTCCCAGCCGTCTGCGAGCGTATATGCGAGTTCTATGTCGTTGGTAGCTCCGGCTTCTTGCATATGGTAGCCCGATATTGAAATGCTGTTGAATTTGGGCATATTCTGCGTGGTGAAGCTGAATATGTCGCCGATTATTTTCATTGAGGGTTTTGGCGGGTAAATATAGGTGTTGCGCACCATGAATTCTTTGAGGATGTCGTTTTGAATTGTGCCTGTGAGCTTGGCTTGAGCAACGCCCTGTTCCTCTGCTGCAACTATGTAGAAAGCCAGCACCGGAAGCACGGCACCGTTCATGGTCATGGAAACGGACATTTCGCCGAGCGGGATTTGGTCGAACAGAACCTTCATATCTTCAACCGAGCAGATGCTAACACCGGCTTTTCCAACGTCACCCACCACACGAGGGTTGTCTGCGTCATAGCCTCTATGTGTGGCAAGGTCAAAAGCAACGGAGAGCCCTTTTTGGCCGCTTGCAAGGTTGCGGCGGTAAAAAGCATTGGATTCTGCGGCAGTGGAGAACCCGGCGTATTGGCGAATGGTCCAGGGCTTCATCACATACATTGTGGAGTAAGGCCCACGCAAAAACGGAGCTTTGCCTGCGGCATAGCTCAGGTGATCCATACCATCCAGGGTTTCTTTGCTNTAAACCGGAAGCACCGGTATTTGCTCTGAAGTTTGCATTTGCAGAGCTTCGTAGCTAGGCAACTTGCCCGTATCTATAACTTCTTTTTTCCAAGTATCAAAACTCTTGCCGGAATTGGCTTTGAAGTCAAGCTTGCTAATATCGGGTTTCATAAAAATCCTCTGGATTGAATGTTTTATTATGGGAATGTAGAAAATTTCAGTCCTTTATGCAACGGACGGAGAACAAGCTCGCCTTATTGTTGCCGTTCCAGTTGGTGACCTCGCTGTAGTAGTATATACCCCTGTCGTAGGCGCTGCCGCTATTGTACTCGCTGCTACTCCACCAGCCACCGTTGTTGCCGACATCGTCGAAACTGCCATCAGAACTGCCGTTGCCGCCAGGCAGAGCCGAAAAGCTAAACTCATCCGTTCCATTACCTGACTTATTCCAACCGCTCTTTGCTTTGAGCTTTTTTCCAGCAACTTCATCGCCGCCTGCGAAATCCACAAGAGTCTGCCATTCATCCTTGCTCGGCAAATGCCATCCATTTGGGCAAGCCTTCAACGACGCTTCCCAATTATACATTCTGCCATACTTTGTGCAGTTGTTATCTTTGTTGTCATAGCATTTGGAATCAGCCGCTTTGAAATTCAAGTTCTGCGCCAGCCAAATTTGGTTGCCGATTTTCACTGTGCGATAGGTTTGGGCGTCTCGTGAGTCCACTGCATAAATTTCAAACGATATGCCGGTTACGCAAAGGTCATCATACTTGCTGCCCGGATACACTTCCATTATCTCAAAGCTCAAATAAAGCTTGTTCGTGGATAAAGGCAGGGTTTCTGGGAGTTGTATTGTTTGAGGCTTTATGTTGTCGCTGATGGGAAAGTCACTCAAATGCCTGTCGCCAACATATAGACGAAGCGTTTTTATGCGGGAATTGTTTTGCCAAGTTGTCTGGTTTCTGGCAAAGCCGTTTACAATTACCAGCGATTTAACATGGCTGTTCGCAAAGCCTGTGATTTTCGCATTCACACGCTCGCCAATGCCCTGCCCCTTCACGCCTTCGCACCAAGTATTTGAATTGTCGCCATTGCCCAGGTTTGCGGCATAGTAGTGAGTTTTTCCTTGCGGAGCCAATACCGAACTTGCCGTCCATTCAACGGACTGTGCTGTTGCAGTGATGGCGAGGGATGCGATTGCCAAGTAGATTAGTGATGATTTTTGCATTGTTGTTTTCCTATTTTAAATTGCAATATTTGAATGTTATTATTTTTGTATCTCCATCGCCAGTCTCTGTTCGCTTGGTTGGAAATCCATCGCTGTCATATTCGTATCTGTAGCTTGTTACATTATTAATCTTCCTTTCAATGACATTATTCTTGCTTGCGTAAGTAGTCTCTAGCAAATGCTGTATAACCCATTTTGGCGTATTGCAATTGAACGGCGACTTTTTATCGTCATATTTATATTCCGTAATGAACTCGTTTGTTTTTACACCTTCAAAATCAAATACATCACCAGTGAATTTGATTAAATTACCATTAGTATAATAACGATCATAACTATAATGCTCAGTGGTCTCTCTAGTGCTATATCCATCTCTATTCACATAGATCACTACAACTGCCACGCCTTCGTAGTTTAGGTCTATCCTACCTCCATCTTCGTATCTCTCCAATTCATAAGATCCAATTTTTATCACATCATCATTATTGTAAGTAAACGTAGTGGTATCCATCTTAACGATACGGTTTTTGTCATCATATTCAAACGTTGTCGTTTGCCCGTCTTGCGTTATGCTTTTGAGTAGCTTTACATTGCCGGGACAGTTACTAGTTTCCGGCTCTTCAACTTTAACGCCGGCTTTGTCGTAGTTACTTTTGTAGTAATCGACAGCGGTACAATACCAATCATCATCGCTAAGAAATTTCTTCTTTTCCACCCATTTGCCATCTTGCAGCGCTTTGGTTTCGTTAATCTGCTGATTATTGTTAAAATAAGTGCTTTCGCTGTAAATTAACTTTAATTCCCCGTTTATCCATTTATATTCACCAAAATGACATTCGCCACTTGCTCCTGATGCTGTTTTTACAGTTTGCGTTTTTGCATCGGCTCTAACATTGAAGCTTTTGGATAGTTCTTCTTGAAGATAATAGCTTTTTGCTTGCGGATTGTATATGAAAATATTATACGGCGGGTCTTCGGCCATCATATAGTTCGAAAAAACGGCGACATCCATATAACCGTCAAAATTATAATCGGAAACATTAACGGTAGCGTAATAAAAGATATTATTAATAACATTATCAAGGTGAATTGTTTGAGTTTTGTTATCATATTCAAACACTAAGCTGTCTAAATGGATGAGACCGTCGTTTTCTGCAACCGGTGAATAAGAAATAACCATAGGAATTTTTTTGCCGTTGAATTCTACGGTTTGGGCAAGCGAAAGCGCCGATTCCTTTTTCTCCTTGCTGCAAGCCAAGAATAACAGCGCAACTGCTATGATTGCCAATGTTGAAAGTTTATTCATTGTCGTTCTCCTTTTTTGTTGATTAATCCTTTACGCAGCGCACAGAGTACAGGTAAATGGTCCATTTTTGAAACCCCACGCTCACGTTCTCGCCCAATGCCCGCACAAAGGCACTGCCACTGCCACTCTCCTCCGTGCTAGTCCACCAATTGCCGAATTCGCCGACATCGGAGAAGCCGCCGTCTTCATTCGTGCTGCCGCCCGGCAGAGCAGAAAAACCGTAGTCATCTGTGCCGTTGCCATTGTTATTCCAGCCGCTTTTAGCTTTTAGCTTTTTTCCAGCAACCTTTTCAACACCTGCGAAATCCACAAGAGTCTGCCATTCCTCATTGCTCGGCAAATGCCAACCACTTGGGCAAGCCATCATCGCTTCATCCCAAGTGTATAAGCGACCGTATTTCTCGCAGTTTTCGGGTTTGTTTTCGTAGCATTTACCGCCTTTTGAGGAGTCGTTTAGATTTTCTGCCATCCAAGTTTGAGTACCTATCTTGACGGATTTATGCTCTTTCGCCTCTTCAGTTTCATCTTCTTCAGCTTCATCTCCGCAATCAACGTCTCCTGCGCCCATGTGCTCAAATCCGGTTAAATCTAGAGAGCCGTCAGATGCCCTTACATACGAAATATTATCTGGCGTTTTTTTCAGATACAAATAAGAGCCGTCGTATGCGTTGTCTACATACCCAATATTATCCGGTGTGTTTTCCTGAGACAAGCCAAATATCTTTAACACTTGCTCTTTTGTAAATGCGCCATCAAATGAAAAATATATATTTTGCAACCTGCCGCCTTCCCAACTCAGGTTTATGTTTGATAGCTGCGGATGCACCTTCTTGACCAGAAGCTCAGGGAAAGCGAGGCCTTCATAATACTCGTCGGTATTATTACATGGAGTTCCCTTGTTTTCATATCCTATGAGCGAACAGTTGAATCGCTCATCCCTGTGCCCAAAGGTTTTTTCCATCATGCAACCAAATTCGTCAACTCCCATTCTAGGCCAAGAAACCGCTAATGCCGCCATATTATCCTGAGCAGATCCGGTTTCGGCAGAAGTGCTTTCCACCTTTCCAAAATTTTTACCACGATATGTGAAAGTTATTGTTTCTGTATAGTTATTATTGCCAATATCGCCATTGCTTGTTCGCTTGGTTGGAAATCCGTCGCTGTCATATTCGTATTTGAAGAAAACTTGATTAGAATATTCTCCCTTACGATCATAATCAGAATCATAACTAAAACCTGCTTCAATAACATTATTTTTGCTTGCATAAATAGCCTCTAAGATAATTTGTATTATCCATTTCGGAGTGTTACAATTAAACGGAGAATTTTTATCATCATATTTATATTTTTCTGTATGCCCGCTGCCTCCTTCATTACGAATTTCAGTCAAATTGCCTCCGACATAGTTATATTCCACAGTGTAGGGTATGCTTGCGCTGTTGATGGAAGCGTATTTATTCAAAGTATATGTATCCACATCTCTGCTTACAGTGATAACATTGCCTTTTCGCTTATATTCATTGCCATCTATTATCACAAAATCATCGCTTTTGTAAGCGATCGTAGTAGCACCCATCTTAACTATGCGGTTTTTATCGTCATACTCAAACTTTTTCGTTTCCCCACCTTGCGTTATACTCTCAAGCAGCTTAACTTCGCCGCTCTCCTTGCCGCAAGCTGAAAATAACAACATAAAAGCTGCCAGCCCAATGTTGATTATCTTTTTCATTGTTCTTCTCCTGTTATTAAAATTTGGGTAAAAATAGAAATATTCAGACATCGTGGCTAAAACGTTAGAACCCCTATTTTCAGGATTAAGGGATTTACAGGATTTCTGAGCATTGTGCTGAGAAAATCAAGGAAATCCTAAAATCGGGTAAATCGGGGTTCTGACGTTTTTCAGTCCTTTACGCAACGGACTGAATACAGATTCGGCTTGACGGTGCTGAAAAAATCAAAGAACTCATCGCTGTAGTATATGTCTTGGCCGTAAGTACGGTTGCTACCGCTACCGCCCTTATCGCTACTCCACCAACCACCATAGTAGCCGACAAGTTCGAAATTGCCATTGGAATTGCCGCTACCGCCCGGCAGGGCAGAAAAGCCAAAATCATCCGTTCCGTTCATATCATATTCGCCATCTGCGTCTTCTATCTTATTCCAGCCGCTTTTTGCTTTGAGCTTCTTTTCTCCACCTGCGAATTTCACAAGGGCTTTCCATTCCTCATTATTTGGCACTCGCCATCCAGTTGGGCAAGCCTTCATAGCCGCTTCCCAATTATACAACCTACCATACTTTGCACAGTTGCTATCTTTGTTGTCATAACACTTGGAATCAGCCGCTTTGAAGTTTAAATTCTGCGCCATCCAAGTTTTGTTGCCGATTTTAACTATGCGATAGGTTTGGGCGTCTCGTGAATCCACGGCGTAAATATCAAACGATATGCCGGTTACGCAAAGGTCGTCATACTTGCTGCCCGGATACACTTCCATTATCTCAAAGCTCAAATCAAGCTTGTTCGTGGATAAAGGCAGGGTTTCTGGGAGATTAATAGTCTGCGGCTTTATGTTGTCGCTGACATTAAAATCGCTCAAATGCCTGTCGCCAACATGGAGGCGAAGTTTTTTTATGCGGGAATTGTTCTGCCAAGTTGTCTGGTTTCTGGCAAAGCCGTTCACAATTACCAGCGATTTAACATGGCTGTTCGCAAAACCTGTGATTTTTGCATTCACACGCTCGCCAATGCCCTGCCCCTTCACGCCTTCGCACCAAGTGTTTGAATTGTCGCCATTTCCTAGGTTTGCGGCATCGTAGCGAGTTTTCCCCTGCGGTGCCAGCGTGGAACTTGCTGTCCATTCTACGGACTGTGCTGTTGCAGTGATGGCGAGGGCTGCGATTGCCAAGTAGCTCAATACTGATTTATTCATTTTGGTTCTCCTGTTATTAAAATTCGGGTAAAAATAGAAAAATCCTGAAAATCCTAAAATCGGGGAAATCGGAGTTTTTACAATAAGAATTTTTCTACATTCACAACAGAGGTTTAACTTATGCCAAATGCAAATCCGGGATTTTTTGCCGGTAAACTGGACGAGCTGGTTAGCTGGGGTCGTCTGCACTCTTTGTGGCCATTCCCCTATGGAACAGCCTGTTGCGCCATTGAATTTATGTCCACGGAATCCGCACGCTACGACCTTTCAAGGCTAGGTTCGGAATTTGTGCGATTCACGCCAAGGCAAGCTGATGTTTTGGCAGTTTCGGGCACAATTACATTCAAACAAGCACCTATATTGAAGCGCATTTACGAGCAAATGATGGAACCCAAATGGGTTATATCAATGGGAGCTTGTGCCTGCTCCGGTGGCTTTTACGACTGCTACTGCACAGTTCCGGGCATAGACCGCATAATCCCCGTCGATATCTATATAGGAGGCTGCCCAAGCCGGCCCGAAGCATTCTTTGACGCAATGCTGGAATTGCAGGAAAAAGTCAAAAGCCAATCATATATGGAAGACAGGAAAAAGAAATTGAAAGAACAGTGGGAAAACATCAAAAACTGGGACTGGAAAAATGGATAACACTGATAATTGTAAGGGCAGTCCCACGTGTCTGCCCGATGAAGTTCTAATAGATATCGTTGGCGTGGACTATCTTGGCATGGAAAACCACGAAGGCAAGCGTTTTGGCGTTATCTATCAATTTAAAAACATGAAGACTATGGAACGCCGGAGTTTCAAGGTTTTGGTTGATGAAGGNGAAAAAATCCCAACTCTNAGCGAGGTTTGCCCGATTGCAGACTGGCTGGAACGAGAAGTTTGGGACCAATTCGGAATTGTTTTTGAAGGGCACCCCAATTTGAAACGGCTATTGAATCATGCGGAATTTGAAGGGCACCCCTTGCGCAAAGATTACCCCGCAAAAAAGCGGCAATGGCTCTCTGAAAATGATTTGATGCAAGATCAACTTGAAAAACGTTTGGAAACCCTGGGATACAAGGTGATATGAAAACAGCAATACTCACAAATGAATTTCCGCCAAATATTTACGGGGGCGCAGGAATACATGTGGATTTCTTGACAAGAGAACTGAAAAATCTGTGTGAAATCTCCGTGCATTGCTTTGCAGATTCCCCTGCCCGCTCATTTGCCGAGCCCGAAGACCCGAAGTTCAAAAAAATTCTTGAACCTCTGGATACCAACCTGCAATGGCTTTCTGCAATGCGTGGCATAGACATTGTGCATTGCCACACTTGGTATTCACATTTTGCCGGAGTGCTGGCAAGCCGCTTATACCAGGTTCCTCTTGTGCTAACAACACATTCC
>WQSZ01000062.1 GCA_009787645.1 Candidatus Fibrimonadales bacterium | reverse complement strand
CGGGTCACACCCGTTCCCATTCCGAACACGGAAGTTAAGCCGTCCGTCGCCAATGGTACCTCATCGTCATGATGCGGGAGAGTAGGTCGCCGCCGAGGTTTTTTTAATTCCAAGCTTGCAGGCGTGGCCAAATTGGATTAAGGCATCTGGCTACGAACCAGAAGATTGCAGGTTCGAGTCCTGCCGTCTGCATATCTGAATATCTATTTACTATATTTTGTACTAATATGATTTGTGGAGGATCGCTGAGAAGGTTTTGAAGTATGGAAAAAGTGCGCGTTTTGTTGATGTCCAAAGTGCCTGAAAAGTGGGAATATTTTGAGAAAAATCTTTCTGATTTATATGAGTTTATCCATTCGAAACCCAGCGGAAACATAAATTTATTCAATATAACGTTAGTTGCTACAGATGAAATTGATACTGTAAAGGAAATATTCAAAAAAGGGTGGCCACCTGTTGTGTTCTTTGGCGAACGGGATGATTTTTCAACGGAGATTAAAGTCAGGAAGTTAGGGGCTTCGGAATACTTCTCTGTTCCTTTTGATAAGAATTTGCTTCTTTTCCGTTTGAAGAATGTGGTTGATATGTCCAGGTTTGTGGTTTGGACACGTATGATAAGGCGTGAAATGGTGAATCTGCAAGAGGACATGGCTCTTACAATGGCTCAGACCGTGGAAAGCAGAGATGAAAATACCGGCGGCCATATAATGAGAACTCAGATGTTTATAGGTACCTTGGGGGAAGAGTTTGTAAATAGCGGCACTATCACAAGAGACCAGCTTAATTTTATTGTGCGTGCTGCGCCCCTGCATGATATTGGAAAAATAGGAGTTCCGGATTCAATTTTGCTCAAGCCGGGTCCGCTTAATTCCGAAGAACGCGATATAATGAAAGCGCATGTTGAAAAAGGAGCGGGATTGATAAATAAAATGAGAAAAAAGTTTGAAAGCCATGCTTATTTGCCTTATGCTTATGATATAGCTCTGTATCACCATGAATGGTTTGACGGTTCATCCGGATATCCAAGGCAAAAAAAAGGCACTGATATTCCTTTTTGGGCAAGGTTAATGGCCGTAGTTGATGTGTTTGACGCCCTGGTTTCCGATAGAGTCTATCGCAAAGGTATGCCCCGAGACGTAGCTCTTGATATTATTTTTGAAGGTGAAGGCACTCAGTTTGACCCTGAGGTGCTAAAGGCTTTTGATGATTGCAAGGATTTCATGATCGGATAGTGTTATTTTTCTATATTTCAATTTAGAATAACGCAGCGAGGTTTTAGATGAATTTTTCAAAATGGATTGTAAATGGCGCACTTGCCGTGTCTTTAATCTTTTTGGCATCTTGCAAAGATGAAAAGACAGGTGAAACCAGAACATCCAGCTATCCGCGGAGTGAAACCATTTATCTGTCGGGCTCCCAGTGGGGAGATCCCAATACGTTTAATCCTTTGGTAGAGCCTTGGCTGGTGGCTTGGCCTGCAAATGATCGTTTCAATATAATGTACGAACCTTTGACTGCCTATAACTCATTGACCGGAGCTACGGAGCCTATACTGGGAACTCTAATCTCTTACGATACGGAAAAGGTCGTTGTTGAAATTCAGCCGGAAGCTAAGTGGAGTGATGGAGTATCGGTTACTTCCGCAGATGTCAAATTCATTTACGAACTGGGCAAAAGATTCCCTCAGGCTCCAACAAATTATATAGGCGAATTTGTCAGCGAAATAAAAGTTGATATGGTTGATGGCAAAGAGAATGTCTCTTTTATGGTTAATAAAACCGCACGCAACAACCCGCTTGCTATTTTGGATCAGTTGCAAGCCATTCGCATAGTTCCTGCTCATGTATTTGAAAAATATCTGGCAGATAACAATAATGATTTTGATGCCGTGAAAAAAATCAAATGTGATAAAGACCCTGTGGTTTCAGGTCCTTATACTCTTTCGCAATACAACAACGAGCGCATAGTTTTGGTTCGTCGCGATGATTACTGGGGCAACAAGGTTCTGCACGACGGAGCTCTTCCGGTTCCGAAATTCATAATTCATCCTATATATAAGAACAACGATCATTTTGCCATAAATTTGCAAAAAGGTACGTTGGATGCTTCCATGAATTACATTCCACGCATAAACGAAAAAAAGAAAGATGGCGTGAGTACTTGGTATGATGCACCTCCTTATTTTGTTCCGGGCTCAATGCACTTTTTGTATTTGAACAATACAAAGGCTCCGCTAAACGACAGAAACTTCCGTCGTGCGATGGCTGCCGCCATAGATTATACTGCTATCAGCCGCCTTGCGCTTTCCAACTACACACCCGAAATGAAACCGGGTTTGATAATGCCTGATGGCTTGGAGAAAAAATATTACAATGCGGAAGAAGTGAGCAAGAATAGCGTTCCGCTCGGCAATAAAGAATTCGCAAAAGAATTGCTTGAAAAATCCGGTTATAAATCTATCTTTGATGATAAGGGAAATTTAAAACATTCCATAGGGCCCAAGGGCGATACATTGCCTACTCTGCTGATTAAATCTCCTGCCGGCTGGTCTGACTGGGAAGCTATAGTGAACTTGACGGTTAAGCAGCTTCGCTCGGTAGGTATAGATATTCGCGAAGGTTTTGTTGATGGAAGCCAGTACTGGCCTTCTTTGCCGTCTGGTGAATTTGATCTGATAATGAGAAAGCCTCCGGTGGCGGTTACCGCTTCGCTTCCTTGGAATCGCTTCAATGCAATTATGTCTTCTCGTAATTGGCGTCCTGCTGGGGATGGAAATTTTATGAATGAAAACGAAGGTCGCTATAATAATCCTACAGGTGCAGGCTACAATAAAAGAGTGGATGAGCTTTTGGATTTAATACCTTTGTTGACAGACGAAGAAAAATTGAAAGCTGCTTATACGGAGCTTAACAACATATTCCTTCAAGACCAGCCTGTGATACCGGTTGCTCATTTGCCCGAGGAATATTACCAATTCAGTTCAAAAGCCTGGACAGGATGGCCAACGGAAAAGAATCCGTTTGCTCCGCCTCAACTCCCCTGGGTTGGAAGCGGCATAAACACTCTGTGGAGACTCACGCCGGTTAAATGATCTATGCTTAAAAAATATCCCACCACTCGTTATGTTTTACTAAGAGCAATATGGTATTTCCTTACTTTTTTGGTTGCTCTTTCTCTTAACTTCTTTTTGCCTCGCTTGGGCTCAGACCCTGTGGACATAATGATGGCGCAGTCATCATTTAGCAGCCCTGAAATTCGCAAGCAGACAGAAGAAAATTTGCGCAAGGATTTCGGGTTGGTTGTCGTGGATAAGCAAGGCAATATAGTTAGAGACGAGAATGGAAATGCCGTTAGGGCATCTAAATTTTCGCAGCTCATAAATTATGTAGGCCAAGTATTTCAAGGTGATTTGGGAACTTCGTTTAGAAATCAAAAGCCTGTGTCTGATATAATCATGCAGGCTTTGCCGTGGACTATAGCTTTACAATTCCCTGCGATTCTATTCGGGTGGATATTCGGAAACAGTTTGGGTGCTCTTGCTGCTTATAAACGCGGTATATTTGATAAAGCACTTTTCCCCATGGCTCTTTTGATGAGTTCTGTTCCGTTCTTTGTGTTTGGAATGGCACTTGTTTATTTCTTTGGAATTGTGTGGCCGATTTTCCCTGCGGTTGGAGCGTATTCGCTTGAACTGGTGCCGGGTTTTTCTTTTGCCTTCGTGGGTTCCGTAGCATATCATTATATTTTGCCGTTCTTTTCAATATTCTTGATTCTTGCCGGAGGCCAAGCTATAGGCATGCGTTCTATGGGAATTTATGAGCTTGGAACGGACTATATTAAATATGCGAAGTGGCTTGGCTTAAAGGAAACAAGAGTGCTTGCTTATCTGTTCCGCAATGCTATGCTTCCGCAGTTAACCGGTCTCGCTTTGTCCATAGGGCAAATGGTTGGCGGTGCTCTTATCACGGAAATGATATTTTCTTACCCGGGGCTTGGAATGGCCATGTTAACGGCAATACAGACAAATGATTATCCGGTTATTCAGGGCGTGACCCTGCTCATAACATCTTGCGTTTTGATTGCGAACTTTACGGTTGATATTTTGATTGCATTATTGGATCCTCGAGTAAAGCAAAGCTTAGCCATGGACGCTAAATAAGGGAGGCAAAATGTTAAAACTTTTAAAAAATTTAATCAAGGAACCTATGTTTGTTATAGGCGGTTTTCTGTTTTTGACAACCATACTTTTAGGACTATTTGGGCCTTATTTATATTCGGCTGCTCCGGACGGAATGTCTTATGAAAGGCCCGGTTCCAGCTATTGGCTTGGAACTGATAATCTTGGGCAAGACTATGTGGCTTTGCTTTTGAGAGGTTTGCAGAACAGCCTCTATGTGGGCTTTATGGCAGGCATAATCGCTACGACAATCGGTACTCTTGTGGGGCTTTTTGCCGGATTTAAAGGTGGCCTAGTTGACGATATTCTGAATATGTTTACAAACCTGTTCATAGTTATACCTTCGTTTGTGGTTTTGGTTTTGGTGAGTGCGTCTTGGCCCGAAGGCAGGTCTTTGACTTTGATTGCGGTGCTAATAGGTTTGACAACCTGGCCGTGGACAGCCCGTTCCGTGCGAGCGCAGGCCGCAAGCTTGAGGGGGCGTGATCACATATCTCTTGCCCGCATAAACGGAGCTTCCAATTTGCAGATTATTTTCAAGCATATTTTGCCTTATCTGGCTTCTTATGTATTTATGGTATTCATTATGCAGGTGGCAAGCGGCATATTGTCTGAGAGCGCAATCAGCATGATCGGTCTCGGGCCGATTGGCGAAGGCTCAACATCCCTTGGTGTTATACTCAATACGGCCAAAAATAATTCTGCCATAACCTACGGCTATTGGTGGGGTATTTTCCCTGCGGCCATTGTGATAACAGTTATAGTGTTTGCCCTTTATTTGCTTAATAATTCTATGGAAGGCGTATTTAACCCTCGGTTGAGGAAGTAGGCGATAATGACACAGATATTGGAAGTTAAAGATTTAAGTTTGCATTATCTAACTCGCTTTGGGCAAAAGATACATGCGGTTACCGATGTTTCTTTTACTATGAAGCAGGGTGAGATTTTGGGCATAGCGGGAGAGTCCGGTTGCGGAAAATCCACTTTGGTAAACGGTTTGATGGGCTTGTTCATTCCGCCTCTTTACCCTACCAAAGGCGAAGTTTTGGTTGCAGGCGAATCTCTTATGAACAGAACGCCGCAAGATGTTCGCAGAAATGTTCTCTCGCAAAAAGTTTCCATGATTCCGCAGGGAGCGTTTAACGCACTTAACCCAACGCGCAAGATAAAAGATATTGCAGCCGATGTTATTGCGGCTCACAGCGAAGCGCATAAATTGAGCAAGCCTGAGATTTACGCTCGTTTGAAAGAACGCTTTGATTTATTTGGAATGGAAACTGAGCATATTTTGAACTCATATCCCATTCAGTTGACCGCAGGTGAAAGACAGCGCAGCGTTATAGGGATTTCAACTCTGTTGAACCCGAAAGTTGTTATTGCAGACGAGCCTACTTCAGCTCTTGATGTGACCACGCAGAAAGTTGTTATAAAAATGATATTCGATTTGCTTGAGAAGAATATTTTTTCAACGATGATATTCATAACCCACGAGCTTCCGTTGCTTCGCCACGTTGCGCACAACATTGCCATCATGTATGCCGGAGAATTTGTGGAATACGGTACTGCCACGCAGGTTGTGCATGATCCTAGGCATCCTTACACAAAAGCGTTGATGGGAGCCATGCTAAGCGCAGACGCCGGGCAAAAACACAGAAAACCCACTACAATAGAGGGTGCTCCGCCAAGCCTTGCAAAAGATATAAAAGGTTGCCGCTTTGCGGAACGCTGCCCGAGCGCAAGGCCGGAATGCAAGGAGAATTCTCAGCACATGCGTACGGTGGGTGAACGTCTAGTGAGGTGCGATTATGCAGAATGATGTTATATTCTCGGCGAAAAACATAAACAAGTTCTTTGGGCACGGCAAAAAAAGAGTTTGCGCAGTCAATGATGTTTCTTTTGATATTAAAGATGGCGAAATAGTTTCAATAGTCGGCGGTTCGGGTTGCGGAAAGAGCGTTCTCGCAAAAATAATGCTGGGGCTTTATGCGCCGGAATCGGGTGAGTTTTTATACAAGGGCAAGGGCATTACCAACACCAGCGATCACTGGAACGAAGTGCAGAGCGTTTTTCAAGACCCGTTCGGTTGCTTTAACCAGTTCTTTTCAATTCGCACACAGCTCAAAGACGCTTTTGGCATATTGAAAAACAAGCCGTCCAAGCAAGAAATAGAACAGCGTGTTGATGAGGCTTTGCTTGCTGTAAATGTGAAGCCCTCTGATATTGAAGGGAAATATCCTTTTGAGCTGAGCGGCGGACAAATGCAGAGAATGTTGCTGGCACGCATATTTGCCTTGAAACCGAAGGTACTCATTGCAGATGAGCCTACATCCATGGTTGATGCCTGCGTTAGGGCGAATATTTTGGATTACCTCATGAAGCTCAAAGCGGAACTTGGCATGACTATTATATTTGTGACCCACGACATAGGGCTTGCCTATTATGTAAGCGACCGTATTTTTATTATGCATGAAGCTCAAATTGTGGAAGCGGGAAAGCCCGAAGATGTGACTCAGCATCCGAAAAGCGAGCATACGCTTCGTTTGCTGGAAGATATTCCCGATATAAACAGGGAATGGATTAAAAAATGAGATTTTTCTATATTAATCGTTAAAGGGAGAAAATGAAAATGAATTTGAATTTAGCCAGAATGAAAGCGGATGGAAAAAAGTTCCGTCTAGTGACCAGGTCCGATTTTGACGGACTAGTTTGTGGAATGCTTTTAACAGAGCTTGACCTTGTGGATGATATTAAGTTTGTTCATCCAAAGGATATGCAAGATGGTTTAGTTGAGCTTACCGACAGGGATATTAGCACCAACTTGCCGTATCAGTCCATTTGTGCTTTTGTTTTTGATCATCATGAAAGCGAAGTTTTGAGAAATGTTACGGTTGATTCCGATAATTACGTGGTAGATCCGAATGCACCGTCTGCATCTAGAGTTGTTTATGATTGGCTTGGCGGAGAGGAAACTTTCCCTAAAATAGATGTTGGCATGATGCAGGCTGTTGACAAGGCAGACAGTGCGCAGTTTACTCGTGAAGATGTTTTAGAGCCAAAAGGCTGGGAACTTTTGAATTTTTTAATGGACAGCCGTACCGGTCTTGGCCGTTTTAGAGATTTTCGCATAAGCAATTATCAATTGATGATGGAACTTATAGCTTATTGCAAAACGCATTCCATAGATGAGATTTTGAAGCACCCTGATGTTAAGGAAAGAGTGGAGATTTTCAAGGCTCACGAGAAGCAGTTTAGGGAGCAGATTCAGCGTTGCTCAAAAGTGTATAAAAACCTTGGTGTTTTGGATTTGAGAAATGAAGAGACCATTTGGGCGGGCAATCGCTTTATGATTTATGCTTTGTATCCGGAGATCAACATAAGCATTCATATACTTTGGGGTCTTAGAATGCAGAATACGGTTTTTGCAACCGGAAAATCTATCTTTGACCGTTCTTCAAAAACCGATATAGGTGCGCTTATGCTGAATTACGGCGGTGGCGGCCACATGGCAGCAGGAACTTGTCAGGTTCCAAATGACCAAGCTACTAAAGTACTAGCGGAGCTTATAGAGACAATAAATTCCGATGGATAAAACGGTATGCCTATATGAGCGTTACTGATCGTATAGAGTCGGAGGATTGGTTTGCTCTGCAAAAAGAGTTTGCCTATCCTAGGTATATCTTTCTGCAAAGGATAAAGGAAGAGATATATCGTTGTAATCGCAAGGCTCAGTGTTTTGTGTGGATTGAAATTCCGCTTAAAGGTTTTGTGTATGACGGATTTCGGTTTCTGGTTCCCAAGCATGCGCCGGAAGAGCGTAGCAAAATTTTAGAGGCTTGGAGAATTTCCGTTCAAACAATGCTTTCAAAAGAGTATCTGGGAATTGTGGGGCAGGGCAAAGACAGTCTTTGGAGTTTGTTTGTAAACAAGGATTTGCAGTTTTTAGAGACCATAAAGAGCAATATAAAGGTAAGGCTTAAGGATGCCGGATTTTCAAGAGATCTTCCGAAAAGTTTGAATTTCAATGTGTTTTTTTACAGTGGAAGAGCGCAGTCTTTTTTGCAGGAAGAGAACAGATTTATAAAGGTATGGAATAGTGGTCAGAATTTTTCAAAGATTAAGCGAATTTCCGTTGAGGATGTAAAGGAAAAAACTTTTCATGGGCTTTACATTAGGTTTTTGAAGAGGTTTATGGATATTGTCGGTAGTTTATTTGGCATAGCGATATTTTCTTTTGTAATGCTTTTTTGCGCTATCTTTGTAAAGCGAGCTTTGTGGAAGTGGCAGTACGAGCAAAAGGAGCTGGGGAATGAGCCTTCGAAGGATACTTCTGTTCTGTTCAAGCAGGTTAGGGTTGGCCGTAATGGCAAATTGTTCAAGTGTTATAAATTCAGAACCATGTATCCGGGCGCAGACAAAGAAAAGGAAAAATTGAAGAAACAGCTGGAGATGGAAGACAGCGGCATAGACAGAGGGCCAACTTTTAAAATGGATGATGATCCGAGAATTTTAAAGCATGGCGGTTCCTTTTTGCGAAAGCACAGCCTTGATGAGTTACCGCAGTTTTTTAATGTGCTCAAGGGCGATATGAGCCTTGTGGGTCCCAGGCCTCCGACTCCTGACGAGGTTAAGACTTATGAGGCTTGGCATTACATAAGGCTTTCGGTTAAACCCGGCCTAACCTGTATATGGCAGACAAGTGGCCGCAACGATGTTGATTTTGACGAATGGATGCGTTTGGATAATAAATACATACGCGAGCGCAGTACATTGGGAGATATAGGCTTAAAGTTAAAAACAGTAGAAGTTATGCTGAGCGGCAAAGGAGCGAGTTAAAGCACTTCGCGCTCAAAAAAAAGCACTATGTTTTCCATAAGTTCATCTGTTGTGCTGTGAGAGAAAAACCAGCCTGCTTTGTGCATTTTTTCCGCTTCGCTTTCTATTTGAACGGCTAAAGTTTCGGGATAATCAAAGTTGTTCAGAGATAAAATTTTTTCTGAGATTTCTTTCATTAACCCACAAACTCTCTGTAGATAGCTATTATGGCTTTTTCAAAGTCGCTTTCATTAACGCCTATGATTATGTTTATCTCCGATGAGCCTTGGTCTATTATGCGCACGTTTATGTTTTCTCTTGCGAGCGCATCGAAAAGCTTTGCGGCTGTTCCTATTTGGTTCACCATTCCGTGACCCACGGTTGCTATCAAGGCTATGTTATCGAAAATCCTTATTTTATAGGGGTGCATTTTCTGCTCAATTTCCGCTCTAACCGTTCCTTCAACTTTGTGAAGCGATTTGGAGTCCACAACGATGTTCATAGAGTCTATGCCGCAGGGGGAGAGTTCGTAAGAAACGTCGTGATCTTCCAGAATTGCGAGGATCTTGCGCCCGAAGCCTTTCTCCTTGTTCATCATGCTTTTTTCAATGTATAGCATTGAAAATTCCTTGCGCCCTGCTATGCCGGTTATGGTTCTTGAGAAGTTTGACGGTGTTGGCCCGATGGTTGTGCCGTGGTCGCTTGGGCTGTTGGTATTCTTTATGTGTATGGATATGTTTTTAGCTCTGCATGGTGCTATGGATTCGTCGTGCAGAACGTTTGCTCCGCTGTATGCCAATTCCCGTATTTCCCTGTAGCTAACATAGCTTATTGAGTGCGCATCCTTAATTATGCGGGGATCTGCCATCAGTAGCCCGGATACATCGGTCCAATTTTCGTAGAGCAGGCAGTCGCAGGCATTTGCCAGAATTGCGCCGGTTATGTCTGAGCCGCCACGAGTGAAGGTTTTGAGGTTGCCTTGCATATCGCTTCCGTAAAAGCCGGGAACTACATATAGCTGATTAGGGTCTGAGAGTGTGTCTTTAAGTTCATCAATGCTTTGTTGTGTTACACGATACAGGCTGTCGAATTGTATTATAGGGAATGCGTCTATGAATTTTGCGCCGAGGAACTCGGACATTATTTTAGCGCAGAGGTATTCGCCTCGACTTGCCACGAAGTCAACAGTGACTTCACTTTCGTGGTTTTTCATTTCAATTTCGAGTTCTTCCAGTTCTTCTCGTATTGTGGAGCGTATGGAGAGGCCTTCTGTTATTTCTACAAAGCGTTCTTTTATGAGGTTCCAGGGCTCTGAAAAGTCGAGATTCTTTTTTGAGAGGTCGTAGGTGGAATAGAGCAAGTCGGTTAATTTGGCTTCTTGCGGGTTTCTTTTGCCGGGCGCTGAGACCACGATAATTTTTCTCTCTTGATTGCCGGAGAGAATATCTTTAATTTTGCGAAACTGAACTGCGTCAGCCACCGAACTACCACCGAATTTACATACTATACGATTCATGGGGGTAATATAGAAAACGCTGATTTGCTCAATCGCAAAAAATGTTCTCAATCAGCGTCCCCCCTTAACCTGCGAAATTTTAACAATTTCACAGGTTGTCCCCCCGTTTTTTCCGCCCGGAGGGCTAACGGG
>WQSZ01000061.1 GCA_009787645.1 Candidatus Fibrimonadales bacterium | reverse complement strand
TTTATTCTGCCAAGCTTTGAAAAAAACAAAGAAGAGGCTACACCCGAATCCGAAAGCGAATTTGAAAAGCGAGTTTGCGAAGTTCTTGTAAAGCATTTATCAAACCCTTCACTGTAGGCTCAGGGATTTCTATTTTTTAGCCATGATTTCTGCATTTTTAATTTTTGGCGCACCGGGTTCCGGCAAAGGGACTGTGGGTGCAAAACTGGCTGCTACTACCGGAGTTAAACACCTTTCTACGGGCGATATTTTCAGAGGGCTTTCCCCGGCCAGCGAAAACGGCAAGCTGTTCGCAAGCTATGCAGGAGCCGGCAAACTGGTTCCAGATGAAGTTACAATTCAGATTTTTTCACGCTACATAGGCGGATTGGTGGATACCAACAAGTTTGACCCAGCTAAAGACGCATTTTTGCTCGATGGCATTCCCCGCACCGTTGCGCAGGCTGAACTCATAAAAAGCGTTGTTGATGTTAAGCATATTTTTGTGCTGGATATTCCCGATTACTCGGTTATAATTGAGCGTTTGCTCAAAAGGGCAAAAATAGAAGGACGCAAAGACGATGCAGACGAATCCGTCATCAAAGCTCGTTTAAATGAATATGAAGAAAAAACTGCCGCAGTTTTAGGTGCATACAACAATGAGTTGATAACCAAAATCAACGGCAGCCAAAGCCCCGATGAAGTATTTCGGGACACTTTAAGCGCGTATATTAGTAGCCACTAACAAACTCTAAATTTCGCTGTGGCGTTCCCACCGTTAGCCCTGCGGGCGGAAAAAACGGGGGGACGAATGGTGATTTTGTTAAAAAATCGCCATTCTAGGGGGGATGCTATTACTCAACGTAAGCGGTTTCTTTAAGCACTTTGCCTTGGGCATCCAAAACACGAATTATTTCTTGATCTTGCTGAAGAACCAATTCCTGAGACTCACCGGTAACAGCATCAATACGCATATATAGAGAGCCATCTTCCATTTTAACAGCGGTAATGGAATTACCGTTAGCATCTGTTTCACGGTAGGTATCGCCCATTGCCAATGGATTTTTGCCGGTCCAGAATTCCAAAGAATTCAAGATCAGAGAATCAACAGTCAGTGTAATGACTGTAGCAACGTGACCAACTATCAGAAAAACAATCCAGCTAAGCCACTTATTGCCCAACCCTTTGTTAAAATCGTAAGCTGCTTTGGTTAACTTAAACGAACCGAAGCAACCTGTTGTGGTTACTGCAAATGTGCATGCGGCGAGCAGAGACAAGAGTACTCTTTTCATATAAACTCCTTAATTAAATGAACGATAAATTTAGAAAATATAACGACGTATCACTTCCACAGACATGCCCTTTCGCATAGCGTAATCCGCAAGCTGGTCCTCACCGATAGGGCCAACCTTGAAGTATGAGCTCTGGGGATGAGCGGCAAAATAGCCGCATTCAGAGGCTGCAGGATTCATCACATAGTTTTCCGTTAATGAAATGCCGATATTTTGTTCCGGAGAAAGAAGTTTCCAAATTGTGGCTTTTTCCGTGTGATCCGGGCTTGCCGGGTATCCGGGTGCAGCTCGAATGCCAACTCCATTTAATAGGTCTCTGTGCAGTTTTTCGGTTAAAGCCTCTGCCAAGCGATCTGCTATAAGGCCAAGGATTATTGCGGAATAATCGTCATTATTATCTTTGAATTTTAGCTCGGCTTCTTTTGCGCCCAAGCCGGCGGTAGCGGCAAAAAGACCTATGAAATCCGGTTGTGTTGGGTGAAAAAAATCTGCGATGGATAAATATGGCGATTGTTGCTGGCGCAAAAAATGTAACTTATCCGTCTCTACGCATATATCATCACCCGTGCGTTGTACTTTAAAAAAACCGACAACGGCGGCGGCCTTCAGCATTTTTTTTTCAACGATTTCTTTTAGCAGAACACGAGTGTCGCTTTCCAGATTTTTGTGAGCTTCTGTGTATTGTGCGGGCCTTAAATCCCAAGCAGCGAAATACATTCGCCAGTTTATCAAGGGGATTAGCGTGTTTAAATCCACATCGCTGAATATTTTCAGCCCTAAGAAAGGTGGCATAGCAGTTCCTCAGAAACTTCCGCCGCAAATGCACGCAGCAAAATTTCCTTCGCCGCATCAAAATCCAAACCTCGGGATTGCAAAAAAAACATCGCATCTTCATCAAGGCCGCCGCAAGTGCTGCCGTGTGAACATTCAACATCGTCGCAATAAATTTTAAGCTCCGGCTTTGAAACCACTTTTGCGTTTGGCGAAAGCAATATGGAATTCACCAATTGCCTTGAACTTATATTAGCGCAATGCCTGCCGACTTCTATGATGCCGTTGAAAATGGCTTTTGAATCATCTTTTAAAATATGACGAGCAAATAAGAAACTCTTTGTGTTCTGAGCCTTGTGCATAATGCGTATATTTTGCCGAGTGCCGGAAACGGAAAGGCTTCTGTATTCAAAAGTCGCTCCTTTGCCGCAAAGCTCAACGTTAATATCGCTCTGGGAATTAAACGCAACAATGCGCAAGCTCTCATTTTCTGCCAGCGAAAAATTCTGCGCAATATTTTCTGAGATGAATAGAAAATTATTCATCTTATAAACAGCATTTCCATATAACTCGGCAATGGCCAATAATCTTCCGAAACTTCGCCCTCAAGGGCATCGGCGGCGGCACGAATTACGTTCATGTCTGCCAGAATTGTTTTGGAATAGAAATTCAACTGCTCATTAATAGTGCCGTTGTGACCTATGTAAAAATTCTTTTCCAGCTTTGAAACGCCAAGTTGCAGGTCCTTAATCATCTCCGCTACAAAATTTATGCTTGTACGATCCAAACCGTATTCGCCAAGAGACTCAAAACACTCCACCTGGTCGGTTAAATAGGCTATTGCCGCAGGCAAAATTTTGGTTTTAGCCATTTCTAAAATCAGTTTTGCTTCCACATCCAAGGTTTTTATATACTGCTCCGCAGAAATCTCAAAACGAGCGGCAAGCTCAACCGGAGAAATTGTCTTTTGACGTTCAAAAAGGGAAATAATCTCTTCTTCCTGCAAAACAGGCAAAGCTTCAGCACTGGTTTTCAAGTTACGAAGTCCTCTGCTTTCCGCTTCTGCTACCCATTCATCAGAATAACCGTTTCCATTGAAAACCACTGCGCTATGCGCTTCCATTATCTCTTTCAAAACGTCAGAGCAAGCAACTTCAAGCTTTTTGCCTCCGCTTACGGACGCTTCAAGCTTATCCGCAATCCAATCCAGAGAATCCGACACAATGGTGTTCAAGGCAACAAGAGAATCACTGATGGACTGGCTGGCACCAACCGCACGGAATTCAAAACGGTTTCCTGTGAATGCAAATGGAGATGTGCGATTGCGATCTCCGGGATCTTTTGGCAAAGGAGGCAATGAATCTACGCCCAAATTCATAAATGTATTTGTCGGCGCACATGATTCTGTGCTTTTGCCTGTTCTAATGCGTTCAAAAACATCCGACAATTGCGCACCGAGATATACGCTCATTATCGCCGGAGGAGCCTCGTTTTGCCCAAGGCGATGATCGTTGCCGGCACTTGCCACAACGGCTCTGAGCAGGTGGCCGTATTTGTGAACTCCACGAATAACCGCCGCACAGAACAAAAGGAACTGCATATTTGCATGAGGAGTTTCGCCCGGGTCTAAAAGATTGCCGAGAATTGAACTTCTTATGGACCAATTCACATGCTTGCCGCTTCCATTAACCCCTTTAAATGGCTTTTCATGTAAAATACACAAAAGTTTATGTTTTTTGGCTACGGTTTTAAGAGTTGTCATAACGAGTTGCTGATGGTCGCTCGCTATATTTGAATTTTCATAAAGAGGAGCTATCTCAAATTGAGAAGGCGCAACCTCGTTGTGATGTGTTTTTGCCGGAATACCCAAGCGGTAGAGCCGTTCTTCCACATCGTGCATAAACAGCTGGACTCTTTCCGGTATTGCGCCAAAATAGTGATCTTCAAATTCCTGCCCTTTTGCGCCGGGCCTGCCAAAGAGGGTCCTGCCCGCAAGAAGCAAGTCCGGGCGAGCGGTGGCAAAAGCTCGGTCTATAAGAAAGTACTCCTGTTCCGGACCTGCGCTTGTGGTTATGCAGCCGTCCAAATGCCCAAAGAGTTTTAATATGCGGCTTGCGCTACGGCTTATGGCCATGTTGGCACGCAGCAAAGGCGTTTTTTTGTCTAGAGCTTCTCCTGTCCAAGAGACAAAAGCCGTTGGTATGCAGAGAATTTTGCCGTTTGCGGTCTCCATTATATAGGCCGGGCTTGTGACATCCCATGCGGTGTAGCCTCGTGCTTCAAATGTGGAGCGAATGCCTCCGTTTGGGAAGGAGCTCGCATCGGGTTCACCTTGAATCAGTTGCTTGCTGGAGAATTCGGTCACTATTTCTCCGGCACGGTTAATCGCTATAAAGCCCTCGTGCTTTTCGGCAGTAGCTCCGGTTAGCGGGTGGAACACGTGGGAGTAATACTTTGCCCCGTGGCTAATAGCCCAATTGCGCATTGCGGCGGCAATTTCATCTGCCGCACCCTTTTCCAAGGGAACCCCGGATTCAACTGTTTGCTCCAAAGACTTGAAAACCGGCTTTGGCAGCACGCTTTTCATCTTAGCAAGATCAAAAACATCGGTAGCCCAAATCTCATATAGAGATTTTCCCGGTGAAACCTCAGCCGGACCGCGTGAAGCAATTTGCTTTAAAATATCTCTTCGTTTGATTACACTCATGGGGGGAAATATAGAAAACAAAGTGAACATTTTCTATATTCCAACCTACAAAAGAAAGAGGTTTCAGATGAATTATTTCAATTCTTTGCCGTTGCGGGTCCAGTTAGAAGAACTCGGCAAGTGCCGTTTTATGGATACTTTCGAGTTTACCGGAGGCGTGGAAGCTTTAAAAGGCAAAAAAATCGTTATTATAGGAGCCGGAGCACAAGGCTTGCACCAGGGGCTGAATTTAAGAGACAGTGGGCTGGAGGTAGCTTATGCCCTTAGAAAGGAAGCTATAGAAGAAAGACGTGCCAGCTTTTTAAATGTAGTTGAAAATGGCTTTAAGCATGGCATTTACGAAGATTTAATCCCAGCAGCAGACCTTGTTTGCAACCTGACCCCGGACAAACAGCACTCCAAAGTAGTTGCTGCGGTAATGCCCCTGATGAAAACAGGCTCTGCGCTACTCTACAGCCACGGGTTCAACATCGTGGAAGAAGGCATGCAAATAAGAGATGATATAACCGTGATAATGGTTGCGCCAAAAGGGCCGGGCTCCGAAGTTCGTGCGGAATATGTGCGTGGATTCGGCATGCCGGCTTTGATAGCTGTCAAAAGAGAAAACGACCCTGAAGGCAAAGGTTTGGACTATGCAAAAGCTTACGCCGTTGGCCTTGGCAGCGACCGAGCCGGAGTTCTGGAAAGCTCATTTATAGCCGAAGTTAAAAGCGATCTTATGGGTGAACAGACAATACTCTGCGGAATGCTCCAAACCGGCACGCTGCTCTGCTTTGACCGCATGATTCAACTGGGCATAGATGCGAACTGGGCTTCCAAGCTGCTGCAATACGGCTGGGAAACAATTTCCGAAGCCTTAAAACAGGGTGGCATAACAAACATGATGGACAGGCTCTCCAACCCCGCAAAAATACGGGCTTACGAGCTTTCCGAAGAATTAAAAGAGATAATGGAGCCTTTGTACCAAAAGCATCAAGACGATATCCTCTCCGGTCACTTCTCAGATACAATGATGCAAGACTGGGCCGATGCAGACAAAAAACTGCTGGGCTGGCGTGATGCTACGGGCAAAACAACTTTTGAAAGAACTCCTCCGTCTGAGCATCCTATCACCGAGCAGGAATATTTTGACAAAGGCGTTTTGATGGTAGCCATGGTAAAAGCCGGTGTTGAGCTTGCATTTGAAACCATGGTAAGCGCAGGCATGAAGCCGGCCTCTGCCTACTACGAATCTCTACACGAGACTCCGCTGATCGCAAACTTGATCGCTCGCAAAAAACTTTACGAAATGAACCGTGTTATCAGCGATACAGCAGAATACGGTTGCTATCTGTTCGCAAACAGTTGCGTTCCGCTTTTGGAAAACTTTATGCAGGCGCAGGGCAAAGATGTTATGGGAGCACCATTCAACGAAGACAAATCCAACAGAGTTGACAACCGCCGCTTGATAGAAGTGAACGCCGCAATTCGCCAGCATCCGGTTGAAGAAATAGGCGCATGGCTGAGAAGCAGAATGCGTGGGATGAAGCAACTTTAGTGGCTGGCGATTCTTTGTTGAAATTGGGAATTTCCACTTGCCCAAACGATACATTTATTTATCAGAACCTGATTGAAGGCAAGGTCAAAACTCCCTGCCCAATTTCTGTTGAATTTGCAGATGTTCAAACTTTGAATGAAAAAGTCTTAAAAGGTGAATTGGACATGGCTAAAATAAGCTGTGCGGTTTACCCCCTTGTCAAGGACAAATACAGCGTTTTGAGTAGCGGCGGTGCTATGGGTTATGGCTGCGGACCTTTGCTGCTTTCTTCCGCAGGTGGGGATTTTGATGCGGAAGCTCCGGTTTATTTGCCTGGTGAGAACACCACGGCGGCAAAGTTGTTTAAGTTTTGGCGCAGCCATACTGATATAAAATATATGCGATTTGATGAATTATACCGGAATTTATGCGAGAAAAAGATAAAGCAGGGAGTTGCCATTCATGAGAATCGTTTTACTTGGAAGAGAGATGGGTTGCATTTGATTGCGGATTTGGGGGCATTTTGGGAGCAAAAGCTGAATGTACCGGTTCCTTTGGGTTGTGCGGTGATTAAGAAAGAGTTGGGGGAGGAGCTTGCCAAGCAGATGGATTTGTGCGTGCAGGAAAGTTTGCGGCTCGCTTGGGAACGCCCGGAGCCCATTACCGATTTTATCAGAGAGCTAGCCCAGATTGAAGATGACGAGGTTATTTTGCAGCATATCAGAATGTTTGTGAATGAGTATTCTATTAAGTTAGCTCAGATTTCGTGGTTTGATTGCGTTAAATAAAACAGGCCACCCTTTCGGGCGGCCAGAAACTTAAACTTGAATTTATCCGTCTGTTGTGTAAACTTTCTCTGCGTACAGTGCAGTAGCGCACATGTATTCACGATTCATCTTTGCGATGAACTCAACGGAAATTCCCTTGGGACATGAAGCTTCGCATTCGTAAAGGTTTGAGCAGTTGCCAAAACCTTCCTTATCCATTTGCTCGACCATTGCCAAAACTCTCTTTTGCTTTTCGGGCTTGCCCTGCGGCAAATAAGAGAGGTGGCTGACCTTCGCAGAAACGAACAACATGGCAGATGCATTTTTGCAAGCTGCTACGCAAGCTCCGCAACCAATGCAAGCCGCTGCGTCAAATGCGCGATCCGAATCAACTTTCGGAATAGGGAGCGTGCTTGCAGGGGGCGCATTGCCTGTGTTAATGCTCACAAAGCCACCAGCTTGAATAATGCGATCAAATGCGCCTCTATCCACTGCGCAATCTCTCAGCACAGGGAAAGCAGCNGCACGCCACGGTTCTACAACTATGGTGTCGCCNTCTTTGAACTTGCGCATGTGAAGCTGGCAAGTNGTNACTAGGCTATCNGGACCATGCGGCAAGCCGTTGATCACCAGAGAGCACATACCGCAAATTCCTTCACGGCAATCGTGGTCAAAAGAAAAGCCCTCTTTGCCTTCTTTCATAAGCTGCTCGTTCATCACATCCAGCATTTCCAAAAAAGACATATCCGGAGAAACGTTAGAGAGCTTAACGGTCTCAAAACCGCCTCTTGTCTGGGCATTTTTTTGACGCCACACTTTTATGGTAAGATTCATATTTCCGCTCATTTGTAGCTCCTTGTAATAAGGTGTACATTCTCAAATTCCAAATTCTCTTTGTTGAGTTCGTGCTTGTTTTCGCCTTTCCATTCCCAAGCCGCAACGTGGCAGAACTTTTCGTCATCACGTTTTGCCTCGTGCTCATCGGTCTGGTGCTCTTCACGGAAATGACCGCCGCAAGACTCTTCTCTGTAGAGAGCGTCTTTTGCGAGCAATTCGCCGAATTCCAGGAAGTCTGCAACACGCAAAGCGTTTTCCAGATTCTGGTTGAACGAACCGTTATCACCGAGAACTTTGACATTTTTCCAGAATTCTTCACGCAATGCGGGAATTTCCGAAATGGCTTTTTCAAGACCGGCCTTGTTACGGCCCATGCCAACATTCTCCCAAGTGAGATGGCCAAGCTCTCTGTGGAACTCAGTGACTGTTTTTTTGCCATTGATGGAAAGCAAACGATCTATAACGGCTTTTGAACTTGTTGCCGCATCCACGAATTCCGCCTGGCTGTTGCTAACTTTTTCCAGCTTTGTGCCGGCAAAGTAACCGCCAATGGTGTAAGGAATAACAAAGTATCCGTCTGCGAGACCTTGCATAAGAGCAGAAGCTCCCAAGCGGTTTGCCCCGTGGTCGGAGAAGTTTGCCTCACCCAAAACAAAACAGCCCGGAATTGTGCTTTGCAAATTGTAATCAACCCACAAGCCACCCATTGTGTAATGAGAAGCGGGGTAAATTCGCATCGGGGTTTTGTATGGATTTTCGTCTGTGATTTTTTCGTACATCTGGAACAGGTTTCCGTATTTTGCGCTAACTGCGTTTTCGCCTATGCGCTTAATTGCGTCTCCGAAATCCAGGAACACTGCACGTTTGGAAGTTCCAACACCAAGACCATCATCACAGACGGTTTTAGCATTGCGGCTTGCAACGTCACGAGGAACCAAGTTTCCGAAGCTCGGATATTTTTCTTCCAGATAATAATAACGATCTGATTCAGGAATGTCGCTCGGCTTGCGAGGATCATCGGCTTTGCGAGGAACCCATACACGGCCATCATTGCGCAAAGACTCAGACATAAGAGTGAGCTTGCTCTGGTGATCTCCGGTTACCGGAATGCAAGTCGGATGAATTTGCGTGTAGCACGGATTTGCGAACAATGCGCCTTTTTTATGAGCACGCCATGCTGCGCCTACGTTTGAGCCTTTCGCATTTGTGGAAAGGTAAAACACGTTTCCATAGCCACCGGTTGCAAGGCAAACAGCATCTGCTTCGTGGCATTCGAGTTCACCTGTTACAAGGTTGCGAACCACAATGCCTCTTGCCCTTCCNCCTACAAGAACCAAGTCCAGCATTTCACGGCGTGGGAACATTTTTACTGTGCCCTTTGCAACCTGGCGCATCATTGATTGATATGCGCCGAGCAAAAGNTGCTGACCTGTTTGACCACGAGCATAGAATGTACGGCTAACCTGTGCGCCGCCGAAAGAACGGTTGTCTAAAAGACCACCGTATTCACGGCCAAAAGGAACGCCCTGCGCTACGCAGTGGTTTATGATTAAGTTTGAGCATTCCGCCAAGCGATGAACGTTTGCTTCACGAGCACGGAAGTCGCCGCCTTTAACGGTATCGTAAAAGAGACGGTAGATTGAGTCGCCGTCGTTCGGCAAGTTGTGAGCTGCATTTATGCCGCCTTGCGCTGCAATTGAATGTGCGCGACGTGGGCTGTCTTGAATGCAAAACGATTTCACATGATAGCCGAGTTCGCCAAGAGAAGCTGCAGCCGAGGCTCCAGCCAAACCGGTACCTACGATTATAACGGTGAATTTGCGTTTGTTAGCCGGGTTTACCAGCTTAAGCTCGAATTTATGGCGAGTCCATTTTTCTCCAATTGGGCCGCCCGGTATGTTAGATTCCAATTTCATTGTTCGCCTCCTTCTCCCAGCTCTTCTGGATTTTGCGATTCTTCAATTGATTCGCCTTTACGGTAATGCGGTCCACGGCCTTCGCCTTTTCCTCTGCCTTCGCCGCCAAAGCGGTATTTTTTGCCAGAGAAATCCGGCCCGCCACGAAACGATTTACGTTTTGTGAATGCCTTTTGATCTTCTACAGGCTGCTCGGAAAGTCTTTCAAGAAAGCTTTGGTAATTAGAGTCTTTAGACTTCTCTATGGTAGCTTTTGTATTGAACAGGTCCATATTTACCGTAGCCCAGGTACCTGCAATTGCAGCGCCAAAGCCAAGCGTAATCGCAACGCAATACGCAAGAGCCAGCTTGTTTATAATCGGCGTCCATTTCGGATGGTTTATGCCCATAGTTTGGATTGCGCTGGAAATGGCATGCCACAGATGGAAGCCCACAGCAAGTATAGCCGACAAAAATAATACGGCAGAAACCGTGTCGCCTAGCATTTCAACCACTGTAAGCCACATGTCACGAACAACAATGCCATCCATCAATTCCGGATTTACATAATAATAATATGAGTAGGAGCCGCTACGGAAAGTAACTAGGTGCCATACCAAGAAAGCCAGTACCGTAAGCCCGGACCAAATCATTATAAAGGTGGGGAATTGTTTTTTGCCCTTGCGATCGTCCACCACATAGCGAGCTGCGCCGCGAGCCTTGTAGTTCTGCAGCTTTAGCGTGATCGCTAAATATATGTGTACTATAAAGAGCACAACCATGCCAGCTTCAAACGAATATAAGACCAGCTTGGACTTGGTTAAGAGCGCAGTGTATAAGTTATACGCTGCTTGAGCTTTTTCCGCATCCGGCAAAAGCAATTGTAGATTGCCAACCACGTGTATAAGCACAAAAAGCGCTATAAGACACCCGGAGGCACCCATAACCTGCTTCTTTCCTATTGAAGAGGTCAGGTAGGTGAAAAGCCATTTCATTTGTTAAATCTCCTTGAGACAAAG
>WQSZ01000060.1 GCA_009787645.1 Candidatus Fibrimonadales bacterium | reverse complement strand
CACCCTATATTGGGCTTCACAACTATTTTTTGCCCACGCTTGACAAACTTGCCTATTCCGCCCATCTCTTCAATGGCTCTTTTGAACATAGCCTCAGGCTCACCGCCCATAACAGCCACTAAGTCCGCAGCGCCAGAGGCAGTTTGAGCAAAAACCTCCATTCCGCCTTTCATTTTAAGCGTGAATGCTACGCCAACGATTGCCAAGTTCTTTAAAAAACTCCGGCGGTCTATGTTGTTTTCCATATTTGTAATATAGATTATTCTAGGAACCACCTGCGGTGTTTTCCGCTACCCTCTCTTTCCTCGTCTGATGCTTATTGTCTGAACCCCGATTTTCAGGATTTTTGGATTTGCAGGATTTTCTGAGTTTCGTTGCTTTTTATCCCACCCATCCAGCTACGCTGGCAGTATTGTCGTTTAACTTAGAATACTTTTTTTCTGGGACAGTTCACGTTGACGATGAGCCGCCGCTGGGGGCTGTTGGTTGCTTTGGAGGGTGAAAGTGTGCATAAGGGAGGAATGTAGAAAAATGTTAGTTATGGATTTTTAGAAATTCCGTAGGCGTTATAGCAGGAACAAGAGTATTTTCAAAATCGGGTGCATTTCTTGTAATGATATAATCGGCTTTATTTCGGCTTGCTATTACAGATATAACCGCATCTTCAAAATCTGCCATATCTAAGGTTTTAGCCGTAAAAATATCTTGGGGAGTTGTGCTTGTGAGCAATAGTATTTTTAGAATGTTGAAAATAGATGCCAAAGATTTTTCCTTGTCTTTTAATTCCTTATTCACTATATAATAAATGTCGGTAATTGCACTTGAGCTTATTATTCCGCTAACAGATTTTTCTGCCACCTTTTCCAAAGCTCCAAAAGAATTCTCAAAAAAAGGCTCTCTTTTTAGCAGAATATCCACTATAACATTAGTATCAAAATAAACTATCATTGCCTTGCCAATCGCTCTTCCTTTGCAAGTTTTTCTGCTAAATTCGGATTTTCAGAATGTACAATTCCAACCAAACTTTTGAGAGCGGTCATTTTTTCTTTTACAGTAAATTTTTCAGGGGTAATGCTTTGGTATGCAGCGTGCATTTCAGTTTCTGCTTCTTCTGGATTTATCCTAATCAAATTCATCTTAGCGAAGTTTTTCAAAACATCTACAATGCCCTTTTGCAGTACGCTGATATTCAGCACCTGTGGCTGGGCAACATATTCTATAAATGGCTCTCTTGCTTCCATAAGTGTTAATATAGAAAATTTCGCCACGAAGTTTTGCATTTGGGGCGTTGCATTGCTAAATTTTATACTCCTCCACCGGCACGCCACCTTCCAAATGCTTCTCGCAAATTTCCTCCACCTTGTCTTCATCAAGGTTGCCATACCACACACCTTCAGGATATACAACCGCAATAGGACCTTTGTCGCAAATGCCAAAGCAACCGGTATTTGTAACCATGCAGTCTGCCGTGATGTCCCTGTCTTCTATCTCCTGCATAAATTTTTGTACAAGGCTAACAGATTTGCGGTTAAGGCACGAACCCATCTGCGTGCCGTTTATGCGGGATGAGCCGCAAACGAAAATATGATACTTAGGTGATACCATAGCTACTTCTCCTTTTTTTTGCCGCTTCAACTACGGCAGTTTCTACTCTCTCATAAGTTGCAATCGCCTCAATCCCGTTTTCCTTCAAAAGACGTTCCGGAGCAGGGCCAATACGCAACGCAAGCACGGCATCGCAATCAGATACGGCGTGAATCACAGATTCCCATCGGTCTCCTTTGTCATCGCACTGTGGGCCGTTGCAATATTTTTTAACGTTTCTGGTCTCCACAAATCTCACATTCGACTCGTCACCTTCGTAAATGTAAAACTCATTCGCCTGCCCAAAATGCGTATCTACAACCGCGCCAGTCCTCGTGGCAACAGCAAACAGCATAGGCTTTTCCGCTTGCAGCACAGCTTGCTTCTCAACTTCCCTAAGCTCAATGGAAACATCTTCGCCAAGCGTTCCAACAGCATCTGAACGGCACTGCCGACAATGCGTCATCTGTTTTATATTCGCTCCGCATTGTTCTCTGAGAATCATAATTTCCTTGTTCGACATACGCTCCAAGCCCTCGAACGCAGAGCCTTTCACTGGTAAGTGCGGCATAATATTCACCATAAAAACACCAAGCTCGGCAACAGCCTTAGACACATCGCATATATGGTGCTCGTTGATTCCTTTGAGCGTAACGCAATTCACCTTGCACACAATTCCTGCAGAAGAAAGCATTCTGATTCCCGAAAGCTGGTTAGCCAGAAGAATCGAAGCCCCCTCAATGCCTGTGTATCTTTTGCCCAAATAATTCACGTGCTTATAAATTTTCGCTCCGATTACAGGATCAACAGCATTGATTGTAACCGTAACGTGGCTAATCCCAAGTTCTTTCAACTCCGAAGCATAAAGCGGAAGCAAAAGCCCATTCGTTGCTATGCAGAAAGTAACAGCAGGGTCAAACTCCCTAATCAAACGCAAAGTATCCCGCACCTTGTCAAAATTCGCAAGGGCATCTCCCGGCCCTGCAACGCCAACAACCGTGAGGTTGGGAATGGTGTCTTTAAGTTTCACGTAACGCTCAAACGCCTCTTCGGGAGAGAGTATTTTTGAAGCAACGCCAGGGCGGCTCTCGTTCATGCAGTCGAAGTTGCGAAGGCAATAGTTGCACTGAATGTTGCACTCCGGCGCAACAGGCAAATGAACCCTTGCATTTTTGCAGGCTCCTTCGCCAAAGCATGGATGGCTCTCCGTTTTATCTTCTGCTTTGGGCTTGAAGAATTTGCTATGCAGCACCGTGCGGAATGTAGATTCGGTTTTCTCAAGCATTGCATTCGCAGCTTGGTCGAGTATGCTGAGTGAACCTTCAAAACCGAGTATGCGTGTGCGTTGGCCGCCAATGTAATCGTGTATGGGGAAGGCGCAGCGTATAAGCGGAATGTCGAGCTTGCGGGAAATACGCCGACCATCTGAGCTTCCTATGAGCAGATTAACGCCAAGCTCGCTGCAGGCTTTTTCTATGTTTAAAAAATCGCTGTCATCTAATATCTGCGCATCACTCTCAAAATGGAATTTTTTGCACATATCAATTTCGCTTTCCAGCACTTTTCGCAAACCGGCCGTAGCAGAGCCGGTTGCCACCACAGACGGAAATATTCCGTTCTCTCCGCACAAGCGAACCATTGCGTGCACAAAATCCGGCTCGCCGAATATTGCCGCCTTCACCTGCGCATTGTATTTGTGGGAATCAACCATTGCGTCAATGTATCGCCCACGAGCTTTCTTTATTCTGTCGCTTACTGCACCGCCGATTTCCGTCAAAACTTCTATCAACCTGTCCACGCCACGTACACCTACAGGCAAGGGTAATTTGATAAATGGAACTCCGAATTTTTCTTTTAAATATTCCGCCGGCGAATTTTTCTCTTCGGAAAATTCCAATGTTAGTTTTGCTCCAGCCATAGCAGAAATTTCTGCAATAGATGTGCCCTCCGTTTTCAAGCGACTATACTTCGTTTCCGTTGCGCCATCTAAATTCTCCGAAATATCCGGCAGAATTGTGAAAGCTATTCCCATCTCAGTCAAGAAATCTTTTAGCCAGCGTGTGTCCGCAGGGCTTATCAACGGAGTTATTATATTTATTTTATCATTATGTGTTTTATTCGGCTCTATCTGCTCCAAAATGCTGCGAATAGCCGAAAACCAGCCCTCATTTTGCGTTCCGCCATATCCCGGTGCGGCAATGTTGATTATCTTCACATTCAAATCTGGGTTCTGCTCATAAAATTTTTTCACAATCGCGCTCACATCTTCGCCAATCGTTTCCGCAAGGCAAGTGGTACACACGCCGATTATTTCCGGGCCATACAAATCTATCATATTTCTCAAGCCTTTCAGCAAATTCGCTTCTCCGCCGAAAACGGTTCCTTCTTCAGTCAAAGAAGATGAGGCTATGTCTATTGGCTCGTTGTAATGCGTAGATATATGCCTTCTAATATAAGTAGCGCATCCCTGCGAGCCGTGCAAAATAGGCATGCAGCTTTTCACGCCGAGAAGAGCGTTTATGGCTCCCATAGGCATGCACATCTTGCATGGATTCACATTCAAGTTAAGCATATTTCCAAACCGGGCTGTTTATGGATGTATAAATCTCTTTCACAAAATTTTCTATTCCCTCAAAACCTGCGAGAGGATGTTTGCGTTCGTGGTTATGGTCGCAAAATGCCAAGCCAAGCTTATACGCAAGAGGGCGCTCCTTCACTCCTCCCACAAGAATATCCGCCTGCTTCTCCGTCATAAACCTTTCAAGTTCGGCAGGGTTTGCATCGTCTAAAACTATTGCATCGCTATTCACCAGCGAATTTATAACTTCGTATTCGTCTTTTTTTCCTGTTTGGGTTCCAACTACAACCGCTTCCATTCCCAATTCATTGAATTGGCGAATAAGCGAAATAGCCTTGAAACCGCCACCCACAAATATAGCAGCTTTCTTCCCTTTCAAATGCGGTTTGTATTTCTCAATTATCGGCAAAACCTGCAAAGCCTGCTCCTCTGCAAACTTCTGTGCCTTCTCCATAATCTCTTGCCTGCCGAGAGCCTCTGCAATATTCAGCAAAGAATTCACAGTGTCTTCAACACCAAAAAAACTAACCTTCACGCTCTTTATCCCAAACTCGCTTTCCATACGCTCCGCCAAATACGCAGACGAACCTGCGCATTGCACAATATTGAGCGTAGCAGATGGAGCTTGCAGCAAAGTTTTGTAAGAAGAATCTCCTGTAATCGTAGAAATAACGGGGACGCCTATTTGCTCAAGATAACCTCTGATTATCCACATTTCACCGGCAAGATTAAAATCGCCGAGTATATTCACGCCGAAGCGTTTCTGTGGTTTATGCTGTTTTGCGTGCGGGCGAATCAAATTCATAATAGCATCGCAGGCAAGTCTGTAACCCAAAGATTTTGTTCCGGCAAAGCCAGGTGCTTTCACGGGAATAACACGAATTCCATACTTAGCTTCTGCGCTTCTGCACACAGCATCAACATCATCTCCAATCACGCCCACAATGCAGGTTGCAAAAATAAATATCAATTTGGGAGAAGGTTTTGTTTTCTCCATAAGCTCGTCAATAGCGGCGGTGAGTTTTTTCGCTCCGCCAAAAACAATATCCGTTTCTCGCAAATCCGTAGAAAAACTATTGCGAAAAGTATCTGCGCCCGAAGTCAAGCTACCTCGAATATCCCAAGTGTAGCTTGCGCATCCGATGGGGCCATGAACAATGTGGTATGCATCTGTGATGGGATTTAACACAACCCTTGCACCGCAATACACGCACGCTCTCTGGCTAACCGCACCGGATACGCTTTCTCGCTCGCAACTAATTCCTCTATCCCTGTTGCCGCAAATAGAGGACTTTCTCTCTTCCAGAACAGTTTTCACAGCACCAACTCAAAGTCTTCGTCAGTAGAATCTCTGTCGAACCTGTCCATGAGAGCATTCGTGATTTTCTCAACCAAACGCACTCCGCCCTCATAGCCAACTATGGGTTGCAACGGGCCGCCATACCTGTCTATCACAGGGAAGCCGGCACGGATAAACGGAATGTCTTCTGCTCTTGCAATTTGCTTGCCATAAGTTGAACCAATCATCAAATCTACACGCTCGTTCTTTATCCACTGGTGAAGCTCAAAAAGATCCGTATTGGCTTTGGCCTTGCAGCCTTCAACATCGTAATGCTTAAACAGAGCTTCAACCTTGCGAGTGAATTCCTCTTTCGGCGTTCCCGTGATAACGTATTTCGGAATCATTCCCAGTTCCAGCGCAAGCGAAACAAGCCCAATCACAATATCGGGATCGCCGAATATTGCAACACTCTTGCCGTGCGTGTATTGAGCGGAGTCCAGCATCAAATCCACAAGCCTTCCACGCTCTGCTTCAAGCTCTTCGGGAATCTCCACTTTGGTTGTGTCTCTCAAAGCCATCACGTATTTATCCGTGTATGCAACGCCTATAGGCATTGGCAGCAAAGTGAATGGCACCTTCCACTTCTTTTCCAAAAGTTCAGCAGGTTCCACGCTTATTATTTCGCCGAGAGCTATGAGGTTCTTGCTATCGCCAAGTCCACGGATTTCTTCAATCTTGGTTCCGCCTTCCGGATACATCTCATACTTGTTGCTCATAGGAGCGTCAAGCACGCCGCTTTGGTCGGGGAAAAACACGGTGGATGTCTTCATAAGTTTTGCAATGCGTTTCAACTCCCGAATGTCGCCCGGATTAACCCAGCCGGGGAACACAGCGGTTTTGCCGTTTGTTGTTCCGCTTTTCTTGGTCAGGTAGTTCATAAAGCCCATCATCATATTGAAGAAGCCGTTTATATGCGAACCCACATAACTCGGAGTGTTGCAATGCACCACCAGCTTGTCGCTTGGAAGTTCCATATCCATAATGAAAGAATTCAAATCGTCGCCGATAGTCTCAGACAAACAGGTTGTATGCACAGCGATAATATCCGGGTTATACATATCAAAGATATTTTTCACGGCAGTGTTGACATTGCTTCTGCCGCCAAACACAGATGCGCCTTCCGTGAAAGAAGAAGACGAAGCGACTGCCGGTTCTTTGAAATGACGAGACAGCACCATTCTATGATAAGAACAGCAACCCTGCGAACCGTGGCTGTGCGGCATGCACTTTGCAACGCCGAGAGCAGCAAACATTGCCCCGACAGGCTGGCAGGTTTTGCAGGGATTTATCCTTAGAGCACTGCGTTCCTTTACTTCCTTAGGTGTTAAATCTAACATTATTTAGCCTCCTTTATTTGACCGGTGAGCATAGGCTTATGTTTCCAGGGTGGTGTTACCAAAGCCCAGGAATTTGTGTATATTGCCATTGCAACATCCCGTGCAAAATTCACTGCGCCACGAAAACCGGAATAAGGGCCGGAATAATCGTATGAATGAATTTGCCGTGAAGCCACGCCGGCTTTTTGTATGGAATATTTGTCTTTGATGCCGGATAAAAATATATCGGGTTTCACAGACTTAATCAACTCGTCTGTTTCAAAGTGATTATAGTCATCAACAACAATATCATCTTTGCACATTTCGGGAATCATACCCGCATAAGCGTTAAGCTCTGCTACATCACCGTGCTTAATTTCACGATAAAGCTTTTCATCCTTTGTGACTGTTATGTTCTCAATGTTCTTGTTATCGGCATCTTCTTTAATGTTTGGAATAATATCACGCCCTTCGTAATCGTCACGATGAGCGAACTCATAACCTGCAATAACGGTTTTCACGCCCAAGTTTTTGAGAAGATCCTGGTAATGGTGAGAACGAGAACCACCGGAGAAAATGCCTGCAGTTTTGCCGTTAAGCTTTTTCTTATAGTGCTCAATATCTTCACGAATTGTCGCAAGCTCGTCTTTAATCACTTCTTCAACACGTGCTTTAAGCTCGGAATCATTGAAATACGCCGCAATATCACGCAGTGATTTACAAGTAGCCTCAATGCCAACAAAATTGACTTTCAGCCAATCTATGCCGTATTTTGTTTTCATCATCTCGGCAATGTAGTTGATTGAACGGTGGCACATAACAAGGTTCAAATGCACCAAGTGGGCGCTCTTCAAACCTTCAAACGAAGCATCGCCTGTGAACAAATTTTTCACCTCAATTCCGCAACGCTTAAGAATACGTTCCTCTTCCCAGCCATCGCCGCCTATATTGTATTCACCCAAAACATTAACGGAGAACTTTGTTTTAGGTTGCTTGTCGCCAATGCCTATAACATAACGCATAAGGCCGTTGTTTGCAATATGGTGGCCGCCGGACTGCGAAACACCCTTGTAACCTTCGCAGGAATAGCCTATTGCGGCAATTCCGTATTTAGCTTCGGTGCGTTTTGCAACCGCCTGCACATCATCGCCTATAAGCCCAATGGGGCAAGTGGAGCATATCATAATGCATTTGGGGCTGAACAACTCAACAGCCTCTTCAATAGCTTTCTCAAGTTTCTTTTCACCGCCAAAAACTATATCGGATTCCTGCATATCTGTGGAAAAGCAATACGGAATAAAATTTTTATCAGTATTCTCATCGGGTTTAGCTTTGTTGCGGCGAGTGCCCCAACTGTAAAAACCACAACCTATAGGCCCGTGCGTTATAACGCAAACGTCTTTCAAAGGGCCTATAACAACGCCTTTGCAACCCGCATAGCAGCAACCGCGTGCAGTCATAACGCCCGGAATAGCACGGGTGTTAGCGGCGATTGTATTGCTTTTGTCTGTGTCAAGCTGCAAAACGTGCTCTTTACGGTTCTTATAAACCTTAGCCGAATATTTTTCAAGCAATTTTTCTCTGCAATTCGCTGTCATGGCACGCTCTCCTTTGGTGAAATTTGTGCTCCGCCTATACCGGTTCTTATGCCGTAAGTTTCAAGAATCGGCAAAATAAAAATTCTGCCGTCTCCCGGATTGCCGGTTTGGTTTGCGCCGATTATCGCTTTAACCGCTTTATCCACATCCTGATCATCAACTATAAGAGTGAAAAACCGTTTTGCGATGAGCCGTGTTGCTTCGGTTAAATTTTCGCCAATCGGAGAAAGCGGCAGCTCGCCTGTTGCAAGCACGGTTTTAAGCAACTCTGGGTCAATGCTTTTTTTGCCACGCCCAAGGCATTTGCGGCAGGTGAAAGCAGGGAAGCCGTTTTCTGAGAGTGCTTTTTTCGTATCATTAACCTTGTTAGTGCGTATGAAGCACATAATTTCCCGCATACATCCTCCTTACAATCCGGTTTTGCCGGAGCTAATGGTGTATGCAGATTCCACAGGCGAAACAAAGATACGTCCGTCACCGTAATTACCTTCACCCGTTCTTGCCATGCGGATGATTATCTTTACAATGTCTTCTTTGTCTTCGTCGTTGCAAACGATAACAAGCATTTCTTTTGGAATTTCATCGTAATGAACATCCCCAACGGTAATGCCTTTCTGTTTGCCACGCCCATACACATCGAGCTTTGTCACAGCAGGGAATCCGGCTGCGGCAAGTTCGCTCATAACAGACCCGGCTTTTTCGGGGCGCACAATTGCTCTTACTAATAACATATATCCTCCCTTATCCTAAAATTCCGTGTTCCATCAATATCGCTTCGAGCTTATCAATAGACATTGGCTTTGGTATTATAAACATATCATTTCCATCTATTTTTCTAGCAAGCTGACGGTATTCATCGGCCTGTTTTTCGTTCGGCGAAAAATCTATAACGGTTTTTTTATTTATTTCCGCACGTTGAACAGCATTGTCACGAGGAACAAAGTGTATCATTTGCGTACCGATTTCTTTTGCTACCGCAGAAACAAGTTCAGCCTCGCCATCAACTTTGCGTGAATTGCAGATAAGCCCGCCGAGCCGTACACCACCGGTGTTAGCGTATTTGGAGATACCCTTTGCGATATTGTTTGCAGCATACAGAGCCATCATTTCGCCGGAACACACAATGTAAATTTCCCGCGCTTTGCCTTCACGGATAGGCATGGCAAAACCGCCGCACACAACGTCGCCGAGAACGTCATAAAAAACATAATCGAGATCTGCTTCATAAGCACCCAAGCGTTCAAGGAGACCTATTGAGGTGATAATGCCACGCCCTGCGCAACCAACGCCAGGTTCCGGGCCGCCGGATTCAACGCCTTTGATACCGGCATAACCGACTTTCATCACAGTATCAAGCTCAATATCTTCGCCTTCTTCGCGCAATGTATCAAGCACGGTTTTCTGTGCAAGCCCACCCAGCACCAAACGGGTAGAATCTGCTTTGGGGTCACAGCCGACGATCATGATTTTTTTGCCCATCTCGCCAAGGCCAGCCGTTAAGTTTTGCGTGGTGGTGGACTTTCCAATTCCACCTTTTCCATAGATCGCAACCTGTCTCATATGCGCATCTCCTTAAATAAAAAAAGGCGGTATTCCCTTTGCAAGGAATACACGCCTTTGTGTTTAACTAAAAAAGGCATGTGCTCTTACGAACACACGCCTTTGTGTATGTAACCAACTTTAGGTTACTGAGGACAAATATAGAAAATCATTTTGAAAATGTCAAATAAAAAATAAAAATTACTATTCCAACTTGGAGTAGTTAATGTGCTTTATGTTAAATTTATTGGAAAAATCGCCGATTTAAGCGTAATTTCTCCGATAAGTGATTTCATAACTCTTTCTGCGCTATCCAGAGTTTTGTCAATATCATTCTCTGTGTGGGCGTAAGAGATAAACATTGCTTCAAATTGCGAAGGTGCTAAGTAGATGCCTTCGCCAAGCATTCCTCTGAAGTACTTGGCATAAAGCTCTGTGTCTGCTTTTTTTACCGACTTGTAATCACAGGCACTTTCAATTCCGAAAAACAGGCTGCAAAGGGAACCTATCCTGTTCACGCAAGACTTTATTTTGCAATTTTGCGCTATTTCCGAAAGTCCGTTGGCTAATTTTTCGCACAATCTATCAATATGAGCATACACATCTCGGTGTTCAAGAGCTTCTAATTGGGCAAGCCCCGCTGCCATAGCGATAGGATTGCCTGAAAGAGTTCCGGCTTGATAGACCGGTCCGCTTGGTGCTACAAGTTCCATAATTTCTTTTTTGCCGCCATAAGCTCCTACGGGCATTCCTCCGCCAATGATTTTGCCATAAGTGCTTATATCCGGCAAAACTCCGTAGTATTCTTGGGCACCGCCCTTGCAAAGGCGAAAACCGGTAATCACTTCGTCAAATACCAATAGCGTGCCATACATGCCGCACAGTTCTTTTAGTCCGCTTAAAAATCCTTCCTTTGGCAAAACCACGCCCATATTCGCAGCGACAGGCTCAACAATTACGCAGGCCACATTTTTTCTCTTTAAGAATTCTTCAACCGTTGCCAAGTCGTTATACGAAGCGACTAGCGTATCTCCTGCGATGTTTTCCGATACGCCGGCACTATCCGGCTCAGATAAAGTAAGCGC
>WQSZ01000059.1 GCA_009787645.1 Candidatus Fibrimonadales bacterium | reverse complement strand
CCATAACCTGCTTCTTTCCTATTGAAGAGGTCAGGTAGGTGAAAAGCCATTTCATTTGTTAAATCTCCTTGAGACAAAGAATCGTAGGTAAATATAGTAAATAAAATTATACGCCGTATCCTTTTTTTTCCAGTTCAAGCGCAAGGTCAGAGCCTCCGGTCCTAGCTATCTTGCCATCTATCAAAATATGCACAAACTGCGGTTTTGCGTAGTCCAGCAGGCGTTGGTAGTGTGTAATCAGGACTACTGAGCGTTCCGGGGTCATTAAATGATTTATCCCATTGGCCACGATTCTCAGCGCATCTATGTCCAGCCCGGAATCTGTTTCGTCTAAAAATGCAAGGGATGGCTCCAGCATTGCCATTTGCAGGATTTCGTTTCGTTTTTTTTCTCCGCCGCTGAATCCCTCATTTAAGCCACGCTCCCTGTAGCGGTTGTCCATTTCCAGGAGTTGCATGGCTTTTTCCATTTTTCCCATGAACTCATTTTCGCTTAATCTTGGCAAATTGAGAGCTTTGTGCTTGGCATCTATGGCGGCCCGCAGAAACTCTTCGTTGCCCAGCCCGGCTATTTCCAGCGGGTACTGGAAGCCTATAAAAAAACCTGCATTTGCCCTAGCCGCCACTGAAAGCTCGAATAAATTTTTCCCCATAAATTCTACGCTGCCCGCTGTAACTATATAGTCAGGGTGCCCGGCAATAACCTTGGAAAGCGTGCTTTTGCCTGCGCCGTTTGGCCCCATAATAGCATGAACTTCTCCTTTTCCAACCGATAAATTCAAGCCTTTTAGGATTTCCGTACCGTTTGCCAGTGAGGCGTGCAAGTCTTTTATTTGTAGCATGTTGGGAAAAGTAGAATTTTCTATATTACATCCGTGGCATTTGTAACCATTGTGCTAGGTGTATCTCTTTTTCTTTTGCTGACGTTTATACTGTCGCTTCTTAGCCGTATAAATTTGTTGGAAAGGCAAATAGTTAGTATAGAAGCCCTGATTATTGAATCAGAACACAAACTGCAAGAAGTCGGAAACCTGATAAAGCAATCCGCTTTCGAAGTCAAAAAGGAAAAATAAATGCCGCGAGAAACATTGAAAAAAGGAAAATGATAATGACAGACCAAACGTTGATTATTTCGGTTCTAGTTATAACGCTGCTCAATTCGGGGCTCGTGACACTTGCGCTTAGCCGTATAAACGGTTTACGCAAAGACCTTCGTACTCCTGTGGTGAAAAAATTCCCTCAGGACTTCAAACAGGATTTCAAAAGAAAACCTGTGGACATTCCAAAAGCTCCGGAAAGTTTCGGAAAAAACCAGAGAGACGATAAATCAGGTCGCCAAGGCAATTCGCCCTATGGGCAAAATCGCCAAAGAAACGGCCAGCAAAATCGTCCCGCTCCAATGCGCCGTCCTTCTGCAAAGGCTCCGGACGTATATTCAAACGAAGCCCCTGCACCGCAGGCTTCTGCCCCAGTTCCACCACGCCCGGTATCAACGGAAGACCCTTCTGCTACAGAAGGTCGTCGCCCGCTGCCGCCGCGCTTCAACGGCAATGACAATACCTCTCCGGTTCATGTCTCTGCCCCAGCCCCTGTTAATTTTGCCGCAAACGATGCTAACAATGGTGATGATGAAAGCGGAATGGAATTCGATCGTTCAAAAATGGCGCATGGCCGCAGAAATGTGGTCGCAAAACCCGCTATAGAGGATGATGCAGAGGAAAAAGTTTAGTTTTCTAATCCACCCCAAATGGAGTTCTAATTATGGCCGAAGGTGATACAGCAGAAAAAGGAGCGGCGGCGGTTCAAACAGAGCCAAGCCGTTTCAAAATCTCTATTACAAAAGACCGTATGGAAGTCCGTATGTATCCTCTTATCGGGATTCATGAGGGTGGATTGGTAACTTATGAAGATGTTGTAGAAGCATTTAAAAAAGAAAACATAAAAGCTGAAATAGATGAAGCGTTGGTTAGGAGTCAGTTGGTGGAAGTTAATCCGCAAGAGACTACAATAGCTAAAGGCAAAAGGCCTCATGATGGCCGAGATGGGCATATAGAATATAAATTTGACATGAGCGCAAAACCGCAATTCGTAGCAGATCCAAAAGACAGCAGCGCTATTGATTACAAGAATTCAATGCAGGTCACTTTGGTTCATGCCGGTGACATTCTTGCGACTATAATTCCGCCGGGCCCCGGAGAGCCGGGAGAAGATGTGAACGGGCTTCCCATAGAGGCTAAGCCCGGAGCAAAGGCGAAATATTTTGTGGGTGAAGGACTGGAAGAGAAAGAGGGAGATATTATTGTAACCGCTTCCGGAACACCCAGCGTTCAAGATGACCTCCTTATGGTTCGTCGCAGCTATGTTTTGCAGGGCGATGTAGGTTTGTCTTCGGGCAATATAACTTTTCCCGGAACTGTTGTTATACATGGCAATGTTACAGATGGCTTTGAAGTTACATCAGATGAAAATGTTGTGATAAACGGACTTATAACCGGCGCAAAGGTAAAAGCAAAGGGTTATATCAAGTGCTCTGGAGGCATTCAAGGCAAAGACAGAACCGAAATTATTGCTGGCGGATTTGTGGCAGCAACCTTTATAAACGCCGCAGTTGTTGTTGCGGAAGGCGATGTTTTAGTTACAAAAGATATTTTGCATTCAACCATAAGCTGCCTCGGAGAGCTTCGTACCGGAGGTTCCATTATTGGCGGAGTTACAAGCGTATTTAAAGGCGCTGAGTGCGGAGGAGATGTTGGCTCCGAAACAGGAGTTAAGACTATTGTGAACATACGCACTCACTACCGCCAGGAAAAGGCAAAGGAACAGGCGAATGCTATTGCTACGGAAACAAATGCAATTTTTGACAGATATAAAACATGGAGCAAACAGGATATTTTAAAAGAAGAAGATACCGCCAAACTGGCTAAAGACATAACAAGCTTGCAGGCATTAATTGCAAAACGGCAAATGTGCGATAATCAGGTGACAAAATTTAATCAGATGGTTTTTGAAAATAAAACTGCAAAAATAAAAATACTCGGAACACTGGAATCCGATGTTGTAATTGCGTCTCCATATACCCGCTATACAAGCACAGCGCACATGAAGGGGCCTCTTGCGGTATCTGAGAATAATGAATTTCAAAAAATGGCAATAATGAGAGGAGGTACCGTTTATGGCGGAGACCCTGGAGAAAATCAGCACCCTTAGTGATATGAAAGCTCTTATGGCGGAACTTCAGCGTTTGGAACAGAAATTCCTTTACGACTTTTACGGCGCATTGCAGGATTTTTCTTCAAAAAAAATTCTGCCTCAGTTGCTCGCAAAAAAGAAAATAACCAATGTATTTATCAGTGAAAAAGGTACTGATATTTTCAAAAAGGTAAGTGTTTCAAAAAGATATTCCGTAATTGTTTACGACTTGGAATCTGTAGATATGAATGGGCTTGAATTTTTAGCCGAGCTGGAAAAAAATTCCGATGCGAAATCCCGTTGCAAAGTGATTATGGCAATTCCAAAGCTCAATTCAGATGCTCAAATGAAACTGAAACAATTGGGAGCCGCTTCTTTTGTATTTAAACCTATTGAAGCCGAAGCTTTGCGCCTTGCTTTTGAAAAGATAGGCGTTGTTATACCTGTGTAAATTAACCTTGCCCTTCGGTTTTATTCAAAGTCATGTTGAAAACTTGCTTGTCTGCGGAAGACATTTCAAAGTCATGTGCCATTTTTAGGCAGCCAAAAGGGCAGCTCTCTACGCAGAATCCACATTGTGTGCAGGTATCCATGCGATAAAGATATTTGCCCAAAACTTTTTTGCCGGCGATGTTTTTTGTTGAAAGCACATTTATGGAATTGTTCGGGCAATTTTTTTCGCATATTCCGCAAGCGGTGCAGGTATGCATGTTTTGTTCGTTGTGAATCAGTTCAACCCGCCCTCTAAAACGCTCGTGCATTTTTAGCGTAGCTCTGTTTTCCGGGTATTGTTCGGTAACTATTTTTTTCGGATTGAAAAAATATTTGAGCGTAACGGACATTCCTTTCAGCAGGCTGATTGGACCGGTTACCACAGCGTGGAAATATTTTGAAACCGTCATCATAGCACCCATCCCATAGCGGTGAACACCGCTCCCATAGCGAGCAGAATTAGGCTCAAAGGTAGCAGAAATTTCCATTCAAAGCTCATAAGCTGGTCAATTCTGGGCCTTAGCCAAGTCCAGCGGAACATCATGTAAAGCCAGATTAAAAAGTAAATTTTGGCAAACATCCAAACCAAGTCTGGAACCATCAAGAGATATTGATCTACTGCAGCGACTCCAATCAGAGGTGCTTGCCAGCCGCCCAAAAAGAAAATTGAGCCGAGTGCTGCTGCGCCTATCATGTTTATGTATTCCGTGAGGTAGAACATGGCAAAAGCCGTTCCCGTGTATTCTGTATGAAAGCCGGCGGTCAATTCCTGCTCCGCTTCTGCAATATCAAACGGAGCACGGTTGAGTTCGGCTGTGCTTATGCACATGAACATTATAAAGCCGACAAAACCCAAAACGGGCAGTTTTATAATCCACCAATTAAAAATTGTTCCCGTTTGTGTCGCTATAATATCGTTCAAAGACGCACTGCCGGAAATCATCACCACAAACAGCATGATCACCGCAAAGGAAACCTCGTAGCTGATCATTTGCGCACCGCTTCTAAGCGCACTGAGAAGAGAATATTTGTTATTGGATGCCCATCCGCCCAAAAGAATTGCAAAAAGCCCGAGCCCGTTTATAGCGATGATGGCCGGCACGGCAAAATCCAGATTTATCACCTGCCACTGCGCTCCAAAAGGGATGAGTGCCAGCGTAAAAAACGGCGCTGTTAGGGAGATCATGGGCGCAAGATAATACATTATGGTATCTACGCCTTTGGGAGAATAAACTTCTTTGAAAAGTAACTTTAAAACATCTGCTACGGTTTGCAGAATTCCATGCCATCCGAGTCTCATGGGCCCAAGCCTGCATTGAACATGGGCGCACACTTTGCGTTCCATATAAATCAGAATAGGGGCTGAGCCTATACCCACGGCTAGAACTGCGCACACCGCCAAAATCACATTTATGCCCAAAGCAAGCTCTGGCCACGGCGAATAATCTCGCACAATTTCGCCGATAAAGTTTGGAATGCCAAAGGTCATGGATGTAATGTAGAAATTTCTACATTACCCGCTGGAGATATGGAAGTTTCTTTAAACATTGAACAATTAGCTCGCTTTCCAAAGCGACGTGGCGCGATATTTCAGGTGGAAGCTGATAATAAAGGGCTTGCACTGGTAGATGTCAAGTGCGGAACACTTAAAATTTATGTTCTGATAGACCCGGATACGGATCTAATTTTAGACACAAAGTTTTTTACCTACGGTGGTCCGTTGCTAACTGCCTTGGCAGATATTCTATGCGAAGGGCTTGTTGGTAAAAAGATAGGCGACGTACAGTCTTTATTGCAGGATTTTCAGGCTGTGGCAAATTTGCCGGCGATGGTAACCGAGGCTTACCCTGAAAAAAAGAATGTGGCTTTTGCGGCAAGAGCCGCTATGGGCAGCGAAAAATTGAAAGCCTGCACTGTAGAAGGCAGGGAAGAAGCTGATGCCGAGTGGAATGCGCTGGGCGAAAGCGAAAAACTTGACAAGATAGAAGAGTGCATGAATGAATATGTGAGGGCCATGCTTGCCGGAGACGGCGGCGGATTGGAAGTGCTTGGTATTAAAGGTGGAAAAACCGTTATGATACGTTATCATGGGGCTTGTGCCGGTTGCGGTGCGGCGAGTGGCGGCACTTTGGTTTACATAGAAGACCAGCTTCAGCAACATGTTTATTATGGCTTGATTGTTGAACCCGAAATACAAACTTTGGAAATAGGAGATTTTTATGCCCACTGAAATCCCGGCAGAGTTGCTTTCACCGAGTCTTGAGGAGCTGGAAGAAAAAACAGTTGCGGATTTGGCGATAAAATGGAAGCCGCGTAAACGGCCCGGAAAAAAAGAACGTGCTGTTTTGAAGCATGAAAAAGAGGCAGCCAAGCTAAAAGCCATAGCAGAAGAGATAAATAAGCCAAAACTGCCGCCGATAAGCAAGCTGGATTCCCTGTTTGTTCCGCCGCCACCGAAAAAATTTTCGCTCAACGATGTAAACTCCAGCCATGTAGGCAATATCGCAAAGTCATTGCGCCCTACTTTAAGGGTATCGCTCGGAGGATTGCCGCCAAAACCTGTTGTAAGTGCGCCGCCTGTTAGCAAAAGGGGCAGGCCGCCTAAAGTGAAGCCAATATGAGAAAGCGATATTTGCGGGCTGTGTTATTACTTTTAGGAGTGGCTGGCATTGTTGTATATTCGTTTTATCCAGATATAAAAAGTGCGGAGTGTTTTGCCGCAAAGCCGCATTCTTATGGGGAGGCTCAAGTTGGTGATAATTCCTTTAAGTGCATATTGCCGGAAGAAAACACAAATTGCGGAATGACTTTTTCTTTTGATAATAATAGAAACTGGAATATGATGGATTCTCTTATACTCCATTTGCAAAGCTCTGAAAATTTCAAGGAACTTATAGTGCAAATATTGACCTATGATCCGGATAATCGCACGAATAAACCCGCTTTAAAGGAGCTTAATCTGAATTCAAGCATAAAGCGTTATTCAATTCCTATGGAATATTTTTACACGCCGGATTACTGGTTTGAACAGCAAAATGCTAAGAATACTCATAATGCAAGAAGATTTTCTTCTGTGGTAGGTTTGGAAATGTATTCGGGTTGGAAGAATCCGATAGATGAACCGTTGGAATTGAAACTTGAGAGCATATGCGCTGAGGGTTTAAGCAATTCAGCCTTTGTTTTTCTTGTGATTTACATTGCGATTCTGATAACCATAGCCATTAGCGTGAGAATTCGATACTAGCCGACTCTGCCTATGTCGTTCACGGCTTTTGTGAGGGTTTCGTCTTCGGATTGAATGGATTTTTGATTGGCTTCATAGTTTCTCTGGAATCTTATCATTTCAACCATTGAGTCAATTACGCTTGCATTGGATGCTTCCAAAAAGCCCTGTTTTACGGCGGTGTTGATCGTGCGAATAGGTTCTTCGCCGTTTTTGGCATAATAAAGGTTAAAGCCTTCACGTACTAGCTGAGTTCTTTTGTCTTCAAAGTCAACTATGGAGAGTTTGCTGACTTCTTGTCCGTCTGCATAGACTCTTCCGGACGGCGAAACGGAGAATGTTCCGCTTTCGTTCAAATCTATGGGAAGTCCGTCTTCGCCGAGTACTTTGAAACCTTGCATGGTCACAAGCTCTCCCATTCCATTGCGTGTGAAGCTGCCGTTTCTGGTATATCTAATGCCGTGTTCGGTTTCCACCTCAAAGAATCCTGAGCTTTCAAGTGCTAAATCAAAGGGATTTTCGGTAATTATCAAGCTACCTTGCGAGTAATCTATGTAGTTTTCAGACATTTGGTGGTCTTCGTCTTGATGGAGTTTTAGTTCATCGTTTCTTTTAATATCAACCTGCGCGATGCTTGCCATGAGAGACCTTTTGAAGCCTGTAGTGTTAGCATTTGAGAGATTGTGGGCAGTGTTGTCCATCATCTCCTGGAGGAGCATCATTCCGTTGCGCGCTGAGTAAAGACCATTAACCATGTGGGGTAGAATGCAAAAATCGTGCCAGATTGTTTTTTCCATACCTTTGGTAGTAAAGCTTGGGTTAGTTTCGTTTACTATATTATATATAAGTTTATCAATGAGGTTAGGCATGAAAGATTTTATAAATCCGCTTGATGTGGAGGCCGATGCTGAGATACTTGCAGATCTTGCGAGAGCCACGGGTATCTCAAAAGAGCATATTGATGAAATTGAACGCACGGGAACAACCACATTGGCTACTCTTATTGAAATCTCCAAAAAATTTGCTCTTTTGCAGCGCAGGTTAGATGCTTATGAACCCTCAAGAGAAAACTTGCAAGAGCCAACAGAGGTAGCTCCGGGGCAAAACCCTCAAATGACTGAGACTGAACAAAAAGTTAAAAAGAAGAGAAAGAGAAAACAAAAGAGAAGGGAAAGTGAGATGTATTAAAGCTTCCTGTAGAAGCTCGACTGAACGCCCACAAATAAAAAGGAACCTAAAATGACAGTGGAAGCATCAAGGAAATTATATGAGAACATCAATAAGTGTTCGGATAGAGCTTCTCTTGAGGCGGCTTTAAATGATTTTTCAAAAGAACAAAGAATAAGCCTTTTGCTGAAAATTATGGGAAATCCTGTTGTTTCTTATTCGTGTGGTTATCCGGGCGTTAATGAACGATACGAAGTTGTAGCCGGAGCGTATCTGTCAGGTATTTGGAGGCGAGACTATCTTAGTTTCAAAACCGGAGGAAGGTTTATTTAATGATTTCCGCTTTAATGACACCAGAAGAACTTAATTACCTATACAAAACTCTTAATGTATGCGATGATAACGAAAAAGCATGGATTAAGATGGAACAGATAAGGTTTAAGGTTTTTTATGAAAATACAAGAAAACAGCCGATATCTTCATTTATAAAAGCGGTAGAATTAAAATGCAGAGAGTTATACCCTATTTTTCATGAATCTTTCAATATCTATTGCGAAACAATGCCGAAAGGGCATGCAAATACAAAAATCGCTTCAAGCTGGCTTTTTCCCGATGCTGAAAGATTTAGGATTCTTTTGCCTTCCAACGCAAATGAAACCGAAAAACGCAATCTTATAACGCACGAAGTCGGGCGTTTATACTCGGCTTTAAGGCACTTGAGGATGGAGTGTTATAATGCTGAGGGGGTTCGCATTAAAGCGCCGGAAGAGTGCCGTAAAATTTTAATGGATTATTTAACTGCAAAAAAAGATGAAAGGCATGAAGCTTATGAGAATAGGGCAGATGCAATCGGGATTTTTACACTAACCGAGCGAGCTAAGTTTCATACGGAGAAAATGCGCATGCAAGAAAGAGATTTCTGTAAAAAAGTTCATAGAATTGTAGATGATTTTGCAGAAATGAAAAAAATAAAACCTGTTTAATGATTTTTTCGCATATATTGAATTTACTATATTCCCTCTATGTTTGAAGCTATAATTATAGGTCTGGTAGAAGGCTTAACGGAATTTTTGCCTATTTCCTCAACCGGGCACATGCTTATCGCCAACTTTTTTTTAAAAGGCAGTTATAGTGATGCTTTCTATGTTTTAATTCAGGTGGGGCCAATCGCAGCCTGTACGCTTGTGTTTTGGAGAGATATAATAAGCTTTTTTGTCAATTGGAAAAATCCGGGGACCAAAGATTATGTTTTAAAATTGTTTGTCGCTTTTTTTCTTACCGGGTTAGGCGGCTTGATTGCGAAAATGTGCGGATTGAAATTGCCGGAAACTATTTTGCCGGTTGCTCTTTCTGTGCTCATAGGAGCTTTTGTTATTTTTGCCGTGGAATATAAATCAAAAAAACGAACCTTAAACTCAAATATAACCTGGGCAGTGGTAGTAGCCATTGCTCTGGGGCAGCTTTCCGCTGCGATTTTTCCGGGAGCTTCCCGTTCCGGAATGGCTATTATGGGAGCTCTTATTGTAGGTTTAGCTCGTCCGGATGCGGTTAAATTCGCTTTTCTAGTGGGGATTCCAACTATGTTTGTAGCTGGCAGCTACGAGCTGTTCAAAGAAATCAAGGCAGGAAATACCTACGATTTGATTTTGCCGGAATCCATTGTCGCATACATAGTTGCCACAATTAGCGCATGGCTTTCCGTGGTGTGGCTATTGAAATTTGTTCAAACAAGAAACTTTATTCCTTTTGCATGGTACAGAATCGTGCTGGGAATTGGCCTTATTATTTTCTTGTTATTGGGTGAACTGCAACACTGAATCATGAGATGTTTCCGGTTTAATTTTTCTTAGACTTTTTCTTACCGTTCTTTTTCTTTCGAAATTCCCATGGAGCAGTAGGCTTGTCATCTGCCCAGAGACCAAGTTTTTTAACTTTAGCTTCTTCTTCTGCCTCTTTAAAATCTATGCGTTTTTTGCTGTAACTCTTATACCACCAAGCGTGTCCATTTTTTATCATCCATAGGGAAACATTCAGGGAATCTCCCAGCCAGGGTTCGCCGACTGTTCTGCCATAGCGATCTTTGTCTGTAATTTGCAAACGAACTTCTTTGCCCTCTATAAGATTCCTTAGAGCCTTGCCGGCCTCTTCTCCATAAGTTTGATTTTTTTCCGGAGCATCAACTCCGTACATTCGGATTTTTATTATTTGCCCGGCAACTTTCAATTTGAAAGTATCACCATCATGAACATCTTGGGCAATGCCCTTAACCCAAGCTCCGTCTGCGAAGCAGAGGGAAATTGCGAGTAAAATGAATAGGAGCATTTTCATTTTGTTCATGATGATCTCCGATTTGAGTCAATACTGAATTTAGAAAATTTGGCAATCTATTCATTGTTTTATTGGTGTGTCTGGCTTTTGTTTACAGTTCTTGAATGGGGCTGCCCTCACGGGTCAGCGTGGGGTTATATATAACAACCCTAAAAGAGCAGCAAACAATGTTGGAATTGCAACGCACGCTCCATAAACTACGAATTTACCGAAACCAAATTTTATGTTCTGGTTGCGCAAAATTCCAAGCCACATCACGCCTGCCAACGCTCCTATGGGTGTAAGATAGGCTCCAATATTTGAACCTATAACGGCAGCATAAGTTGCCGTTAAGTCTCCACTTCCTGCAAGAAGCGATGAAAATAAAACACTCATCGGTATGTTATTTATTAAATTCGCAGCCAGAGTAGAAGCTATGCCATAAGTGAACAGCGTATTTCCGGAATTTAATAAAGCAGATATTTTTTCCGTAGCACCGGAGCTTTCCAAAGCAAGCACTATAATAAACATTGAAATAACAAGCGGAATAACTTCCCACGGAGCACGACGAAAAGAATGCAAAAGCTCTATTGGTTTTCGATGTTTTAAAAGAGATATCAAAGATACGCCAAATAACAAAATGAATAACCCGATGACAGAAATAAGCCACATCGGAACAGCTATAAAGCCGGAAATCGCCAACATCAATGTGCATATCGTAAGCACCGCCAAGCTAAAAGCGAG
>WQSZ01000058.1 GCA_009787645.1 Candidatus Fibrimonadales bacterium | reverse complement strand
GGCATTGAAAATGTTGATGAGGCTATTCATGCGAACGTAAATAGCGTTGTTAAACATATCAAAGAAAATAAAATAGTTGAGCATGTGGGAGCAAAAGTAATCGGTGCTTATTATAACATAGAATCTGGTGAAGTTTTATTCAAATAAATGCCGCTGAGGAGGGGAATTGGGGGTGGTTAACAAACATACCCCACACTCTTGAACATCTCAAAATCCTTGTCCGTACTTGTTCCAAGCGTAGTCAAAAGATCTCCCACCATAGCCGCATTCACCCCCGCAAGCAACGCTCGCTTTTGCAATTCCCCGCTCATATTTATTCTGCCGCCGGCAAAACGAATAGAAGCATCTTGCAGAACAAAGCGGAACACAGCTATCGTGGTTAAAATTTCTTCATCGGAAAGAGGCTTCGCATTTTCCAACGCACTGCCCTTAATCGGGTTTAAAATATTCACAGGCACGGATTTAATGCCCAAGTCTCGCAGCTCGCAAGCCAGCTCAATGCGCTGCTCCATAGTCTCGCCCATGCCGATTATTCCGCCGGAGCAAAGCTCCATGCCGCATTCTTTTGCAAAACACAGGGTTTGCTTTTTCTCTTCTATTGTGTGCGTGGTGCATAGCGTTGGGAAAAAAGACGGCGCAGTTTCCAGATTGCACTGGTAGCGTGTTACTCCCGCATCTTTCAGCATTTGCATTTCTTCTTTGCCAATTAAACCCATTGAAGCGCAGAGATTTATATTCGATTTTTCACGAATGCGTTTATACATTTCGCAAAATTTTTCCATCTCCTGCTTGCTAACCTTGCGTCCGCTGGTCACCATGGAAAATCGTTTCACCCCCTTAATGTCGTTTTGCAAAGCACAGTCAAGAACCTCATCAGAGCCTTTAATAGGATAAGTTTCTATTCCGGTTTTATGCTTTGCGCTTTGTGCGCACCATTTGCAATCCTCGCTGCACAAGCCGGAGCGAGCGTTTATTATAGAGCATGTGTCCAACACATTGCCGCAAAACTTTTCCCTGATTTTGTTTGCTTCCGAGTAAAGCCATTCCTTGTCCGGATTTTTTGAGAGCTCTACCGCTTCTGCGTAAGTTATGTTGCCTTCCATTTTCACTCCTCTAAAACATACTAATTTACTATGCATTAGAATATAGAAAATTTTACCGAGACTCCAAAATCTCTTTAATCTCTTTTGGCCCAATGCACCTGTTTTCGCCAAGTCCACTTTCGCTTGTCAAGCCTCGGTCTGCGAATCTCTTGGAAATTTTTTCTGCCGCCTCAGCAGAGTCTATTCCATAATCCTTGAGTTTTGTGTGAATGCCTACAGACTCAAAAAACTCTTCGGTTTTCTCAATTGCTAGCGTTGCGGTTTCGCTTTCGCTCTTTAAAAACCCCCAAACCCTGTGGCCGTATCTTGTGAGCTTCGCTTTCTTTTTCTCAAACTGATTGCGCCAAAGCCCCGGCATAACAACCGCTAAGGTTTGCCCGTGGTCAAGACCGTAGAATGCGGTTAGCTCATGGCCTATGCCATGCGTTGCCCAATCTTCGGGAACTCCCCTACTGATCAATCCGTTAAGTGCCATGGTCGCTGCCCACATAAGGGTTGCGCGAACATCATAATTTTCAGGCTCATCTATGCCTTTGCGCCCAATTTCTATAAGCGTTGTTAAAATGGATTCAGCCCAGCGGTCTTGCAACGGCGCATTTACAGGGTATGTAAGATATTGCTCCATTGTGTGCACAAAAGTATCTACTATGCCGTTTCCCGTTTGCTTTGCAGGCAGGGTATAAGTTGTTTCGGGGTCAAGGATGCTGAACTTAGGGTAAATAAGAGGAGACCAGCCGCCGAATTTTTCTTGAGTGGAGTTTCTTGAAACCACAAAGTTCGCATTGCTTTCGGAACCTGTTGCCGGCAGCGTTAATATGCTTGCCAGCGGCAGTGCTTCGTTTGGGCTTTTAGCTTTTCCGCACATAAAGTCCCAGGGATCTTCGCCATTGTATTTTGCGGCAAGCGCAATAAACTTTGTTCCGTCCAAAACAGAACCGCCGCCAACGGAGAGCAAGAAATCTATGTTCTCTTTTTTAATAATCTCCAGCGTTTTCATGCAGGTTTCATAGCGAGGGTTTGCCTCAATGCCACCGAATTCAAAAACGGCTCTGCTGCCAAGCGCTTTTTTTGCGGCATCGTAAACGCCGTTCTTTTTAATGGAACCGCCACCATAAGTCAAAAGAATTTTTGCGCTTTGCGGGATTTCATTTGCTAACTCGCCTATGGTGTTTTTGCCAAAGATGAGCTTTGTCGGATTTTGATAAGAGAAATTTTGCATGGAAATAAAATAGAAATTATTTCTTAGCTTCCTGTTCCGCACGCTTCTTCGCCTTGCTCCTGGCTGTTTCTCTGAAAAGATGAAGGTTTTTCAGAGTTATCATGCTTTTTCTTTTTCCCTTTTCATCGTAAATTTTTATGCCCTTCCCGTCAATGCTGCCGATAAAAGCCTGAAGAGCACTGCGCAAACTGTCTATGTCGTTTATTATGTCTTTCTTGTCCAAAAGAGCCGATGTAACCGGGCTGCTTTCAAACTCTATCAGCACTTTGCCCAAGCCTGCTATGGATTTGTTCACTTTTGCTATTATGTCGTCCATTGTCACTACAGCATCTTGAGCCTGCGTTCTTATGGTGTCCAGAGTTTTGTTTATCGTTATGCTTGCATCTGATATTTGATTGGCATAGCTACCCACTTTGTTTAACGCTTTCATAGTTTGATTATCAACGGAAGCCAGCGCTTTTTCCAGAGTTGCAAGCAAATCTTCGCAATCCGTTAAAATACTCTCAACATTGTCTTGCAAAGAAGCGGAATTCTCATCACCGGAGTACAACACACGAACAAAATCCATAAGAATGGCAATCTGCTCTTTTGCAGCATCGGTTAAAGCCAGCACTTCCGCCATGCCGGCTTCAAATTCCCCATCAAAAACATAATCTTCGGGTGCCAAGTCGCCCTTTGTGCCGGGCTCTATTGAAATAAAACGGCTTCCCATAATATTTGGGCTTATGTTTTTGAACTTTGTGTCTTTGCGAAAAATACGAGGTTCATACAAATCCAATTCAGCCAAAGCTTTATCGTTTTTTCTTTTGATGGAAGCTACCTTGCCCACTGCGAGGCCCCTTATCACAACAACATCTTCATTCTGCAAAGAGCCCATCTCATAAAATTGCACAAATACGGTATTGCGAGCTCTCTTTTCGCTTAACCACATCGCAAATGCTACATAGACAACGATCAATAACACTACGGATATTGTCGCAATGCCTACTATTTTATCAGTGTTCATCTTTTCCTGGATTCTTTCTCTTTGCTAAAAGCACTGCGCTTACCATAGCGGAAAGCAGAATAAAACCGGTAAGTTCAAAAAGAATAAAATAACCGCCACCCACACCCATAAGAGTGCCGCTCCTGGAGCTCGTGTCAAACAAATGCTCGGATACCGCAGCTACGCTTCCGTTTATGGAAGATACATTTTCTTGCAAATCCACATTGTAAATAGCTCCGATTAACAGCAGAGCGCCGGCTATCACCGCTAAAACTGAACATGCGCCCAGTTTATCCATTCTCGGCAACTTGGTGTCTTTTGCTCCGTTGAGCACCATAATAACAAACACTATCAGCATCATAACTGCGCCTGCATAAACCAAAATTTGCAGAACTCCCAGAAATGTGCTGTGAACAAGAGCGTAAATGCCGGCAAGCGAAAGCATATTGAGAACAAGAGCCATAGCTCCGTTTATAGGATGCTTGGAAACCAGCAACGCAAATGCGCTTATTGCGCAAATTGCCGCGAACACGAAAAAACAGATTGTAGCAAACATAATTATCTATCCAAAGCTAAACGAAAACCTACGGCTGAATTACGTGTATCGGGCACTGCGCCGTTGCGTCTGGAAACTCTGCAATACAGAGCGTTGTCTTGCCAACTGCAACCACGATATACACGGTTAGTACCGGATGCAGGACCTTTAGGGTTTGGCTTTATGCCGCCGGCAGGAGGATAACTTCCTCTCCAGTCTTGAACCCATTCCCAAACATTGCCGGTCATATCGCATAAGCCCAGTTCATTGGGTTGCTTGGAGCATACGGGCTGCGTTTTTTGCTGGCTGTTTGCGCCATACCAAGCTATTTGATTGAGGTTATTGCTTCCTGCATATTTTTGATTTTTGGTGTTTCCGCCACCTCGTGCGGCATATTCCCATTCGGCTTCGGTGAGCAAGCGATATTTTCTGCCGGTCATGGAGTTAAGCTTCCTAATAAACTCTTGAACTTCAATCCAGCTTACAGATTCAACAGGGCAATTTTCTCCGCAGCTCTTGAATCTGCTGGGATTGTTCCCCATCACTTTCTCCCACAGTTTTTGCGTTATAGGAGTTTTGCTTATGTGAAAATCGTTAAGCGTCACATTTTGATGCGGCCTTTCATCGTCATTGCAATCAGCACCCTGTTCTTTTGTGCAACCCAGCGTAGTTAAACCGCTTCCTTTCACGAATACCATTTCCGGGCTAAGCTCCGCAATTTTTCTTGCTTCCTCAGCCTGCACTTTAGCTATGGAATCTGCCACCGCAGCTTTTCTCGCCTCTTCTGCTTTTTTCGCAGCTTCTTGTACTTTAGCTATGGAATCTGCCACTGTGGCTTTTTTCGCTTCCTCAGCTTTTCTCGCCGCTTCTTGTATTTTAGCTATGGAGTCTGCTACCGCAGCTTTTCTCGCCTCTTCTGCTATTCTCACCGCTTCTTGCGCTACTCTCGCAGCCTCCTGCGCTTTTCTCGCCGCTTCCTGTACTTTTGCTATGGAGTCTGCCTGTGCGGCTTTTCTCGCTTCTTCAACTATTCTCGCCGTTTCAAAAGCTCTTGTTATGGAATCTATCACCGCAGCTTTTCTCGCCTCTTCTGCAGCTCTTTTTGCGGCTTCAACTTCTGCAACTATTTTTGCCGCCTCTTCTGCCGCTTTCCTTCTCGCTTCTTCGTGCACGGCTCTTTCTTCCGAAGTCAGTTTTGCTTCAGCTTCTTCTGCGGCTCTCCTTTTCGCAGCTTCTTCTACCGCCGCCGCTGCTGCTTTCGCCGCAGTCTCGGCAATTGCAGCTAATTTTTTTGCTGCGTCCTCAGCTTCTGCAACTGCTTTCTCTGCCGCCGCTGCTTCCGTGGTTTTTTTTGCCACGTCTGCTTCTGCGTCTGCTATGTTCTTTTTATTCGTATCAATCCATTTTACTTCGCATGTGCTTGTGCAGGCCCTCGGTTTTTTTTCATTTTTCAAGGCTTCCACTTTTTTCTTCGCTTCTTCTACCGCTAATTTCTTCGCTTGAGCATCTCTTTTTGTCAGTTCAATTCGCTTTGCCGCATCTTCTGCGGCTACATCTTTAAAATGATCTGCTCCTTGTGCAAAGGAAAGCAAGGAAAAAAACAATAAAACGGCAATAAAGCCCTTTTCGCCCAAAATTTGCATAAAATTGAATATAGTAAATAGCAAACGCTTGATTTACTACATTACACCCCATGACAAAACCTTATTCGCTTCCTCAATGGAAAGCCCTGGAAGCACAAGCTCGTGTTGCGCAGAAAACCCATATGCGTGAATTGTTTAAATCCAACCCGGACCGTGGAACCTGCTACAGCATTGAGGCTTGTGGCATATATTTGGATTATTCCAAAAATCGCGTAAATTCGGATACCCTTGACTTGCTGGTTAATCTGCTCAAGAATTCCGCATTTGAGGAAATGAGGGAAAAATTTTTTACCGGCGACAAAATAAACCATACCGAAAAGCGTGCGGTTTTGCATACGGCGCTTCGCTATCAAGGCAAAGAGCCTGTACTGGTAGATGGCCAAGATGTTATGCCCGGAGTAAAAGCCGTGCTTGTGCACATGAAAGAATTCACCACGCTGGTTCGCAGCGGCAAGTGGTTGGGCCACAGCGGCAAACCCATTAAAACAATAGTCAACATAGGCATAGGAGGCTCGGACCTTGGCCCCGTTATGGTATGCGAAGCCCTTAAGCACTACGCCGGCAAAGACGCACCCGAAGTTTATTTTGTTTCAAATGTTGACGGCACTCACATAGCGGAGACCTTGAAAAAAGTGGATTTGGAGGAGACCCTTTGGATAGTGGCTTCCAAAACTTTTACAACTCAAGAAACCATGACCAATGCGAACACAGCCAAAAATGCCGTACTTGAAAAGTTTAACGGAGACGTTGCTTCCATAGCCAGGCACTTTGTTGCGCTTTCCACCAATGAGACGGAAGTTGCGAAGTTCGGCATAGATACTGCAAATATGTTTGAGTTCTGGGACTGGGTTGGAGGCCGCTACAGCTTGTGGTCTGCAATTGGTCTTCCAATAGCCTTGCGTATAGGCTTTGACAACTATATGCTTTTGCATGCCGGCGCAGCAGATATGGACGAACATTTCCGTACAGCTCCCGTAGAAGAAAACATTCCGGCTATCCTTGGAGTTTTAGGCATTTGGTACAACAATTTCTTGGGTGCGGATTCTTACACAATTCTGCCTTATGATCAGTACATGCATCGCTTTGCCGCTTACTTTCAACAGGCAGACATGGAATCTAACGGCAAAACCATAGACAGAGACGGCGAGCGTGTGGACTACCAGACCGGCCCAATCTTATGGGGTGAACCGGGCACAAACGGCCAGCATGCTTTTTACCAGCTCATTCATCAGGGCACAAAGTTGATTCCCTGCGATTTTATAGCTCCGGCAAATTCGCTGAACAAAGTTGGTGACCATCATCGCAAATTGCTTTCCAACTTCTTTGCGCAAACAGAGGCCTTGCTCAACGGCAAAACCCTGGAAGAAGCACAGGACGAACTTACCAAAGCCGGCAAAACCGAAGCTGAGGTGGAATTCCTCGCTCCGCACAAGGTGTTCGAGGGCAACAAACCTTCAAATTCAATTATGGTGAAAAAAATAGATCCAAGGACTTTGGGTTCATTGATAGCCATGTATGAGCATAAGATTTTTGTGCAGGGCATTGTTTGGAATATAAACAGCTATGATCAATGGGGCGTGGAGCTTGGCAAGCAGTTGGCCGGCAAAATTCTCCCGGAACTTGAAAAGGGCGAAGGCGATCCGAATCTCGAACTGAATCACGATTCCAGCACCAATGCTTTGATACGGTGGTATTTAAAGAACAGGGAAGCGTAAATATGAAGTTTGCGTTTCTGTTCTGTGTTTTTTTCGCAGGGATTGCTATGGCCCAAAATGTGGATATTAAGGTTCTAAAAGAGGGGGCCGGCGAGCCTGTGAAAAAAAGGCAACTGGTGCAGGTGCATTACACCGGATGGCTAACGGACAACACAAAGTTTGACAGTTCTCGAGACAGGCATGAGCCATTGGAGTTTATGCTTGGCGCAGGCCAGGTGATTAAGGGCTGGGATATTGGAATTGAAGGGATGAAGATCGGCGAGGTTCGCAGGTTGAAAATTCCGGCTGTTTTGGCTTATGGCAACAATTCGGTTGGCCCTATTCCAGCGAATGCGGATTTGCTGTTTGAGGTTGAGCTTATAAGCGCTCAAAAGAGTTTGGATCCCGATGCCCTGCTTAAGCCGGAAGTTCTGAAATGGAAATCTTTGCAGAGTGGCGTTGAGATTTTTGATGAAAAAGCGGGAACAGGAACGGAGCTTCGCACCGGAATGGAACTCACATTTCATTATACGGGCTGGCTTGTGAACGGGCATAAATTCGGAAGCTCAAAAGATGAAGGTAAAGCGGCAAAGGCTGTTTTGGGTTTGGGAAAGCTGGTTAGGGGCTTGGAGCTTGGCCTTGAATCGCTCAAACAAGGCGGCGTGCGGTGGGTAAGGCTTTCGCCGAGCATGGCTTATGGCCCTGTGCCCATGACAGGCATTCCGGCAAACTCAACTTTAATTTTTCGCATTCAGGCGGATAATGTTCATTTTGACGAAGACTTGGCTGCGTTAATGGACTTTTTCCCGAATGCAGATGCTATAAAATGGGTAGAAGCTCAGGAAGGCTTAAAATATTACATAGAAAAAAAAGGTCAGGGTTCTTCTGTGAAATCGGGCGATGCCATAAAAGTGCACTACACCGGCTGGCTTTCCGATGGAACTAAGTTTGACAGTTCAAGGGACCGTGGAGAGCCCATATCGTTGCAACTCGGCGCAGGCCGTGTGATAAAGGGCTGGGATTTGGGTTTGGAAGGCATGAAGCCCGGAGAAAAGCGTTTTCTGTTGATCCCTCCGAGTTTGGGTTACGGTTCAAGAGGCGGCGGCCCAATTCCTCCCGATGCGACTTTGATTTTTGCAGTAGAGTTAATGAATTAGTTGAAAGTGGAGAGTGGAGAGTGGAGAGTGAAGAAAACTTAGTTGTTAAAGAACAAGAGCTTGACAATAACTCTCAACTTTCAACTCTCAACTCTCAACTGAACTTGAAGTTTACAATAATCCTGGTAGAGCCTGAGCATCCGCATAATATTGGGTTTGTCGCTCGCAGCATGCGCAGCAACGGATTAAGCGATTTGCGAATTGTGCGCAAGTCAAAACCTCTTCCTAAAAAATGCTATGATACCGCTCATTCAAGCGCAGATATTTTGGATAACGCTAAACTTTTTAGCACATTAAAGGAAGCTATTGCGGATTGTTCATACACTGTTGCTTTTAGCCGCCGTTTGTTTGACTCTATTGTTCCGCATGTATCGCTGCCAAAGTTGCCTGCGTTGTGTGAGGGAAAAGAGGGAACTGTTGCTTTGGTTTTTGGGCGTGAGTCTTGCGGGCTGGCTTTTGAAGAAATTGAGTTGTGCGCAGTTCAGTGCGAAATTCCGGTTGCAGGGCAGATGAGCATAAATTTGTCTCATGCGGTGAGCGTTGCGAGCTACGAGCTTTGCCGCTCAGATTTGCTGGGCGAGGGCCTTGCATTCAGAAACAAATTGCCTATTACTCATAGAAAGCCTGCAACTGTGGAACAATTTGACAGCATTGAAAGTTTTATAGTTGAAACTTTAAGTGACAGATACAGAAAGCATGCGTGGACAAGGGCTTCTATTCGCACTTGGCTTCAGAAGCTAAATCCGAGCCAGGCAGAACTTTCCGCAATTTTCGGCATGCTCAGAGATTTGGCAAAGAAACCGGCGAGAGGGTAATTTTCTATTTTACAAATATGCGCTTTATAGCCCTCTTGTTTGCATTGCTGCTCGCCTCTTGCGGTGAGGTAGTGAAACCCTCGGATGAGGAATATGAGCTCTATTACAATCATCTTTTGCTTAAAGCATACTTTTTTAAACCGGAAAGAATAAAACCGTTTTCCGAATACGAAGGCATGGAAATTGATGAAATGTATCGAAGCCTCGGAGATTATTTCAGAGGAGCCAGATACACATATTATTTACCGCCTACGAAGGCAGATGACAAAATAAGTGAATTGGAAAATACCCCAAAATATCTCTCTTTTGGTTTTGAGAGAATTTTAATAGGCGATACTCTTTTGGTTGTTTCGCAAGTTTATCCGATTTCTCCGGCGGCGGCCGCCGGTTTAAAAAAACACGATACGCTTCTGTTTGCAAATGGAGTTTCTTTAACAGGAAAAAACGCTGTGCTTTATAAGAATTCTGATTCCAAGTTTGACTCTTCAACAACTTTCAGAGTTTCGCGCGGAGAAGATATTTTTATGGAAAAGGCAGAAATTCAAAACCCAACAGTATATCTGGATTCACTGGATGGAATTCCGTATATAACGGTTACGCAATACAAGCCATATACAAACAATCCGGATGGAACTTATGCCGAGTTTAAAGAGATCTTACAGAAAATAAAAAATGCACCGACTGCGATAATGGATCTTCGCAATAATCCCGGCGGTCATATCACTCATTGCACAAAAATGGCTGCGGAGTTGGTGCCGTTTGATAGCGAATTGATTGTTGATGTAACGCATTATTATGACAAAGGAAAAGGCAATGTAATTGATACAGTGCATTATTTTGTCAGCGATTTTTTAGAAAGAGAAGGAGATGGCGTAAACATCCATTGGACAATTTTAATTAACGGGAGAAGCGCAAGTTGTGCGGAACGCTTTGTCGCTGCGGTAAAATATAATCGTCCGGAAACAGTTATTGCCGGAGAAAAAAGCGTTGGAAAAGGAGTTGGTCAAATGTACGCGAAAACCTATTTAGGCGGGCTCGCATATATAACGTGCATGCAATCGTATTACCCAAATGGAGAAACATTCCACGAAGTTGGCATTGTTCCCAATAACCAAGATGCGTCGGTTTTGACAAAAAGCCTGCCTAAGCACAAAACGGAAGAACCTGTGGAATTCGGCATGTATGAATACCGTTCACTTCATCAGTGGGAATAACTGCACGTCCCTTATGGTCGCTTGATTTGTCAAAAGCATAACAAGCCTATCTATGCCAATGCCCACACCGCCTGTTGGCGGCATTCCGCATTCAATGGCGTGCAGAAAGTCTTCGTCCATGGGGTGAGTTTCGTTTTCTCCGCCACGGCCTCGCTCAACCTGTTCTTCAAGGAGTTTTCTCTGCAAAATCGGGTCGTTTAATTCGCTATAGGCGTTGCCTATTTCCCAGCCGTTTATGTATGGTTCAAACTGCTCAATTAAATCGGGATTGGAGCGATGCGTTTTGCAAAGCGGCGCACTCTCTTTGGGCATGTCTTTTATTATTGTGGGCTGAATTAGCTGGCGTTCGCAAGCCTCTTCAAATATTTCCATGATAGCTCTGCCTCTGCACCATGTGCCTTCAAGCTCAATGTGTCTTTTTTGCAGTTCGCTTTTCAATTGCTCATCTGAGAGTTCCTCTACGGAAATTCCGGCGTATTTTTGAATCGCTTCATAAACTGTGAGGCGTGGCCATGGAGTTTTGAAATCTATTTCCCGGTCTTGATAGCGGATTTTGGTTGTTCCGTTTGCGGCTATGCATGCCCGTTCGCAAATGTTTTCAAAGTGAACCATCATATCGTTGTAATCGCTGAACGCTTCGTAGAATTCAAGTGCGGTAAATTCGGGGCTGTGGTTTCTGTCCATGCCTTCGTTGCGAAAGTTCTTTGTGAATTCAAAGACTTTTTCCAAGCCGCCTATTATGCATCTTTTTAGGTAAAG
>WQSZ01000057.1 GCA_009787645.1 Candidatus Fibrimonadales bacterium | reverse complement strand
AAACCCTGAGCATTGCCGCCTTTAGCGGCATTAAATAACGCATAATTAGCTAAAAACGAACGTGCTTCACAATCCGTGGCTTTTCTCAAAACTTCACGGATTGGGCGCTGAGATAATTCTTCAATAAATGGCGGACAACGATTTTTGTTAAGTGGCAACTCATAAAAAAGACCCTCTACAGGAGGCTCTTGAAAGTTTCCTAAATAATTATAATATGCAGAATATTTGCTTACAAACATAACTTCAATATGAATATAGATTATTTTTTCAAAAAAAGTCATCTTTTTATTTTTTTCTAAAAACAGCGATTTTGAGCAGAAAATAAGGTTTTTGCTCCCCTACACCACCTTCCCAAATCTACGTTGCCTGGTATTGTAAAACTCAATCGCTTTGGCAAAATCCTCTTTTGTAAAATTAGGCCACAATACATCGCTTACAAAAAATTCGCTGTATGCCGCTTGCCATAGCAAATAATTTGAAAGCCTGTATTCACCACCTGTTCGTATAATCAAATCCGGATCAGGAGCACCTTCCAAATATAAATATTTTGCAAACTCATTTTCAGTTAAAGTTTCCGGATTCAATTTTCCATCTTTTACCGCCTCTGCAATCTTACGTGCCGCATCCACAATTTCCGCTCTGCCACCATAAGAAATTGCTAGGTTCAACTGCATGCCTGAATTTTGTGAAGTACGTTCTACCCCTTCCAAAATTTTTTGGCGAGGCGCATCGGGAAGCTTGTTTATGTTGCCTATAACGCACATCTTCACATTATTTTCCATCAACCTCGGAACTTCCTGCACAACCATCTCAACCAGTAAATTCATAAGATAATCAACTTCTTTTGAAGGTCGCTGCCAATTCTCAGAGCTAAAGACAAAAAGAGTCAAATGCTCCAGTCCAAGCTCTACTCCGGCTTCAACAACTGCAACAGTAGCTCTGGTCCCATGCCTGTGCCCCAAAAATCGTTCCAAGCCCTTAGACTTGGCCCAACGCCCGTTACCGTCCATTATTACAGCGATATGCTTTAAAGGTTTTTGCATCAGAACTTAAATTTAGTAAATAAAGTTTACTAGATTACCGCTATATGACCCTTACACAAAGACTACTCCGTGCAAAAACCAAGTCCACAAGCCTTACCGGCATGATAGTTTTTGTCATTCTCGTTTTACTGCTGGTTGCTGCCGGCGTACTGCTATATTTTAATTTGAAAAACTCAAGACTTACGCTGATGGAATTGAACACCGAGCAAATGACCGGTTTTGTTTCGACATTTTCCGGATTCCTAAACGGCGACAGCATTGAAGTGGACCTGCAAAGAAAAGAAAAAAACAGGTATCACAGAAGATGGAACAGAATGGCCGATAGCATGCTTGTGAAAAGCGGTCTAAAGGATCTCTATGTTGCAAATATCAACTACATAGATTCAATAGAATATTACCTAACCGCAAGAAGCAGTGATTCCACATCTTATTTTTTGGCAAAAGAGAGCTTGGAAAATTTTAACATAGATGCGATCAAAAAATTCAAGAGCGGGCGAAAAAAGAGCATTTCTTTTGTGAGCTTCATTCCCAATCACGGCTTGCTTCTCAGCATTTACGCTCCCATTAAAAATTCAAATGACGAAATTGTCGCATTTATCGGAGCAGGCAGGGAGATGAATGAGATAGACAGAGATATAAAGAAAATAGGTTTACAGCTTTTAGGCGTAGGTTTTTTTGTTGTTATTATAGCATTTTTAGCAGTAATGTTCATAATGAGAAAAGTATTCATATACCCTATAAAAAGAATAATTCAAGCCGCCGATAGTTTTAATTTGCAGAATAAATCTTTTGAAGAATTGGGCTTCACTTATATAAAGGAATACGATGCTTTAATAGAAAGTTTTATAAGAATGGAAAGGAAAATTAACGAAGCCGTAAGAAAAAGCTTTACGGACGATTTGACAAAACTCAAAAATCGGCATTTCTTCACTATTGCCATGGAAAATATTTTGAGACCTGTAAACCAGGAAAAGAAAATCGCATTCTTTATTATAGACGTTGATTTTTTCAAACAGGTAAATGACACTTATGGACATGACAAAGGTGATTCCGTACTGAAAAGCACCGGAGCTATTTTGCAGCAATTGTTTGAAAATTTGCCGGGAGTTGTGGCTCGCTTGGGTGGCGATGAATTCGCCTTATGCATGGACGATGTTGAAAGTGTAGCTATTGTGGAAGAAAAATGCAAAGCCATCAAAGAGCAATTTGCCAAAATCAAATGTTCGGAAGACTCCGATGGCATCAGCGCAAGCGTTGGCGTTGCCATAGCGACATTCAGTTCAAACCCACCGGAATACTCGGCGATTTTCAGCGCCGCCGATGCCACCCTATACAGGGTTAAGGCAAAAGGAAGGAACGGCTACGAAATCTCAAATTTATCATAGGTATAACGGATGCTTTTTGCAAAGCTCCAAAATGCTCTCTCTTATGCTTTTGAGTTTCGCTTCATCGCTGTGATTTTCAATGGCCTGTATAATTGCATCCGCAACTTTGCAGGTATCCGCAACGTCAAAGCCTCTGGTTGTTATTGCAGCTGTTCCAAGGCGAACTCCTGACGGATCCATAGGTTTGCGCGGGTCAAACGGGATTGTGGAGCGGCTAGATGAAATGCCAACCAAATCCAAAACTCGCTCTGCTTCTTTGCCGGAAATTCCTTTGCTGGTAACATCTACAACCATAAGGTGATTGTCCGTTCCGTCTGAGATTATTTTTAAACCTGCCTTTATAAGATGTGCGGCCATAGCCTGCGCATTTTCTATAACATGTTTTGCATAAGTTTGAAATTCAGGTTGCAGAGCTTCGCCAAAAGCCACCGCTTTTGCCACTGTTACTTGGTCGTGCGGGCCGCCTTGCATTCCGGGGAACACGGATTTGTCTATTGCTTTTGCAAAAGGCTCTTTGCACATTATTATTGCGCCACGTGGTCCACGCAAAGTCTTGTGCGTAGTTGTGCTGACAATGTCAAAATAAGGAACCGGGCTCTCAATTGCTTTGCCGGCGATTAAACCTGCGATGTGCGCAATGTCTGCAAAAGTAATGGCGCCTACTTCGTCCGCAATTTCCTTAAATTTTTTCCAATCCATATTTCTGCTGTATGCCGAGAATCCTGCCAAAATCATTTTTGGTTTTTCACGCAGAGCAATTTCTCTGACTTTTTCCATATCTATTCTGCCGGTTTCTTTTTCCACTTGGTATTGCGTAAAATTGTAAAGCATGCCGGAAAAATTCACAGGATGTCCGTGCGAAAGATGGCCGCCGTGGTCGAGCTGCAAGCCCAAAACCTTATCGCCGGGTTTTATGGTAGCAAAATAAACCGCAGCATTTGCCGGGCTGCCGGAAAGCGGTTGAACATTTACGTGTTCACAGCCGAAAATCTTTTTGCATCTTTCTATTGCAAGTGCTTCTACTTCGTCTATAACTTCGTTGCCGCCGTAATAGCGTTTGCCAACGTATCCTTCGCTGTATTTATTTGTAAGCGGGCTGCCAAGTGCTTCCATCACCGCTTTTGAGGCGTAATTTTCAGAAGCTATAAGTTCAATTCCATCTTCCTGGCGTTTTGCCTCTTTGTTTATGAGTTCCAGGACTGCAAGGTCGGTTTGAGAAAGAGTTTTCATATGGAAGAAAATAGAAATTTCTAAATTCCAACCATGATTCCACAGCTTAAAGAACAATTCCTAGGTGAACTTTCGCAGGCCGACTTAAACGATGAGGCTTCTGTTGAAAATTTGCGTTTAAAATATTTGGGGAAAAAAGGCCTATTAACAGATTTGCTGAAAGGAATGGGTACTCTTAGCCCCGAAGAAAAACCCTTGTTCGGAAAACAGGTAAACGAATTAAAAGCAGAAGTATCAAACGCCCTGGAGCAGGCAAAAGAGAAAGCTGCGCTCCTCGCTATGGATAAAAAACTCTCCGGCGGCAAACTCGATATTTCCCTGCCCGGTGAAGGCTACAAACACGGCAGCACACACCCTCTCTACGATATTCGTGAAGAGATAATAGACTTCTTCGCAAATATGGGATTCCATGTGGACTTGGGCCGTGATATAGAAACCGACTGGTATAACTTTGAAGCGCTCAACACACCCAAAGATCACCCAAGCCGTGATATGCAAGACACATTTTACTTATCGCAAAACGCAATGCTCCGTACGCATACCAGCGGCACGCAAATTCATTACATGGAAAACAACAAGCCGCCTATAAGAATGATAGCTCTAGGCCACGTGTTCAGAGTTGACGCAGATGCCACGCACGCCCCGATGTTCCAGCAATGCGAAGGCCTTGTGGTGGACGAAAATGTGACATTTGCACAACTAAAAGGAACTCTTGCAATTTTCGCTCAAAAACTTTTCGGAGACAGCGTAAAAACACGTTTCCGCCCAAGCTTTTTCCCCTTCACCGAACCCAGCGCAGAAATAGATGTTAGTTGTGTTTTCTGCGCAGGCAAAGGATGCCGCAGGTGCAAAGGCACAGGCTGGATGGAAATAGGCGGTTGTGGCTCGGTTGATCCGGCAGTATTTGAAAATGTTGGAATAGACTCGGAAAAATACACAGGTTTCGCTTTTGGCTTTGGTCTTGACCGCATAGCCATGCTCCGTCACCACATCCCAGAAATTTCGTTGCTAACCTCAAATGACCAACGTTTTTTGGAACAATTCTGATCTGCTGGTTTTTGCCACAGAGATGGAAAGAGACGCTGTTTTTCCAAATGGCATTGTGACAGGAATTGGCATTTTATCAACAGCGATTAATTTACCAAAAGTGTTTGTAGGGGCAACCCAACGTGGTTGCCCCTACAAACGGGCTATTCAAATAGGCATTGCCGGAGCATATCGTTCCAGCGGATTGAACATTGGCGATGTGGTGGAGGTGGAAAGCGATTGCATGCCGGAGTTTTTGCCCTGGGAGCCGCATACATTTTTTGCAACAGACAGTTTGGGATTAAAACGGGTAAAAGGCGCAACGGTTTTAAGCTGTACAAAAACAGAGGAGGTTGGTGCTGCGAGAGGGCAAGACTTTCAGATAGAGACAATGGAAGGCGCAGCGTTTTTCGCCGTTTGCAAGGAATACGGCGTTCAAGCCATCCAAGTACGGGCCATCAGCAACTTTGCCGGTTTTTACGACAAGAGCAAGTGGGAGATTGAGAGGGCGTTGAAGGAATTGTCTTCTGCTATCGTTAGATAAGTTGCACGCATCGCACGGAAAGCAAGTACATCTTATCGATGTCGTTCCACACTATATACTTTTTGGCGTAGCTCATTGACGGACTATAGACTTTGCCATCGTTCTTATCGCTACTACTCCACCAGTTAGCAAAGTTGCCGAAACCGTAAAAATAATTGTCTCCCAAGTGAGCGTGAGTGCGGAAGCCTAAGCCGCCTGGCAGGGCCGAAAAACCGAATTCGTCTGTGCCTGCTATATAATTTTCACCAGTACCCCAATCACTTGCGGATTTCAATTTCATCCCTGCAGTTTCTTTTCCCACATAAGCAATTAATTCTTCCCACTCCTCAGCACTTGGCAAATGCCAGCCGGCTGGGCAAGCCTTATTTGCTTCTTCCCAATTATACAACCTGCCATACTTTGCGCAGTTGCTATCTTTATTGCTATAGCACGGGGATTTATCCATTTTGAAGCTGAGGTTCTGCGCCATCCAAGTCTGAGTGCCAATTTTAATCGTGTGATAGGTTTGCTGGTCTCGCGGATCGGTGATTTGGCCACGCTCAATCTCTTTTGGGATATTGGCGGCAATGGCTGCTGGTTGTTCAGCGGCAATAGTTTTGATGCAACGCACGGAGAACAAATCTGTTATGTAGTCGTGTGTCAAGATTGTATAGTCTTCGTTGTAACGCAGAGCAAAGCCGTTGCCCATGCTGCCACTGCACCCACTACCGCACTCACCACTGCTCCACCAGTGACCGTAAACGCCAACATCTTCGAAACTGTTCTTAGAGCGGCTTTCGCCACCCGGCAGGCCAGAAAAGCCAAATTCGTCTGTGCCTGCTATATAATTTCCATCAGTGTCCCAACCGCTTTTGGCCTTCAATTTGGTTCCTGCTGCTCTTCCCGCATAAGCAATTAATGCATCCCTTTCCTCATCACTTGGTAAATGCCAACCGGCAGGGCAAGTTTTATTTGCCTCTTCCCAATTATACAACCTGCCATACTTTGCGCAGTTGCTATCTTTGTTATCATAACACTTAGATTTATCCGTTTTGAAGTTGAGGTTCTGCGCCATCCAAGTCTGAGTGCCTATTTTAACCGTATTGTAGGTTTTGCCGTCTCGCAGGTCAATAATATCCGTACCGGCATAAGCTTCAAATGAAATGCCAGTTATGCAAGCATCTTCAAATTTGCTACCCGGATACACTTCTGCAATTTCAAAGCTCAAATCCAGTTTATTGCCTTGCCCGCCTTTCATGGAAATGCTTTCCGGAAGCTGGATTATTTGCCGTGTTATGGTGTCGCTGAGATGCAAATCGCTCAAATGCTTGCCGCCAACATAGAACCGCAGGGTTTTGGCACGGGAATTGTTTTTCCAAGTGGTTTGGTCTTTGGCATAGCCGTTCACAATCACCAGAGATTTAATGTGCGTTGAGTCAGAAGCTATGATTTTCGCATTTACACGCTCGCCTATGCCTTGACCCTTCACGCCTTCGCACCAAGCAACAGAAGCTTCTACGCTTTGCAGGTTTTTTGCATCGTAGCGATTTTTTCCTTGCGAAGCCAATGTGGAGCTTGCAGTCCATTCAATAGTTTGGGCTGGTGCTGTGAGCGCAAGGGTTGCGACTGCCAAATAACTTAATGCTGAGTTTTTAAACGATTTATTCATGCGCATCAAATTAGTAAAATTTATCCGCAGCACTTCTTAAACTTCTTTCCTGAACCGCAAGGACACGGATCGTTGCGACCAACAGTTTGCTCCTTGCGCACGGTCTCCGGCTTTACCATGCGACCCTCGGTTAAGAACCATGCGCCGTTTTTCCGCACAAAATCCGCAACCTCGTGATGCTCTCTGGCAACTCCACCTTGCTTGTATTTTGCAACAAAATCAACCTCGCCGGTGTTCTTTTCCTCGTCAATCTTTGACTCCACAATGGTTAAACCCAACCACTCGGCACTGCTCCACTGACGTGCGCCCTTTTCATCAAAGTCCTTTCGCTGAGATGCCTCCAAGCTGTCTCTCAGCCAAAAAACTTCTCCCTTCACATACGCACTATAACGTGAACGCATAAGAGTCTCAGGGTTTACCGCAGAAACTGTTTTTTTTATTATGGGTTCACAGCAATCACTGTAATTTTTCCCCGAATTGCATGGACAAATCTCACTCATACTATTTTCCTCAAAAGCCAAATTTCCTCCCTGCCGGTTCTGTCTGTACCGGCTCTATCTTTAACACTATTCTTAGGAACTATTCTTTCCTTAATCTCAAATATGCCCTTAAATCTGGCCTCAAGCTCCTTGCTTGAAATGCTGTAAGGCGGAATTTCACCGTATTTTTCATTAACAAGCGGGCAAAAAAATCCCACCAAAAAGCCATCGTCTTTCAACATCCTAAGCCACATTTCCACATACTCATCACGCCTGCCCGGATGAACGGAATTAAAAGCGAAATAATCGTAAATTATGTCAAACTGTTTTGAGTTGCGTGTGTTCATTAAAAATATATCCGTATTCAACGCCGTTAACTTGCTATTGCTCCCGGACAACTTTTCCAAAGCATCAAATGCAGATGAGCAAAAATCAACCGCAACAACATCATGGCCTCGTTTTGCCCAAGCATCAGCATCCCAGCCTTTGCCCGCAGCAGGGACAAAAACCTCTCCGCTTTTAGGACAAGACGGATGATTGAAAAAATCAAGCAAAGCCGGCGTAGCCTTGCCCAAATCCCAGACATCTCGGCCTTCTTCGTATAACATTTCCCAGTATTGCGGAACATTTGGCGTTAATGCAACTTTTATCATACTGCCACCTTGCAAGGATTGCTTGCTAATTGACCGCAGGCCGCAAAAATATCACGCCCTCTCGGATTTCTTATGTTTATCTGCACCGCCTTCGCTCTAACCGTTTCCAAAAATTCATTTACCTCTTGCTCCGATGGAGCCTGCAAATCAGGATTCTCATTGCTATTCAAAACAATAGCATTTATCTTGCACCGCCGGGGTTTTACAATTCGTATCAAATTTTCCGCAGCTTGTTTTGTGCAAGTCTTGTCTTTAATCAAAATATACTCCAGCGTAACCCATTCTCCGCTCTTCGCCGTATAATTATCTATGGCTTTTATGAGTTCCGTTAAATTCCACCTCTTGTTCACCGGCATAAGAGCATCTCTTGTTTCATCGTCTGCAGCAACAAGGCTAACAGCCAATTGACACGGAGTGCCTCTTTCCAAAAGCTCCGCTATTCCCGGCACAACGCCGCTGGTGCTAACAGTTAAGCGACCTTTGCCCATAGAAAAAGTCTTTTGATCGTGCAGGCAAACACACGCTCTGTGAACCGCATCCAAATTCACCAGAGGTTCTCCCATGCCCATAAAAATCACATTCGTTACTTTGTAATCCCGCCAAACATTTATTATCTGCTCCAGAATTTCACCGGCTTCAAGCGAGCGTTTAAGTCCCATGCGCCCGGTGCGGCAAAATGCGCAGCCCATAGCGCAACCAGATTGAGTTGATACACAAACAGAGGCTCTTGTTTCAGTTGGAATCATAACAGTTTCAACAGGTAAATCATCTGCTGTTTTATAAAGCCATTTTACAGTGCCGTCAGAAGATTCCATTTTCAATTCTTCTCTTAGCGACTTTATGCGAAAATTATCTTCAAGCAATTTGCAAAGTTCTGCCGGTACATTTAATCCATCGTAAGTTTGCATCATAGAATTAAAAATCCATACACGAACTTGATCTGCCCGATAAGGTTTATGTCCGTTATCGGAAAGAAATTGGCGAAGCTCATCACGAGAAATGGATTTTATATCTTTAAAGTACATCATTTTTGAATATAGAAAAAACTTTTCATCTTACTACTACACGTAAAATTTTACCGGAAATATTAATTATATACATCCCCTTTGCCTGCATAGGAATTACCCTGCTATGGGTATAATACACGAGTTTACCCCGTAAATCATAAACTTCAGCTCTTGTTTCTTGAGGTAAATTTTCAAGCACAATAGCGTTGCCTTTTGCATAAGCTCGGATATTGCCTTCTATAATTTGCGGCCTGAGAGCAAAAGTTTCAATTTCAGAAGAACTGCTGCTCAATATTAGGCTGGAACTTGAGCTTGGAACTACGGAACTGCTGCTAGGAGCAGAATAACCTGTTCCTATTTTAAATGTCATTACATCGCCAACTTCGCTCACATCAAAAATATTTATATCGGAAGGGGTTCCGTCATAGTAAAGGGCCGCCGGCTCGGAAATGTTGCTGAAATTAGTGTTTCGGCTGCCTCCGCCTGAGCGGAAAGGAACATTGGCGGCAGTACTTGACGCAAGTTCCACAAAAGGTTTTTGCGTACTGTTAATATTATTAGCTTGAATAACTTTCACAAGAGGCCACGGATTTTCAGCTTTCACAGTTGAGTTCTGCCCGTCTGTATGTACTTGCCATATTATAAGACCTTCTCCAGGTATGGGCGAACTGCGGCCGGTTCTTATGCGGGCTTCAATAAAATAACTCTCTTTGGCATTCCTTGTGTATTTGTAAACAGTATGGCTGTTCGCCGTATGCGAAAGCGTTGCATTCATATCGGTAATGTCAATAACATCTATCCAACCGGCCAAATTTCTGAAATGCGGGTTTGGCATTGCGGTACCAGTGCTCATTACACAGTAATTACGAACAACATTTACATTGCCATTGTTAGAATCATAGTTATATAAATCCGGCCAGTTCATAATCATGTGGCCGTTTTCATGCACAACAGTGTTAACCGAGCTTACTATGTCATTAGTGGTACCCATAGCCGACATTTGATACCAGTAAAAATTGTAAGTTATGCCGTTTTCCGTTATTGTAATTTTTTGGTTGCTTACGCCTCTGTACGAACCTTGATGAGGCCAAACTCCTTTTGCCCATTCGCAACTTGATCTACCAGCAACATATATATTGAGAGCCATAACTGTATTGGGTTCGCTATTGCTCCGCCTTGTGGTGGAAGGTTGCTCCAAAGAGGCTCTTCCGGCTTCAACTTCTGTTTTAAGCTTTTGAAGCGCCGAATGTACAAGTTGTGGAACCATTTTATAGCCCTCTGAGCAATTATCATCATAATAGGCTTTTTCACGATCAACAGTTACAAATGGGACCACAGTGTTTTTATATTGCAGTTTTCCATTAGATACATCGTTATACCAGTCATAAACTGAGGAACCCTGTCCACCTCTGAATTTTGGGTGATTAAAAACAGAATCCACATGTTCTCTGGAAGCAGTAGCATTTATAGCATTAGCTCCATTCATAGCCGGAAATTCTATCACTAAAGTGACTCCCTTCATGTGGGTAGCGTCGCTAAGAGCCGCAGGCTGTGCAATGCTTGCATCAATGCGCGCTCTGTTGTTGGAACCATTATAATAAAGTTCACCGTCTTCTGGAGTTCCAAGAGCTTTTCTATTTCGCTTTCGCTTTTCTTGAACCTGATATTGGCTAATGCGCATTCCTTTTTGCACAACAGGCACTATGTTGTTCTTGGTGTACCTAACGCCTGTGGATACATATTCGCTATCATCCTCCGAAAGCTTTGCGTAGTAAACATAACCGTCTTCGCCAACAATTACTGTGTAGCCATCCAAACTCTCAGCATCTATATGCAGTTCATCGCCAAATAGAAGAACGGTTACAGTTGAACCATCAGGTTGCGTATATTCAAACTCATCACCATTATACGGCGCAGCAAATGAATTAAAAGCTGCGATTAGAATCACAACAGCAAAACTAAAAAAGCAGCTATTAACCCTCATATATAATATAATATATATAAAATATTAATAAAAAGTCACAAAAAAACAGAAACCTCGGCGGCGACCTACTCTCCCGCATCATGACGATGAGGTACCATTGGCGACGGACGGCTTAACTTCCGTGTTCGGAATGGGAACGGGTGTGACCCG
>WQSZ01000056.1 GCA_009787645.1 Candidatus Fibrimonadales bacterium | reverse complement strand
AAGAAGAAGAGAAAAAGCAACACGATATATCAGATAAAAAGCCTTTGCGCACTCGCATAATGTTTTTTGATTTAGGCATATTACGCTCTAGTTGATAGCATATCAAACCTTCAACGATTCAAAATGCGCTTGGGAGTTTTTGGTGGTAAGCGGGCAGGACTTTGGGCGTATCTGACTTTTGTTTGCGGTTCTTGGGGCTGCCGCTCACGGGCAGCACTTCTGGAGTAAGCATTCCCAAGCTTGAACGGTAGTGCCTCTGCTGCGTTTAATCCTTTGTCTGAACTACGATTTACTTGATTAAAAGATTTACAGGATTTGCAGAGCTTCGTTGCGAATATTCTCCTCTTGGAAGGTAGGTGGTTAGCTAGAGCTTTGTCTTGACTGTATTCGATTTACTAAGTTACCCACCAGTTATTTCCTTTGGACTGTTCTTATTTTTTGGTACTTTACAGGTTTGCCACAAGATTTAATAGCGATTTCATCATGCTCATTTCTTTTTTGTCCAAAAGTGGAAGATTCTGCACCAAAACAATTTAGGGTTAATTCACCATTTATACAAGCGATGTTACAGCTAGGAAGAGTATTTTTTTTATATTTTGATTTATCAAAATATCCAATTTCATTCATATCTAAAGTAGGAATAGGCTCTAAGTCTAAAATAGGAGTAGTTTCTTGCGCAAAAGCATTAGTGAACAGCGTGAGAGCAAAAGCAAGAATAAGGGAAAATTTGTTCATGTCCGTAAATATACAACATTTAAAAGGTACTCTGTTCAAACTTGGCTCGCCTTCAAGTTCTTTAGACATTCTTTCACGCAAATTGTGCAATTTCTCTACATCTAATCTTACCAAAAATACCTTGTTATTCTCTAGTATTTCATTTTTATCCCCCAGCCATACGTTTTGGGAGATAGTTTTTCCTGAACCTTTTTTGCCTAATTGAAATGTAATCTTTTTATTTAATAGTTCCAATGGTTCTCCTTCATTCACTAATTCACATAAATCTTCATAGCAACTGTTGAGAACAAAATGTTTTTTTAATTTATATATTTCTCTTGGATTAAAATTCTGATGTCCCCAAATAGCCCTTTCAGCATCAGCGTAAAAATTCATTTCATCTGGATTATTGGCGTTTAAAAATTCAGAAACTCTATAGGTCCGAGCACTACCTTTCAATCTTACTTCTAATTTTTCTGCAACCTCGTCATTCCCTATTGGTCTAGTAAAAACTAATTTGTTGCCATTATTTTTTTATATCAAACAATGGCTTGGCGTTAAGGACTCTCAAAACATCATCAAGATAGTAATCCAAATCTTTCTCGCTTGATTTATCTTTGCTTTTTTCCATTTACACATCATCCTTTGCAAACACTAAGCCGATGGTTAATCTTCCTAATCCTAACTTTAATTTAAAAACATCGACCAGCACTTGCTTTTTGCCGTATCCACAAGTTATACATTCTGTTTTCTGCATACAACTTCTTTTTTCCTTATGCCAAACAAAAAAGGGCAAATTTTCATTTGCCCCCTCACTATTTATCAAAAGACCCTCTACAGGAGGCTCTCGAAACTTCCCAAAATCATTATAAAACGCTAAATCCCTAACTCTGCTCATTTTAGGTAGTCCAAATGCTTACGGTAGAAGCTTGAGGGATATAGTTTCAAAGAAAACCCCCAAGAAAGTTGAAATTTTTATTTCCTATATGGAGCTTGGTGAGATGGCTAAATGTGTAAATAAGAACTTTCTATATTTATACCAAAATTATGCTTGAAAACCAATATTTAGTGTTTTATAATTTTCTTTGGAAGCTGCGAAAGCTTTCTTTGCTAAGGTTTTTATTAAAAAACGATGAGGAGGTAAATGAAAATTTATCCCTTTTTGTTTGTTATAATGAAACTTCACTAGTAGGTACCCCAAAACGGAATGAAAGTACGTATGGATATTAAAAGTTTTAAAATAAATTGGTCTTTATTAATTGGTATTATTGGAATAATTATTTCTTTGCTTCCTAAAGTTAATATTACAATATCATTATCACCAGTAATACTTATAATATCCTTATTATTAATAAGGGTCTAGATCAGCACAGAGAGTTAAAAAAATTTTTTGTCCGGAAAAAAAAGAAATTGCCGCTTCTTGATCTTCCGGACACGTTTAATATAATAAATTTTTTCGGAAAACGTGCAAAAAAAATTGCATGAAACAAAAAAATAATACAAAACAAACAGGACAACAAAACAAAACTGCTCAAATTCTGAAAGGGAAATATGCAGATTTTGGAAACGAGTATGCGATAACTATCGGAGTTGTTGCCCAAATCCTTCCGAAACTCGTACTATTAACAAGGCTATGGGGGGCGGCTTGCGCCGCCCAAAAATTTTAAAGCAAAAAACTACAAAAAAACATGTAAAGAGCAAAAAGACGGAAAATATTAAATCTGCTTTGTAAAACATTTGTCATGCTTTTGTCAATAAATGGTAAATGACGATCAGGCAGAAAATCACTCAAAACATTCCGGGGGGCATCTGGCTTATACACATGCCGCATATTTGGGCAGTCCTCACGGACTGCGTCACCTGGGCAAACGCTTACAACTTTAGACAGAGTGCCAAACAAAGGCAATTTCCTGAACATCTTCAAGAGCTCTTTATAAACTCCCTTCCAGCCTCTATGATTGAAACGAAATTCACACTCTGACAAGTGCAAGCTGAAAAACTTTTCCTTAACTCCGCAGAACTTCACCAAACGGCGCTTAGCATAGGCCCAGAAGCTCTCTATCCCATTAACATGACATTTACCATCAGCGAACTCATCTTCACCATGATTAACCTGGTAATGCCTGTAGCCCATTCCGGAAAGGCCATTGTAGGAACGCCAACCGTCTGTATGTATTGAAACTCTTTTGGAAACAAGGCTTTCAACAATCGGCAGCAGAGTTCCTTTCTTGGCGTCAGGAACTATCTCTGTATAAACGCCGCCCTTGCGAGTGCGTATGCCGAAAACAATTGTCTTTCCTCCAGCTCCACGGCCACGCTTGCCCCTTATCCGGCGAGCCCCGAAATAGCTTTCGTCAAGCTCAACAGGGCCCTTCATTATTTTTTCACGGCTCACATGCTCATGCAAGCGGCGGCGAATCTCCATGAAATACCGGTTGGCTGTCGCACGGCTAAGGCCGGTAAACAACGCCGTCCGTGTGGCATCTATGTCATGGGAAAAATATTTGACTAACTCACGGAATTTGGATTCGGAAATCCTAGAGCGGTAAACATATCTGTTGCGAAATTTATCAAGAAGCGGCATGATATAAAAGTACATTTTTTTTCAGCGGTGAGGTACAATTTTTTTCCGGAAAGAAAAACAAACCAGGATAATCTTCTTTTTTCAGCGCCAAAAAAGAATCAAAAAGACGCTCGCACCATTCATACCTTGGCCCACGCAAAAACCACGCCAATGCCCCCTTACAGGCCCGGCAAGCCGGGTAAAGGGCTTTGTCATGGTCAAGTGTTTTATTTTTTTTATTACCCGTTCCTTCGGAACTAAAAAAAGTAAAACATTTTGCCTTTTCACTTAATGCTATCACAAGAAATATAAATGTTTGCTTCGCAAAAAAAATAAAGAGTTTTTGTGCTGCCCCTCAATATAACAGGTAAAAGGGGCAGCCCAAAAACAAGGTTGCTCTTAAACAACAGCCGAAAGGCAGGAAGGTGCAAAATGATAACAGTAGTAAAAGGTTACGGAATACCGTGGAAAACGGAAAGCGTAGAGATAAAATGCGACCGGTGCAAATCGGTGATGCACGTTGAAGATATGAAGCCAGGAAAGGATAAACAAAAGCAAATTGAAATTGCTATTGAAAAAATCCTGGAAAAAAAAGAGGCGATAGGAAACCATCTGACTTGCTTGCATTGCGGATTAGAAATGAAAGTGAAAGGGGGTGCAGTATGATAACGAACAAAATCAAAGTAGCGGCTAATGAGGCTATAAACGCTTTAAAAGGAGCATGGGAAAGACCTATAGGAGAAAACCGGGATGAACAGCTAAAAAATGAATTTAAAGCCTTTCTTAAAATGCAAGAAGTAGTAAATATATTGCTAGGAGATTTCCGAAACAACAAACAGAAAGAAAAATGCCTGTGGGAAATAAAAAAATGGGCAGAGGAAAACACAAAAGAAAAAAGGGAGGAGCTATGAGAGAAATATTTATAAAAAAAGACTATGCAGAATTTGCGGAAAATTTTGATAATAGTAATGCCGCTATGGGTAAAGGCTACGAAGATTATCTCAAAAAGTTAATGAAATGCCCAAGCTATAAAGGCGAATGCAAAGAGTGCGATATAGACAAGCTTTGCCCATTTACAAAAGACTGTTTTGATGAAAACGGTAATTTAGTCTGTACAATCTGCGAGAAAGAATGCGCAGGAAAAAATAAGGCTATTGCCGAGACCCCCCCGGGGGTTTATTTTCAACCTGGTCAGAAACAACCCCCCGGGGGTTGTTGAGCAAATCCAAAAGGAGAAAAAAATGAACAAAATCGAAAAGGCATTGGCAAAACTTTTTCACGCCATTGGCGAAGAAAAAGAGAAAAAGCCAGCGGAAGCGGAAATTTCCGCTTTCATGGTCAAGTACATGGCTTTCCTGGAAATGCAAAGCTTTCCGGGAAACACCGCAGAGAAGTTCTTTGCGATGGGCGCCGCAGCGGCTCACCGGCAGCTGCAGAAACCCCCGGGGGGTCAAAAAAAGCGATCACCCGGATGCCGGAAAGAACAACCCCCCAGGGGCAAAACTTTGGCCAAGGAAAAACCGGCGAAGCGCATCACGGCGAAGAGAGGAAGCTTCAAAAGCACGAACTGGAGCAGAGAAGATTTTGAAAATGATGATTGCGAAGAGGAGGACTATGAGTAAGCAAATGAAAAAAATAGAAGCCAGGCTCGCAAAGCTGGAAAGGCAGAAAGGCTACATCTTCGGAATGTGGGTGGCTGAGCATGAGCTTGCCAAAAACGGGAAAATAGAATACAAGTCACAGGCGTACTGCGATGGGGCAAACCAATTTGACGGGAAAGATAGCTCGCTGATCGAAAAAGGATACAAAAGCCAGTTCACGGAAATAGAGAAAAGAGCAGCAAAAGCAGAAATGGAAGAGCGCAACCTGTTCAAAAATCTGTAGCATCCCCATGCCATGCTCCAGGAGACCGGCCAAAAGCCGGATTTCTTTCTTCTTTTTACACAAGCGAGCGAGACAGAAAAAAGAAACAAAAAAGAAAACGCCCTTGGTTCAGAAAGGCAACTCGTCAGAATGCTCGAAAGTTCTAAAACGCTCAATAATCTCAAGATGCACAAGAGAACAAAAACGACCACAATCTAATTCAACAGACATACGAACAAAACAAACACTCTCAGAAACATCAGCGGAAATAATCATGTCAAACCTCAGACCAATCCTTGAAAGAATTACATTTATTACATTTTTTGTAATGATGGGCGCAACAATCGTCATGATCCCAGAAAACATTACCATTATGATCACAACCGGAAATTTTAAGACGGCAATGAACAAGCGGCCAGCGAGTACGGCAAGCATAAAAGCAATGGGCAGAACGGGAATACAGGAAAGGCGATTTATATAAACCAAAAAGCCGAGAAAAAAAACACTTAAGCTTAAACTTAAGTTTCTCAAATGCAGAAGAGTCAGAAGGAATACCATTAACCATGTCCTTCCACTCAACAGTATAAAACCCATTACCATGATCAATCATGTCAGATCCTCCAAACAAACCTCTATCAAAAGCTCATCGTCATATTTATCCTCGTACGAAAACAAATATTTCAAGACCGGAATCCTAGAAAGCAAGGGAACGCCCACAGTTGAATTATAGGACACTTTCGAGCTTCCGGAGGCGCAAGAGCCCACAGAGCCGGGAACCTCAAGAACAGAGCCGTTTCCACGCCAAATGAAAAACCAGCGGTCACCATTGACATCAACCGTCAGGCCGTCAAAGATAGAGCTGTACTGAGTGACCGCAGAACCGCTCTCATAGTTTATCTGAGAATCGACACGCCGGGTCTCACCGCCAAACACAACACGAGCTTTATCAAAAGCATAGAAATCCACGATGCGAGCGAAATCAAGAGAACCCAAAGAATCAGAGGCTTTGGCGGAAATCTCCCAAAGCCTTCCCGGCCTGCCAACACTTGATGCAATTTCGCCGGCGTTCCCGGAAGAAAAAAACAACAGCTTGCCTGTGTTCGCATCAGCTGGAGATGGAGACTGCAAAAGCTCTGTGTATGATACCCCCATCTTCCTGGCGGAGCTCTTCAAGAGGCCCGAAGCCTTGGCCCGAAAATGGCGAGGCTCCTCCGGACTTTCCAAGTCCTCCAGAGCCTCCAAAACAGCCTGAACAGCCAGAGAATCCGAAGATGCCTCTCCTGGTGCCCCCAATACCCCCACAAGGGGGGTAGGGGGCACCAGGGGAGAGCGGGGGGATATGCCTTCACGCACCGGAGACGGTGGAGGCATGAGGACGATCGCATCTATCCATTTGCCCTGTTTAAGCTGCAAGCCGAGAGGGTTCAGTATCTCCTTGAGAATGCTTGCGTAGTTCTTGCGGTCATAGGAAAAATTAGCATAAGAAGGAACAGGGCGCTGAACGCTGTGATCCATCACGAATGAACGGCCCAAGCCTTGGCAACTGTAAAAGCTGCGCAACCAGCCATGCAAGTCTATGTCACTTTCGTCCAGCTTGATTCGGCAATCCTGGGCGAAGGCCGGGAGGAGCAAAACCGCCAGGATTAACCATGCTGCTCTGAGGAACATACTTTCTTACCTCCATTGGATATTTGCCGCTTGCGTAATCAAGAGGCAAGTTTAACACACTTCCATCCGGGCGGGTCGCCTTGCAATCATACGCACCGCATACCACATACTTAACATAAATAACATTGGCTCCTTGGGAAAATTCCGGAACGGAATCCCTGATAACAACAAGCTCAGAATGACGCTTGCCAACCTCTCCAAAAAAACCATGACGCAAATTATAGGCAGAAAAAGAAGCCAAAAACAAAACAGCAAAAAGAGCAGCAATAATTTTCTTGTTCTGCCAAAGAGAAATATAGCCGATATGCTCTTTTGCGCCACCATCATGGCTTTTATACAATTTGTAAAGGCTTTTGTCATTAAGACGGTTTTTTGTATAGCCCGGAGAGGCAAAAACATTCCAGCCATGATAAACCTTTTCTTTATACTGAGCCTTAAAACCCCATTGCCCACGAACAAAATCATGCGTTTCGTGAACACGATTGCGAAGAGGCTCCCAAATATCGGTTATGTGCTGAGTTATCAAAATTATGTCATGGCCATAGTGACGGGCCATTGAAAGATATTTCAAAAACGGGCGGAGAAGCTTCCAATTCTCAGGGCACAAATACTCATGGCACTCATCCAAAACCAAAACCGCTTCACGCCATGACATCACCTCATAAAGCAATCGCTTAAGGCCTTCAATATCCGCATAGTAACGAGAACCGTCTGAGCGAACTTTCCAAAACTCCTTTCTTGAACGAGCATCATCATCGTCAAAAGCCATAGAAAAACGAAAAAGATTACGGTTTATTTCCGGAGTGGTTGTCTCAAGCTTGCAAGCAACAAGCATGGGAGACAAACCCGCTATGTTGCAAAAAACAGGGCGCTCCTTGCGAAGCTGGGGAAGAACAAAATCAGCAAGAGAGCTCAAGCTCTTGCCACCGCCAGGCAACCCTGTGTAAGCTATGATCATTTAGAACCTCTGTCAATGCCAAAAGACCTGCAAAAATCAGCGCCATGATAGTCATGGCAAACAGAGCAATTCATCATCGAGCAAAAAGAAACTGAGTAACCCATGAATGAAGCTATCCTGCAGGGATTCTTCACAAACGTGCCGTCACGATTGCCACGACGAAAATAATCCATCACTTGCCTCCGGACATGAGAGAGCCCGCAACACCACGAGAAGCTGCTGAAACAACGCCCTCCATAACCTTGCGCAACATCTTCACTATCAAAATGCTAACAAGAATGAAAACAATGCGGTGAACACGCATGGCAGAGCCTGCCCACAAAACGCTGGGAGGCAAGCCAGAAAGAAGCTGCCTGAAATCAGGAACCTCTACGCCTGCTATGCTCATAGCCGACTGGAACGCTGAAAAAGCTGCGGATGCAGCAACGCCAAAACCCCAAGAAATCAAGCCCTGGCCAAGCCCAAGCATGCGAGGAAGAGCTTCTGCGAGAAAGCCAAAAATACCCATCATCAGCCAAGAGCCCAAAAAAGTAGCGAGCCACCCGGCGAACTTAGCCAGAACAGGAGCAAGCGCAAAAGCCAAAGGACCAGCCATTAAAATACCTCCGGAATTTGTATGTTACTGGACATGCAATACCTCGCTTTATCTCCGCTTGCACTAGCCATAGCATACGCTCTATTCAGGCTAGCAATGGAAATTGTAGGAGGAGAAAACAAAGAAGAAATAATAAGCAAAGCAACGACAATGCTAAAAATAGCACTCGCAATAATATTCACAATACTCATATACTCACTGCTCAACGCTGGAAACACAATATTCCCCCAGGCCAAATGAAAACCAAAAAAAACAAGCAACCAAACAAGAAAGCATAAGACAATAAAGCAAGGAAAAAAAATGTAACAAAAGATTTATAAAGCTTGCAAAGGCTTAAAGATCCAAGAATGAAAAGACACTGAGAAATACCAAAAGCAGAAACCAAATAACCTGCGTAAATGCCATAGAAAAGAAATGCAAAACCAAACACAAACTCCAAAACGCCCAGAAACAAGCTAAATGAAAAATGTCTCTTTATCCGGTCAATCATCAGGGCCCTCCCGGCGAAGCTTCAATTCACGGCGCAAGGAATCTAGGCGAGAACGGCAAATGCCTAATTGGTTTTTCAAACTATGATACTCTGGAGTGTATTTAATTTCTTTAACAGCTTGCTTAAGCTCGGCTACAGTTCTAGGCGCAATAGGTTCACTAGAAACAAAAAACTCAGGACGAAGAGAGGTCGAGCCACCATCTTCAGTTATATACAATTTACTTGAAATTAATTTAAAATCTGCTTGTGCAGCTTCAATTTCTTTTTCAAGCCGGGCACGTTCCTTCGCCTTGCTATCCCCACAGGATACAAAGAAAATTACCGCAGACAGAAAGGCGAGAGAGAAAAGCTTTTTCATTGTGCTTCCCCCATTAAATGAACAAGATCAGGAAACTCCGACTTTATCTCCTGAAAACAATCATCACAAAGAAAGATCTGCTCTCCATCCATAACAAGACCATGAAGCTTATCTCCGCTAAGCTCAATCAAGCAAACGTGACATTCCATAAAAAACCTCCTATAAACCAAATAACATAGATTTTCTAAAAAGCTTTCTGAAACCACGAGCAACACCGCCAGAACCACCGTAAAACGTGAAAAAAAACAGAGGCCGACCTTTAGCCCTAAAGTCTTTAATCCGGCTTACAAGAGATTTCTTACGCTTATAATCACCAACCATATTTGCACCTCATAATTACACAAAAAATAACCATAATATAAACAAAATCTCTTAAAACAACCAAAAACAAAGCGGATATACGTTCCCTTTTATAACGTTTCTCAAGAAGATTACTAATCGCATTACGCTCAGCAAACAAAACTCCTAGCTTAGAATCATAATTGGAAAGCTCTAAAATCCTAATGTCAATTTTATCTTCAATATCATCAAGCTCCTTTTCAAGTCCTGAACGATTCATAAAACCCCCAAAGCAAAAATGAAACCAAATCTGCTAAATCCTGAGCACCATAAAAACCGCCGCCGCATTTTATGCCATTCCTGAGCCAGCAAACAGGGCAGCAATCAGACGAAACATTCCCTGCACGACTGGAGCGAGTGCGGCAAGAATGAACACAAGAAAGACAAGCACATTTGTAATACATCAAGCTATCCTCACAAGAAAAATAACCCAAGCCAAAAATTCCATAAACACACCAACCCACTCTAAAAAATGCCGACCCTGAACATGAAACATCTGATCACAGAAAGAAAATTTGCAAGATGTGCCAAACCACTCGCAAGCATCAACAGACAATTCTTCCGCTGGGCATCCCATGCCATCAGAAAAAGGAGTAGTCGTAACTTCACGAAGGCGATTGGCAAAAGCGGTAACGGAATCCTGCAAGCCTTTAGAACCAGGAGCAGTCAGAAGAGAATCGTAGCGGCCAGCGGACATTCCAACAGAATCTATACCCTTGAAAGCTCCGTCACCCAATCCGTCATAATCTCCGCAGTTCGTACCGTCACACGGCTTGGACAAGGTATCAAGATAGCCCAGTATATTCGCATTTCCAGCAGCAAGAGAACTGTCCAATTTACCAAGCCAATCATTGGATTTTCCAATGCCATCAGAAATTTCACCGAGACCATCATAAAGGCCGCCAATGCCATCAGCAACGCCAGACATGTCAACTTCAACATAAGCACCGCCGCTATTGTTCGCAACAGTTCCAATCAAGCGCTCAAGGGAAGCAAGTATGTCATCAGTGCCGTCACCGATAGTTTTCTGCAATTGCATACGCATGCTATCTATGGCTCTCCTATTGTCTATTTGGCCAGATATGCTTGCAGCATAGTAAAGACCGTTCATTGAATCCATTCTGTGAAGCTGCTCAAGCTGCCTTCTCTGAAATTCCTTTTGCTCAACTTGGTATGTGAAAATACGACCGTTCAAAGTTTCGGAAATCTCAATCATCTTTTTGCGATCGTCCGCTTCACGGTTCCAGCGCAAAGCGGCAAGCAAGCTATCCTCATGCTGCTTATGCTTAAGCCACTCAAAAAGATTTTTCAAGGAATCCCGAATTTCTTTTTCAACATTAAGCTGCTGCAGCTGATGCTCAAGAGTTGACCAGTCACAGTTTTTCAAACTCTTGCAAGAGACTGCGTTTGTGGAATCAGTGCCGTCAGGAGTGCTGGAAGAACTGCTGGGAATAGCAGGCGGAGTTCCACCACCTGTTGAGCCGCTCGAAGCTCTACCGTCTGAACCGGAAGAACCACCTGAACTGTCCTTGAAAAAAAGTATTCTAAGTTAAGCGACAATAACCCGTAGAGGAGTATAAATATGGTCGCACCTAATGATCGTCGCATATATACTAA
>WQSZ01000055.1 GCA_009787645.1 Candidatus Fibrimonadales bacterium | reverse complement strand
CCGGGACAAACGGAGTTAAAGCATGAATTTTCGCGTAATATTCTTGAAGCAACCATCAACGTGGAGTTTTAAAGTATGAGATATGCCTTAATAGTTTTTGGTTTGTGTTTCAGCCTCTCTTTTGCTCAAGAAACAGTGCTTGCCGCTTTGGATAGCATAGAAGAAAACACTTTAGGTTTTTCCTTGAACGGTAGCGCAAAGGCCGGTGCTTTGGGTTCTATTTTAGATTCAAAGGGGTTATCCGGTGATGCAGACGCTTCGGAATATTCGGCGTTTACCGATTTTATACTGGGCATTTCCATTCGCCCCAGTAAAGAGACAAAAGCCACTTTTGATTTGCGTTTCCATAAAGATTGGCAGTCTGCATATCGTGAGGGCAATAACTCCCCGATAATAAGGTGGTGGTCTTATGATGGCAATATATTGAATAAAAAATTAAAGTTCAATTTGGGAACAATGCGTGTAGCCTATACGCCGCTCACCATATATTTACCGGAGCCGGATCTTATAATGGAGCCGGAAATATTCTCATCTCTTAAAAAAGATGCAATGGAAGAGAGATATTTAGATGGTACAAATCGCAGGCTTTTGCAGGGTTTGAACCTTGAGTTTGGCACTTCTGCTGGTATTTTCGACAGGATATTTTTACAGGGAACAATTGCACGGTTGCGTAAGGTTCCTGATGGAATTGACAGAACATCATTTGACTTTGATCCGAATAAAGACAGATTTACTGCAGGTGCTCGCGTTGGCATTGAAACATTCGGCTTATACTTTGGAGTGAACGATGTTTATTCCTTTAACAGATATAGCAGTTCTGTTAGAAATATAAACTATGATACTTTAATAAATTATGAGAAAAATAATGTATTGAGCTTTGAATTGGCTTATAACAGCAAAAAATTGCTTTCCGGGCCTGTGAATTTTGGTGTTGGCGCAGAATATGCTTTTTCTAACTGGAGCAACAGGCTGCATAAGAGAGTAAATGTTGACCAAAAAACATCTTTAGTCTTAACTACAATTGACCTAGTTCCTGCTATTATAGCTCCGGTAAATGGTAGCAATCCCTATCTGTATTATAGAACATCAGAACCTACGGGTTCTGATCGCTGGAAATATGAACTTATTGAAGGCTTGCCATCTTTAGATAATAAAAATGCTTTGCTTGCCAGTGCTTTTGTGTCTTTTGACCAAAAGCCATTTGAAGCAAAACTCTCGGGTAATTTTATAAATGTTAACAAAGATTTTGAAGCGGAACTTGCGGCTTCTCCGGCATATTTGCCAAACTTGCCCATATTGAACAGTGATGCTGCTTTAGCAGAATATGGCTTGGAGCAATTCCGCACGGGTTCTTTAGAACACATGTATTATTCTATTTATTATACTTTACCCTTGAACGCAATGACTATTGTTCAAGGCCAGCAAGGAAGGCCGGCTAGTGTAATAACTACTGGCACCAATGATAGATCTCTTTTTCAGTCTGGGTATTTGGCTAATAACTATAAGCTTGCCCATTACTATCGCAATGCCTATACGCAGCAAACATATACCCGCTTGGAAAGAGGCATTGAGAGCAACCGTTTAGACCCTGCTGTGAATTTGGCCTTGCCTTATGGCTATGCCACTCCGGATAGAACAGGTGGTGATGCAGATTTGAACTTTGTTTGGAACAAGGCCGTTAGCGTTAGGGGAGTGTTTGGTTCTTATTCCTCTGAGCATGCGGATTATACCCGTTTTGGCGGAGGTTTGGAAGTAAATGTGGCTCGCTTGGCTGGGCTTGGCAAAGATTTAGTGATTTCCGGTTCTTATGAGCAAAGCAAAGAAGAAAGCGGTGTATATAATCCTCAGGCAGATCGCATTATGGCTGGAGCAAAAATAGGAATTTGGCGTGGGCTTTCTTTGATTGGAGGTTTCCAACAGCTTTCAAAGGAGTTTAAGAATCCTTATACTCTGGTTGACGATTATTTGGCTATTAATAAGACAAGTGAAATTTTGGCTATAGGTGGGCCGCAAATTAAAATCAGTGAAAGAGCGAATTTTAATTTGCAAGGTGGTTTGCTCACAAATTCAATTTCCTTTACACTTGATGGAGAAAAAAATGATATTGATTTGGAGAAACTTATTGTGTCCGGTTTGGTAACGGTTAAATTTTAAGGAGAGGTAGTTATGAAAAAAAGATTATCTGTTTTTTTGTGTGCGGCAGCAGCTATGCTTATGGGTTCCTGTTCGGATTATTCTATAAGCCAGGAAGAAAGATATGAATTGCCCGGTGATTTTAAATGGCAGGTATATGCAGAGATAAATAAAGATATTGCGATGAGCCAGATTATTCTGGATGTCAGGGAAAAAAACAAGGCATATAGAGGAAATGGTGAAACTGTAGCTGATTCTACAGCAAAAGCCGTAAGTAATTGCGTTAACCTTCTCTCCGATAATGACTTTGCGAAAAAAGTTTATCTGGAATATGCGTCTTGCCCCGAACAAGCTTGGGCTCAGGGAGATAGATGCCCCGGAGGCAGACCCGTTTTAGATACAATTACGACAATTGTATCGGGTGATAATCGAGTGCCAAATCCGAATTATGGTGATACAATATCGTGGCAATGCGGAGGCTGTTGGGCTGGCGGTTGGGCTGGACTTAGTTCTGAATTGCCAACTGAGTTGACCAAGTTTACCGGGGCAAGTTCGGTTTTTGCACCAATTAGATTGATGTGCTTTTTTTTACCCAAAGCAGAAACTTCTGAAGTTGCGGAAAATTACTTAAAAAGTTTTTATCATTTAAACAATAACGATGAAGTAGTTTATAATTCAAATTTTGATTTTAATCTTGTTCAGCAGCATTATTTTCTTATAGGGCGTTTTGATGGAAGGCCGTATAAATATTGTGAAGCAGGGCAAACAGCTCAAGAAAAGAGTTTAGATATTGCAGATAGACGAGTCGGTTATTATGACTATGGCAAATATACTTTTTGTTTGAATAAATCTGATGACAAGATATATGTGGTAAAATGAGGTTCACAATGAAGAAATTATTGCTTTTTGTTTTGTTTTGCTCCACGGCAATTTTTGCTCAAGACAGAGTGGTTGCCTATTTTCCGCATTGGGCTCAGTATTCGCAGTTTAAACCTTCGGATGTGCGCTATAACTTTGTGACGGAAATTCGCTATGGTTATTTAACACCCAATGACTCAGAGTTGCTTTTTTCGGATGAAACCGACAAGGGTAATTTTTTGGAACTGGTGAAGTTGGCAAAAGCCGCTAATGTTAAAATTATAGTTGCTGTTGGCGGTTTGGGCAATGAAAGCTCCATGTCTCAGGCTTACTCGAGCTCTGCGGATTTTGTAAAAGCAGCTCTCGCTTTTAAAAACGAATACGGCATAGATGGTTTTGAGCTTGATGGAGGTGTTATAGGCGCAGGGAATGCGGCAGAACTTGTCAGGCTGGCTAATGAATTGGCAGATCAGAATGTTTCGGTTTCCATCGCTGTGCCGGGAGAAGAAGCTTTGGCTTCTGCGTTTGGAAGCGTGAGTTTGAGCAAAATTGAGAACATCTCGCTCTGGTTTACAGACCAAACTTCCGCAAGCGATTCGCAGGTAAAACCGAATTCAAACACCAGTGAGAACATTAAAACTTTGGCTGCATTCGCAAACGCCGGTGTGCCGAAAAACAAGCTGATGCCTATTCTTCCCTTTTACGGCAAATCTTTTTATAAAGCATCCGGATTGGAATCTTCACATGAAGGCACTGGTTCCGGAAACGAAGGCGTTTTGCCCTATAAGGAGATTCTGAACAAATTCAAAGATGCCGCCACATACAAAGTATCCTTTGACGAATCCAGCAAAAGCGAAGTGGCTGTTAGCGAAAGCGAAACTATAGTTTTTAACGGAATTCCTTCGGTTAAAGCAATTACCGAAGCGGTTAAAGATAACGATTATGGCGGCATTGCAGCCTTTGATATATCAGGTGACCATAAAGAGCCTATAGTTTCTTTGCTTGTTACGGCTGGCCAGATTCTGAGGCCATCTGTGGATTATAAGAAGAAGAAGCGCTAGTACTCTCCATTCTTTTAGCAGCTAGTTCTCTTTGGGCGTTTTGTGCCATTTTGGTGGCGTCTGCTGCAATTTGCCTGTCTGCGGTGGAAGGTTCGGCCGGAGCCAAGGCGGCTTTGCGAATTACATCTGCTTTTCTTATTGTTGCTTCCGGGGTTCTCTCAGGGCTTGTGTCCAGGTTTACATGGCCGCTGCTTGCGTATCTTTTGCCATCGGGGCCGGTTACAAAGTTGTAATTTGCGCCGCCACGAGCATAACCACCAGCCGCACTAACATGCGCTTGCTCATGAACCCTGACCTTCTTGTCTATCTTTTTCAGTTCTTCTACACGCCTCTGATCCTCTTCTGTCAGCTCCTTAGCCCCGGAAGCATTTGCAGCATTCCCCTTTTCGCTCTCCTTTTCGTTCGCTTTCTCCTTTTTTTCGCTTTTTTCATCTAAAACTTTCCAGCCTTCTTCAGTCAAAGCCAATTCATAGCTATAATTTGAGCTTTTTTCTTCATTTTCGGTTGGAGTTTTATAAGAAGCAGTATCTGATCCGCTTATAACGGGTGTCATACTAGGGGAATTTCCAACTTTTTCTATCATAGACCTGCCTCATTTACCTTATCGGCATTTTATTTAAGAACTTTAGTAATTAATTAAATATTTATACTCTATAAATGTAACATCTGCACCATTCCCCCAAACTCAATGTTTATGGGCATTTTCAGCTTGCCGCTGAAATCTTCGCCGTCTATTTGGACAAATTCGTCGTTTTTCAGGTCAATTTCTATCTTTTGGGCTTTTATAACGGAATTTCCCGGACCTATGATTGAGAGGGCTTTTAAGAAACTCCTTATGGACTTGACGTTTAGCACCTCCAGCACGGAGTCTGCCATGTCTGACTTGCCAAAGGGGTTGGAGCCGCCGGCAAAGCTTGGGATATTGCCTACTATGACCGTGCGGTTGTTTGCAAGGGTATAGCTCTTTTTTGAGCCGGAAATGTCTGTTATGCGCAATTCGCCTGATTCCAGGCGGTAGTCTTTGTCTGCGAAGAATCTTTTTACATAGTGTAGTTTGTTTTTGAGCACGGACTTGCCCGATATTTTGCCTTTTGCCCTGTCTTGGTTGAAGTCGTGTGCTATGCGTGCGTCTATGCCTGCGGAAAAGTAGTTTGCCATTGCGTATTTTCCGTTTATTTTCCATAGATCCAGGTTTCTGGTCTCTGCCACCACAAGTTTGCGGACTATGTATAACAAGCCTCTGCTCACAAGGGCTTCGTAGAGGTTCAGAGTTCTGGCTAAATCATTGCCGGTTCCGAGGGGTATAAGCCCTATTTTCACATTCCTAAGTTCCTTGTGCTGCAAAAGAACATTGAACACCGCCGTAGCAGTGCCATCGCCGCCCACAGCTATCACGCACTCGGAATTTTTCAGAGCTTCTTTTACCTGTTCTTCAAAGTTTTCATAAATGCTGAATTCGCTTTTCCATTCCTGCTCTTCAAAAGCCATTGAGCGCATGATTTCAGGTAAAAAGTCAAATACAATTTTACCTTGCCCTCCACCGCTAATGGGGTTGATTAAAAAATGGAATTTTCTTTGAGTTAGCATTAAAATATAATTTAGAAAATTCTATATTAGCTATGGTAATGCATAAGGAAAGCTGGGCGATTATTGGATATACCGAGCCTCAAAAGGCAGATATTGTCAAGGCTTTGGGCAAAAAACTTGTTAATGTGAGCGAAATTATAGAGAAAGATAAGGCAGACGATGCATGGCTGGATGAAGAAAATCTTTTGAACCCCGGGCAAAAAGCCTCTGACCTGCTTCCTGAGAATTGCGAGCGTTATTTGAAAAAATTTAATCTGCTCCACACGGTTAATACTTCCATACGGTATTTGTCAACGGGCGAAATAGCGAAAATTCTTCTTGTCGCAGAGATAAGCAAAAATCCCGATATGCTTGTTTTGGACAAACCTTTTGACGGGCTGGATGTGAAAAGCCGTGAGGAACTTTCGCAGCTAATTCCTGAGCTGATGAAAGACGGTGTTTGCGTTGTTATGTTCATGAACAACGATTCAATTCAAGCGCAAAGCGAAGTTGTGCAACTTCCTCCGAAAATCGGCGAAAATGCGGCTGGTTTTTTGCCGGAAGATTTGGTAATTTTGCGAAATGTAAAAGTAAAATACGGTGAAAGATTGGTTTTGGATAATTTGAATTTTACGGTGAATAAGGGAGAGCACTGGAAAATTACGGGGCCAAACGGCTGCGGAAAATCAACATTGCTTTCTTTGATTAGCGGCGATAATCCGCAGTCTTTTGTAAATGACATTACGCTCTTTGGCATAAAGCGGGGGAGTGGCGAAACTATTTGGGATATTAAGAAAAACATAGGGATTGTTTCAACGCTTTTTCATCGCAATTATACAGTTGCCGCAACGGCACTTGAGGTAGTAATTTCCGGCTTTCACGACACAATAGGCGTTTACAGAACCCCAACACGCTTGGAAAAAGAAACTGCGCTTCTGTGGCTTAAGCTGGCGGGAATAAAGGGCCATGCGAATGAACCGTTCCAAAAACTGCCTTATGGTGAGCAGAGATTAATTTTGATTTTGCGTGCGATGGTAAAGCACCCGCCTGTTTTGATTTTAGATGAGCCTTGTTTTGGGTTGGAGCCGCAGAGCCGCAAGCTGGTACTTGATTTTGTTGAAATTCTGGCTCAGAGCAAAAGTACTACAATTCTATTTGTGAGCCATAGGGAAGATGATTTTGTGAAGAGCATCAAAAATCATTTGAAGTTATCTCTAAATAAAAACCACCATTGCCATCGCTATCAAAGCTAACGGTTTGCCCGCCAACGCATTTAATCTTGAAAACCGTATAATACTCCGGCGGTTTGCCTGCTTCAAAAATCTTGCGGAGTTCCTGCTCTGAAATCAGATGCGCATTTTGCACGGCTTTGAATTTTTCAACATCCCAGTCAAAAATTTCAGGGGTGGTGTAAATGAACGCTTGCAACATAAGAGCAAATTCGCTTGCGAAAAAACCTCTGTAATCTTCTATTACATCTGCCTTTTCTTGCCGGTCCATAATTTTAAAATTTCTCGGAAAAGGCAAAGCCCCTTGATTTTTGTCTTCTGCCTTATATGCCATTCTCAGGCTTTTTCCGTTCAGGATAATCCTTAAGTTATCGCTGTCTTTGTGAAAGAACAGGCATGGGGAATCTTTTTTGCATGGTAATTTGCCTTGCTCCAGATTAAATCCCGCAAATGTTTGCCCTTCTTTGAAAATAATTTTGGGGCCTGCGCTGTGTGCTGCAACGCAGAAAAGCAGAATTACCGAACAAAGAATCGTTTTCACTTTATTCCATAACGCAGTTAAACAGCCCGCAGTCCTGCACGCAGCGAACCGAGAGCCCTGTGGACTTGGAGTGCAGAGAATGAGTCACGCTGTCTCTGTCTGTGCTCATAAACTTGTGCTTGCCGGAAGGGCCTATGGCTTCATTTGTCCACCAATAGCCTCTTTCTCCTATTTCCGCAAAACCTTGGGCTTTGGTAAAACCTCCCGGCAATGCGGAAAAGCCGTAATTATCCGTTCCGTTCCACTGTTTTGATTTGAGTTTTTTGCCGGCTGTATTGTTGCCGGAGTTATCAATCAAGTTCACCCAATCTTCATGGTTAGGCAAACGCCAAGGTGCCGGGCATACAGTTTGAGCTAAATCCCATTCATAAAGACGCCCGTATTTATCGCAGTTTTCAGAGTTATTTTCGTAGCAAAAACTGCCTTTTGCATTGTAATTTAAATTATCTCTCATCCATATAGTATTGCCGGATGTCATTACGGAATATTTTTTGTTGTCACGAGTATCTGTGAATGTTCTGCTGATTTTTTTTATTTGGGGATCTTGTATGCAGCGGACAGAAAGACCGCTGGCTTTGTTTCTCAATGTGCTGGAGAAATCTTTTAGCGGCGATAGTTGGCGAATTTGAACGGAACCGAGAGCTTCAATTACCGTAGAAGACCACCAAAAGCCGCTTTCATTCAGTTCACGCCAACGTCCGGTTTTTTCTCCGTCATAGTCTCGCCAGCCGCCTTGCAAAGCAGACATGCGGTTTACAATATCTTTGCCGGCAAAGTTTTCCAATTCGTTCCATTCGGTGTCGCTGGGCAAATGCCAACCTCTGGGGCATGCTTTGGCCGCAGTGTTCCAGTCGTATAAGCGTCCGTATTTTTTGCAATAAAGAGCATCGTCTTCAAAACACCAGGATTTTCCGGTTGCATAGTTCAAATTCTCTTCCATCCAAACTTGATTGCCTATTTTGACTGTTTTGTATTGTTTTATGTTGTTTGTTTTGCTTGTATTGGGAATGTTCTGAACGCAGCGAACCGAATAGCCTATAGACTTATTTGTGATTTTTTCGCTCATCTCTTTTTCGTTTGCTTGAATATGCCAGCTATATGCATTGTTATTGCCATGCTCTGTGAGGCCCCACCAATTGCCGGCCATGCCTTTATTTAAGAATTTGTATTCTTTAGCCGGCACTGCATGGCTGAATTCTCCGCTGAGCTGCCCGCCGAGCACTTTCAGTATTGCCGGAAATTCGGTTATCGAAGCCTCGTTCCATTCACGCCGTGTGGGCAAATGCCAACCTGCGGGGCATGCCTTGATCGCTGTATTCCAGTCATATAAACGGCCGTATATATTGCAATTATAATCATCATTTTCAAAGCACCATGAATTTCCGGTTTTAAAGTTCAAATTCTCTTCCATCCAAACTTGATTGCCTATTCTAGTTGTTTTATATAGCCTTATATCATTTTTCTTTTCACTGGGCTTAGCCTGAAGATTCTGAATGCAGCGAACGGCCAAGTTAGCGGAACTAGCGTTTTTTAATTCATTTATGCCTCCGAAACCGGAATTTACAACTGTGTAGTAAACGGTTGTGTCTGTGCCTATATCTGTGGCTGCCCACCATCTACCTTGCGTATTCCACCCGATTTGTGCTTTAAGTTTAGCATCAGCTTCGCTTATTTCTTTCTTTAAATCTTCCCATGCGCTTTTGCTCGGTAAACGCCAGCCAGCCGGGCAAGCGTTTTGCAAGTTTTCAAAATCATAGAGCTTGCTTTTGAAGTTTAAATCCTCTGCCATCCATACACGCCCGCCTAATTTTACGGTTTTATATTTCTTTTTATCACGGGAATCAGTGAATGTGCCTTTAGTATCATCTTGTACGATGGGTGCTTCTTTTTTAGTGCTTTTGGCATTTTTAGAGCCTTTAGTGTTTTTTGACACATTTTTTTGGGCAAATGCGACGCAGGTAAAAACTAAGAATATCAAAAGCGCAAATTTTTTCATGGGAGTCCCGTTTTTTAGAAATATAGTAAATTACAGGTTAGAGAATTTCTATATTAACATAGTTTATAACGAGGAGAATATTTATGCCTATTAAAGCGCCCATTGTTGATGACAGAATGCTCGACCAGTATAACACAGAGGCAGCCTTTCGCTCCGATGCTTACTGGGACTCCATACAAGAATCGAACCCCATTGTACAGGGATTTCGTTATATAATGAAAAACTACGAAATATCCGTTGAGAGGCAAGATAAGCTTGGGAAGCAAGGTGATGGTTACCATTTACGTGTTCAGAAAAGAAAGCGACCTAGGACTGATTTATGAATATTCCCGCCTTTTTGGCAGTGCTTATGAGCCGATCTTACACCCATAGGTACTAGCTTTCCATCCGGGCGAAAATTACTATATTACTGCCGAATAAAAAGGAGATAGAAAGATGAAAGCGTGTCAAGGTTGCGGAATGCCGATAGCCTTAAGGCCTTTAGCGGATGAAGATGTAAATCTTTTTTTAAAATGGCTGGATAAAGAATATATTTATAAATGGATGTGCCCAAAAGGAGAGGTGCATAGGAGGGATTGGATGGAGGAAATTAATGACAGGAATGGAAAGTATAGTTTTATAAAACATTTTATAGTGTATTTTAATGATGTGAAAATCGGCTTTTGCCAGTATTTAGATTGCTTTTATGCACAGGAATATTATGGAGCTATTGCTGAAAAAAGCTCTACTTACGGTATAGGCTATTTAATAGGCGAAGAAGAATATTTGAATAAGGGCATTGGGAAGGTAATTATAAAAATGCTGGAAGAAAAAATAGCTCAGATAGGCGGAAAAGAAATAATTGCCGATCCTTTGCCGGAAAATACAGTATCAATAAGGACTTTGCTGAGCAATGGATTTGTGAAGATAAAAGACGAGGATTACAGGAAGAAAAATTTTTAAATTATTTAGAGCCCTAATATATGCCGGATAGCGTTTTGGCATGGATTTTGCATACTATTCTTTATGAGAATACCTTCAAATTCAATGGATTATGCTACTTTGGCTGCAATGGGACATAAGCCTTTGGCTTCAATGGACGATATTTGGCAAAAAAAGAGTGGCTCATTCAAGAACGATGTGAATCATGCTTTGTTTATGAAAACAAACATGCCAATGCTGCCCAAAAGTGCGCAATTGCAGCCCAATTGGGACAATATTCCGAGCAAGGGTGAGGCGATGACCGAGGAGGAATTTGAGGAGGCCATCCGTTCCTTGGCTTTTACAAATACGGAAAAGGGGGTTTTTGGCTCAAAAGAATATGCAAAATTGCTGACGGAATATATATCCGTTGCGGCACCGGACCGTAAAGCGGCTTATGAAAAATTTAACGGCGTAGGGGATTCTATTTATGGAAGTTCCAATGAAAAACTTATGACACGTGGCAGCAATGGAGTTTGGAAGACCGAAACCCTTACAAAAGATGAAATAAAAAGGGCTTCGCAATTCTTGGCACTTTATGCAAACGCTGTTAAAGAGAGTGAAGCGAAGTCTGCTGTCAATCCATATTCGCTTGGCGGAGCAACTTACTCCAGCATATACAATGTATTAGCTTAAAAGAAAAATCGCAGCACCGCTGGAACCACATCTTCACGCTGAAAAAGGAGAAACTCTATGAAATCATATAGAAAAGAGCTAACTTTCAAAACGCCGCACCGCCGGGAGTTTATCAACATCACTCCGGATGTGGAAGAATGTTTGCGAGAGAGCGGCATAAAAGAAGGCTTGNTGNTGTGCAACGCNATGCACATAACGGCTAGCGTATTTATCAATGATGACGAGAGNGGCTTGCACCAAGACTATGAAGTGTGGCTTGAAAAGCTGGCNCCGGAAAAACCGCATTCGCAATATCNCCACAATGGTTACGAAGACAACGCAGACGCTCACATGAAGCGGCAAATTATGGGGCGCGAAGTGGTAGTTGCTATTACCAACGGG
>WQSZ01000054.1 GCA_009787645.1 Candidatus Fibrimonadales bacterium | reverse complement strand
AAATAACTACTTGACGCCGGAGGAAAAAGATTCTATATTTGTGAGTAACAATTCATCTGTCGCTTAACTTAATATACTTTTTTTCCGAGACAGTTCAGCCAAAGAAAATTATTTGAAAGCCAAAAATGGAGAAATTGCAGATCCAGACATCCACTTTTCTGTTTTTACGCCGGAAACATTTTTACTTTTACTATATAATATGCTAAATTTTAATCTACTCCCATTTAAATGTTACGAATTTTATAATACAAATGTAAATTATCAAGAATTTAATTGTATTTTGGAATTAGAACCGAATTTGCTTATTGAAAATTCTGCAGAACAAGAGACCGAAAAAGAAAATCTTATTGAGTTGCTAACAAACACAAAACGAGATATGTTTGAAAAAGACTTATACGTATATATTGAAAATTTACAGAAAAAACCGAATCTACAGTAACAAATATTAGTCAATTAGTCAGATTTTAAAAGCCAACCGCTCTGATAACGATGAATGGAGTGAGTATTGTTGGTAATATTTAATTCTCTTGTTTTCCAATCTTCAGGAGATAGAACATCGGTCGGATAGACTCTGGCTCCATTAATCATCTGCAAGATATTTTCTTGAACCAATTCATATTTAATGAAAATTGGGGTAATTATTTTTGGGCTTGTCAAAAGATTCAGAGAGCCATCCTTATTATAGAAAGATATATCATTATATAGTTCCAGAGCTTCAAGTATTAGCTTGTTGTTTTTTACAGAACCAAATCCCGATCCTGAATCTATAAAGAGATCTCTGTCAAAGCAAAAAAAAGCATCATCATAAAGCAAATCATCAAAATTCTTTATTACTTCAACATCAGCATCAAGATATATCCCGCCGTTATTGTAAACTATATCCAAACGAGCAAAATCCGAAGCAAATGCCCATTTTCTTTCTTTGTACGCATCATACATATAACGATTTTTTGCAACATCATAATTTTCCGCATTCCAAAGCAAAATTTCATAATCAGGGCAAAATTTACTCCAACTTTCAATCCACCGCTTATTTTCGTCAGAAAGCTCTTCTCCGCTAAACCAACACCAATGAATCTTTTTAGGGATCTTCATTTCCGAACCGGACAAGATTTTCGGCGTTTCATACGGCACAGGTGTTTCATAGCATGTATGCATCACATAGCAATCAATATTTTCCAATTCTTTCACTCGCATCAACGCTTCACATAGCTCAGTGGAATAAGTTTCACTGATTGTTGTTATAAGCAAGGCGTAACTATCGTTTAAACTCATAAGTTTTTCTATCGGGTAAACTTGATAGCTTCTATCGAAAATTTTCAATGCTTTACCGACTTGCTCTCCATCACTATCAATTATGAAGTCTATAAAGTCACGCAAAAAAGGATGTGAACTCAATGTATATTCAAGAGCTTTTTCCAGCCCAAGACACACGACTCTTTTGCCGTTTAGCCTCAATTTTGTCAAATCATATTTAAGCTGCATACGTTATACCAAAGCTAGCCAGCCCGTTACGCTAGACGCAAAGAAAAACGTACAGCTAAAAAGACTAAAAAACTGCAGCAAAACAGCTATAATAAAAAACCTTCTGTGTATCGGCTCAAGCACAAGCATTCTGTAAAATATCAGTGAAATGCTTGCTGCAAAAAAACCAGAGGCTGAAAATATCATATATAAAGTTCTGTTAAAACCTTCAAACAACAGATTATATGGAAACAGCAAATTGAACCAAAGCAAAAACTGAATCGCAAGGCTAAGAAGAAGCGGAAATATCAAAGGCATTAAAAAAAACATTCAAAAAACCTCTACCAGTAATTTAGAATTTATTTCCAGCAATTTACCCTTCACATACTCCAAAAAACTTCTCGGAAGTGGCTTCACAGCACTCTCAACAGCTTGACGAGCTACGGAATAAAGCTGAACGCCCAACAAGTTCTCCGGATTTGCCTCGTAAATTCTTTGAACAACTTTGGCATAACTCTCAATTTCTGCCTCGCTTGGAACTTTGCAAAGCATAGTCTGTATTCGCAAGGAAAACTTCAACACAATATGCTTTAAATTATTCTCTATTTCCGCAATATCTATTTTTTTCCTCGGACGATTTATAGACTGCAAAAAATCATCGGTACCGGCATCAAGCTTGCCCCAGATTTCAGTCAAATGCTCAAGACCTTCCGGTATCTGCGCTGCATTTGTTATAAGAACAAGTGGAGTATCGCAATGCGCTCTTACGGCTGCACACAACCGGACAAAATACGGATAGAGAGTTGGCTCGCCATCGCCGCTCAACGCAATGTCCTTTAACATCCGGTCTTTCTCTTCAACGCCGGGAAAATACTCGGCAAATTTTGTTTCATTGTAAATAGAAAGCAATCGCTTTAATTCGTTCATAATGTCATCTACAGTCGGAACAGAATGCGTGGGGCGCACACCATAAACCTGGCAATAAATGCAATTAAACGAGCACACTCCGTTGGGCGTACAATTTATCCCAACGGACAACCCTCTCGCACGCCTCGAAATAACCGGATACACAAAATTGAAATTTGCAAACCTGCGACTATGATCAGCCCAATACTCAGAAATTGACATACAGCCTCACTTGAAAAGTATTCAAGCTCTCAAACCTCTCACCGCCGGCCTCTTCTTTGCCGGCAGATATGCGGTCGGTAAGCTGATGCTGATAAGAGAATTCCAAAAAACGGGTCAATGCAATGCGCAAATCCGCCGAAAGTTCTTCTATCATGTAATCGCTGAATTTAAACTTTGGAAGAAACACTTCGCCGAGTAAATCCAAAGTGACAAATCTCGTAAGCGAAAGCCTTATATTCAAGGAATTTTCCACGCCGTAATCAGAAAGATTGTCGGTTACTTTGGTAAACTCGGTTCTGGTTTTAGTCGGAATAAGCAATTTCCTTCTTATGGTTTGCCTCGCCGCAATACCCGTTTGAGCCGAAACATCCACCGTATTTGAAGCAATAGGGCGCAAATTCAACCCGGCACCCTCGCCAATACGCAACGGATCAAACGATGAGCTCAAGCGAATTCTTTCCGCATTAACATCTAAAGAATCTTCCAGCCAATAATATTCCGGAAAAATATGCGTTTTCACATTGGCTCTTGCATACGGACCAATCCATTCCAAAAATCTGTACACAAAGGATGTTTGGAACTGCAGCAAATCTTGAGCAACGCTCCATTGAGCATCTTGCAACTCCGCATTCAATAGCTGCATATTTTCTCTCACGTAAATCTCGGTTAGCCAAAAGATCTTTGTGGGCGAATAAAGCATACGCAAACGCAAATCGCCAAGAGCATTCCAAGTGCTTTCTTTTTCTCCATTTGCCGTTAGCAATGTGGTGTAACTTGCAGATCCGCCAAGTCTTAACCCGTAAGTCCAGTGAGAATTTTTTGTTGTGTTTATGCGCATTTTATGCACACCGCCGGCGATTAACCGCCCGGTACTTTCTTCAAAAACAAGTTCCACATGGCTTAATTCACCGGGATTTACCTGCACGGTTATATAATTTAAAATAGAACTCACATTTTCACCGCTTCTGGAAATTCTGTACACTTGCGGAGGTAAAATCCATGTTTTAACATCGTTCAATCTCTCTTGCGTTAAACCATAGCCTCTGCCATAACTCTCGCCGCTGCTTATGGCAAAAATCTCATAATTCTCGGATATCGCTTCACCGTCTTCATTTATTGTATTGATCACAAGGCCGCCCCAATCCGGTGGAATCAATGTTGTTTTGCCTTCTTTTACCTCAACATTATATTCAAATCTTTTATCTTTGCCGCCGGAGCCCATAATAATCTTATAATCTCCGTAAGGAACCACCAAACGAAAGCCGGGTTTTCCATACCATTCTCTTCCCACATATTCCTTTGAAAGAGTATCTGTTTTTATAGCAGTATATTCCGGTTCCAAACGAGTTTCCGTAAAACGAGGGGCAAAAATAGCTCCTTGACCCATTCCTATAAAAGTTTCATCTTGATTCATTTGCTCTTCCAAACTCGGCGCAGTCCAGCCCTTATCCTCAGAAATATCGGCAACTTCGGTTTTTTGCACAAGTTTCCGGCTCTGCTCCAGAGCGATATAAGAATCCTTGATCTCTATGCCAGGCAGATCCGGAGGGCGCATGGCATACACAATTGTTTGAACCCCTATTCCCCCGATTAACAGGATTTTCAGGAAGCTTCTCACTATATTTCTCCCGGTGGGGGTAATTCTTCTATTTCAATTGGCGCAACGGGAATTTCTTCAGGAACAACAACCTGCCGCGGGTTGCCGGCAATCGAAGCCATAACTGAATCTATATCGGCAACAGCCTCGTTGTTTATCAACTCCAACAACTCGGATAAGCCACGCACTACATAAATAGGCTCAAAGTTGCTAACCTTTTTACGGTAAGACCATTCCCTGCTCCACAAAACTTTCTTTGTTTTGTTGTCCTGCAAATTCATGTTCATCGCAATATGCGCATACCACTCGTCCTGATTGTCATATTCTTCCAAAGCCCTTACCGTTCCATGCACTGTAAAGTCCGGCTCCGTTGCATCTATGCTTCTTCTGACATCCGAAAAAATTTTAGAGGCATCCAAATGGCGAAAAAGAATATCCGCTATCATATATTCGGGCTTTACAGCCCACATCTCATAATTATAAAAATGCAACTGATACGGAGATTGCCTGTACACAATATTGTTGCGCTTGTAAACCTCGGCAATATCAAAATCTCTTACCCTGACAGTAAACGGATAAGCCGTTCCGTTGAGCATTTCCTTTGGAGTTGGTACATAGTCAAGCTGATAATAGCGGCTCTCTGTAATTTTCCCGAAACAACTCAAAAGCAATGAAACTACTGCGCAAACCAATATTTTTTTCATCTTATCCTCTGTGATTTTTCTTCGCCGCGAATCAAGAGAGACGGATTTTCCCTCACTTGGCGGCTAACATCTTTCAAGTTTTCCACCGCTTCTCTTAAATAGCGAACTGTCACGGACAAATCTTCCTGATTGCGATAGATAAGCTGATCACTTCTTTTTGCCAAAAGCTCTAAGGATTTTGCAGCATCGTTTGCGCTATTTATTGCAGCTTCTATTTGCAAATTCTGAATTTTTTTGTCTGCACGCATAGCCAGAGAATCAATCCTCGCTATTGCAAGCAAAGCTCTGCTCTCTATGGCTTTTAACTCCACAACCACAGTATTTGTATTATCCAAAAGCTGCTTTGCCTGCTTGGGAAGCTCGTTCAATTCCTTTGAATTTTTTACCAGAATATCGTTTGTTTTGGCAGTTATGTTGTCTAAATTTGTTGCGATGTTTACCAAGCGTTGCTGATTGTAATCGCTTGTGATTGAAAGCAGATTGTTAAGTATGCCTTCAATTTTTTCCGCAATGTGCTCTGCTTGCCCCGTGATCTGCTTTAACCCGCTAACCGAAGATTGTATAAAAGCACCTCTTAGAGCATCTTGGTCGTTTGGGGCTCCACCGCTAAGCTCAATGCTTTTGAGGCCGGTCAAAGAGATTCCGCCTATTAAGTTTGCGAGCATAGTTGTTTTCACCGGAGTGCCGGCAGAAACCTCAAAATTCACGATAACGGCGGTTAAATCTTCCTTATCCACCTCCAAACCAGTAACCTGCCCAACTACAATGCCATTCAGCTTAACTTTTGCGCCAGGGCTCAAACCATCCACAGATTCGGTAAAGCGAGTTTTATATGGAACGTATTTTTCCGTTATTCTTTTACCTATTAAAAACGCCGCAGTTCCCAAAATCAAAAAAGACATAAGCAGCACAAAAATGCCGAGTCTTATCCTTTCCGCCTTGGTAGTTTCCATTACCAAATAAATATAGAAACTTATTTTTCTAAATTTAAGTGATAATGAAGTTTTTTCCGATACTTTTTTTAATAGCTTTTGCTTTTGCACAGGAGCAAAAAAGTGACGCAGACAAGCGTGCCGAGTTGCTTGGAACAGTAAATGTTTCCCGAGTTCATTCGCTTGATGAGGTCAAAGGCACCTATAAAAGCCCCCGCAGAGCCATGTTCATGTCTTTGATAGTACCAGGTTCAGGGCAGTTTTATGTAGGAGGTCAACCACGCTACATAAGAGGCGCATTTTATTTAGCAGAAGAAATTGCACTGATAACTGGTTTATACTACCATTCCATGTATAAATACGACAAGCAGGTGAAAAAATACCAAAGGTTTGCAAAAGCGCATTTTGACATAGGAAGGTACGAAGAAGCGATGAAAGGCATTACCGTCTTTGAAGAGAACAGAGATGCGTTTCAAATGAATTATGGCTCCGAAAGAGAAAATTATTGTAAGGCAATTTATGGACCATCAGCAATCGGAAGCGACAGCAAATGCGTTGATTTTAGATACAGCATGGATTTTTACAATATTTACAACAACGGTTCTTTTTATGATGCTCCCGCATTTTACAGAACAATCGCAAACGAAAATTTTGTGCTTGGCTGGGAAGACACAGAATTCAATACCAACGCAGAGAATGCAATTTCCGAAGATGAATATGCCAAGCTCGGAGAATCAAAAAATTTCAATAGCTACATATCAATGAGAAAAAGAGCAACGGATTTGGCAGACAGGCAAGCTATCTTTTTGGGCGCAATAATTGTAAATCACATAGTTTCTGCCATAGATGCCGCACTCTCCGCAAAAGCCCACAACAACAGCCTTTACGAAGAAAAACTATCTTTCATGGATAGACTCCGCCTAAACAACAACTTCACCGCCGGAGAAAACTTCAGAGCAGAAACTGGAATTGTGTATGTATTTTAATTCTGTCAATTCTTTAATTCTGATAATTCTGGTCCAGACAACTATTTATTCCCAGACCGTTATTTCCGTTGATGAAAATTTATCCAGAAACAGAGATAAAAGCCTGGCTTTATCCTTGGCGGCTTCTGCTGTGCTACCGGGCGCAGGGCATTATTATTTGGGGAATAACTCAAGAGCAGCCGCATTTTTTTGGGTAGATGCCGCATTGTGGATTGCTGCCGGTTCAACTTGGCTTTACAGCGATAGCCAATTGGAAAACGCAAGAGGTTATGCGGTTAAACATGCAGGAGCAGAGGGCGCTCCTAAAAATCTTGATTTTTTGGGCATTATGGGAGACTACAGAAGCAGAGGCGGTTCCTCTTACCAAAATTCCAGCCCAGATAACGATGAAGATTACAACCAGGCCATGATTCGAGCCGGGCTTGCAATAGACCACGTATATCCTTATGAAAGAGGCTATATTTGGGACTGGGGCTCAAGCGACAATCCGGAAACAACAGCCAGAATGAAAGAATACAACGAAATACTAAAGCGACATCGCATTGCAAAAATAGCATTCCAAGTTTCGCTGGGAGGCATGGCTTTGAATAGAGTTTTGGCAATCCTCGATGCAATGCGAATTTACAGACAAACATCATCAAATTTTTCGCAACTTCAATTTATTCCTTATGCAACTCCGCAACACTCCGGATTTTTTGTGAATTATGAATTCTGAGATTCTTTCCGTGCGCAATTTGTCTGTTGCCTTTAACGGCGTTCAAGTTACAGATAGAGTTTCTTTTGATATTTCAAAAGGCGAAATTTTTGCTCTTATGGGTGAATCGGGTTGCGGAAAAAGCGTAACCGCCATGGCAATTCCCATGCTTCTCCCATACCCCAGCGCAAAAATAGTGAACGGAGAGATAATTTTTGAAGGCAAAGAACTCCCAAAAAATATGCGTGAAATTCGAGGAAAGAGAATAGGTTGTGTTTTTCAAGAACCCATGCAAGCCTTGAATCCTGTGATCTGCATAGGAACGCAGCTTTTGGAATCTGTCCGTTTTATGCCAAAAGAGGAGAGGCTAAAAAGAATAATGGAACTGCTGGCAAAGGCCGAATTCAAAGACCCCGAGCGAATTTTGAAAAGTTATCCGCACGAGATGAGCGGCGGCATGCTTCAGAGAATTGTGATATGCATGGCTTTAGCACCAAAGCCCTCTCTTGTTATAGCAGATGAACCTACCACAGCCCTTGACGCAAACATACAAACCGCCGTAATGGACTTGCTGAAAAACCTGTGCAAAAGCGAAAATGCCGCCATGCTTTTAATAACGCACAACGCCCACTTGGCCGCAGAATACTCGGATAGAATCGCTGTGATGTACGCAGGACGCATAGCCGAATGCGGCAAAACCACCGACGTGTTAAACACTCCAAAGCACCCATACACAAAAGCTCTGCTAAACGTTGTGCCTACAAAGGGGAAAACTCTGGCAGACTTAAAACCTATCCCGGGTTCTGTTCTGAGCCCAAAAGATTTCGACGATGGCTGCAGATTCAGATTCAGATGCGAATCCGTAAAAGATGAATGCGCAACCAAAAGCCAATGCTCTTATGTGTGAAATTCTCAACATTCAAAATCTCTCCGTAACCTTCCGCTCCAAGGGTGGTGTAGTTCATGCGCTGAAAAATATTTCCTTTTCTCTTAACGAGGGCGATGTCTTGGCTCTTGCAGGAGAGTCCGGCAGCGGCAAGAGTACAATTGCAAATGCGCTGGTGGGGCTTGTACCCTGGGAGCAAGGCGGTGCTTATGAACTGTTCGGCGAAAAAATAAATCCTTATAAAAAGAAATCTTTTTCAGCAGTTCGCAGCAAAATGCAAATGGCGTTTCAAGACCCATATTCTTCGCTGAATCCGAGAAAAACCGTATTTGAAATTGTAGCTACTCCCCTGCTGGCAAAAGGAGCATCAACCGACAAAGCAAAAAAGATGCTTGATTTGGTAGGTCTCTCAAACGCCGATTTAAACAAGTTTCCACATGCGTTTTCGGGTGGCCAAAGGCAGCGCATAGGCTTGGCCAGAGCCCTTGTCTTGGAGCCGAAAATTTTAATTTGCGACGAAATAACCTCTGCGCTTGATGTTAGTGTTCAAGCGCAAATACTGCATCTTCTGGATGATTTACGCAAAGAGTTAAGCCTCTCATTGATCTTTATTTCACACGACATGGCTGTAATGGAAATAATAGCAAATAAGATTCTGCGGCTAAAAAACGGCGAAGTTTATTCCCGCCTGTTTACATAATATGCCACAGTGTAAATCACCGCAAATATAAGGCAAAATAACCCGGCAAAAACGCCAACAAGACCAACCTTGCTGGTTTCAGCCGCACGAGCCATAATGTTGAATTTCTTTTTCATGAAAGTAAATATAGAAAAACTTCAAGCAGTTACTCCAAATAGGTGTAGCCATACAGTCCAGACCTGTAAATGCTCAGGAATTCCCGGCCTTCCTGCTTGGAAATCTTGCCATCTTGGATTGCGTCCTTAACCCAGTTTTCCATTGTGCGCACAAGAACCTTGTCCGAGAAATTCACATATTCCAAAACATCGGAAACCGATTCTCCGGCTATGATCTTTTCAATCTCGTAAGAATCCCTTTTGCAGCCTATATGCACAACATTCGTATCTCCGAACAGATTATGCAGATCACCCAAAATCTCCTGATATGCACCGACCAAATAAACACCCAGATAGTAAGGCTCGTTTTCCTTTAAGGTGTGGAGAGGCAAAGTTCTGCTTATTTCGCCTCGATTTACGAACAGCTCTATTTTTCCATCGCTATCGCAAGTGATGTCTTGAATGGTAACTTCTACTGTAGGCTCTTCGTTCAAACGCTGAATAGGCATTATCGGGAAAACCTGGTCTATGGCCCAAGCATCCGGCAAGCTCTGGAAAAGGGAAAAATTTCCGAAATATTTTTCTGCTAAAAGTTTTGGCAATACCTCAAGCTCGTAAGGAGGATGGCGCATATCCTTTGCAATGCGATGCGCTTTGCGAGCTATGGACCAGAACAAACGCTCCGCAATGGCTCGGTTTTCCAGATTTATGGTTCCCATGCGGAAACTGTTCAGCACATCGTCGTGAAATTGAACCGTGTCGTGCCAGCTCTCATTCAAATTCTTTTGCACAAGGCTCTTGTAAATAGAATGCAAATCCTTGAGAACATCCAGGCTTTCACTTGTTATTTCCATTTTTGCGTCTTCAAAATATGCAGGCGCAGTCCGTTCCAGAACATCAAAAACCAGCAAGCTGTGATGAGCGGTTAGTGCCCTGCCGGATTCTGCGATTATATTGGGATGCGCAAGCGAAAGCCTTTCACAAGTCTCGGCAATTGCGTAAACAACGTCGTTTGCGTATTCCTGCACTGAATAATTCACAGAACTTGAATGCGTGCTGTTTGTGCCATCGTAGTCAACGCCCAAACCTCCACCCACATCCACAAACTCTATGTTAAAGCCCAACGAATTTATCTCTGCGTAAAACTGCGCAATTTCTCTGAGCCCCGATTTTATGTGGCGTATATTGGTTATTTGGCTGCCCAAATGGAAATGTATCAACTTAACCGAGTCGCTAAAACCCCTGTTTTTTATATACTGCAAAGCATCTATAAGCTCCGAGCTGCCAAGCCCGAACTTGCTCTGATAGCCACCGGATTCTTCCCAGTGCCCGGAGCCGCTGCTCGCAAGCTTTATGCGAATTCCGATGTTGGGTTTGACTTTAAGTCTTTTTGAAAGCTTTATTATAAGCACCAGTTCGCTGAATTTTTCAACAACCAGATAAATCTTTTTTCCCATCTTTTGCGCAAGCAATGCAAGCTCTATAAAATCCTCATCTTTATATCCATTGCAAACTATCAAAGATTTTGGGTTATCCACATTTGCAAGCACGGCGTGCAATTCGGATTTTGAACCGGCCTCCAAGCCTATGTTAAACTTTTTCCCATGCTGCAACACCTCTTCCAAAACCGTACGCTGCTGATTTACCTTAATCGGGAACACATTGTAAAAATTACCTTGAAACTTATATTCTTCTATAGCTTTCTCAAAACAATTGTTGATCTTCTCAATTCTGGAATCCAGAATATCAGGAAAACGAAGCAACACCGGCGTAGCTATATCTTTGCGTGAAAGCTCTCGCATAATATCTGCCAAATCTATGGTAGGTCCATCGTCCTTTAACGGAGCAACCGTAGCGTGGCCCAGTTCGTTTATGTTAAAGTAAGAAATCCCCCAACCCTTTACATTGTAAAGCTCACGGGAATCATCAATTGTCCATTTACGCATAGGGTAAAGAATTTAGAAAATGTCTGAACCTCAATTTTTCAAGCACCGCACGGAGTATATACTCTCAATAGTATATCTCCTATTTTGAAGGGGGTAATTTGTCATTTAACAGCTACTCGCAAAGTTTGGTTGTTGATTTTGACGAAATAAACCCCTGTCTGAACCGGAATTCTCAGAATTTGAGAATTTTCAGAATTAGCGAAGTATGTTTGCTCGCCTTTTAGGTTGTATATCTGCACATTTTTGCCTTTGGGCA
>WQSZ01000053.1 GCA_009787645.1 Candidatus Fibrimonadales bacterium | reverse complement strand
TTCCCTGTCGTGGGCACGGTTTGGATCAAGCCAAAAAACTACGGGAGTGCTCGTGAGCCTTGCCCTTTCCACCGCTAAATTAACCCAGTTGCGAACCGGAATATCCTTTGTTTGGCACATCCTGAAAATATCGCCTTCCTCAACGCTTTGCTTTAACAAAACTTTGCCGCCGGCATCAACTGCCTGCATAACTCCCTTTTCTTTTGCTATAAAAGTTTTATCGTGGCTGCCATACTCCTCCGCAGACTGCGCCATCAAACCCACATTTGGAATGCTGCCCATCGTTGCCGGCTCAAATGCGCCGTTCTTTTTGCAAAAATCTATTGCGGTGGCGTAAACCCCTGCATAAGTACGATCCGGAATAACAGCAAGTTCGTTTTGCGGAGCTCGGCGAATCAAAGCCGGCATGGATGCGTCTATAATCACATCACTCGGGCTGTTGAAATTCATCGCAAGCTTTGCGCCGCTGTTCAATGCAACTTTCTTCGCAACATCAAACATCACGGGATCGCTAACCTTCATCATAGTCGCTTTCAAATGAACGGAAACCGTCATATCTTCTTTCTTCGCATCTTCGCATTGCTTCTGCAAAAAACTTTCCAAAGCTTTAATACGCATCACAGATGAATCTAAAATTTCGCCTTCCAAAAGCGGAGCCGCCTTTCTCAGCAAAGTTTTTTCGTTTTTTCCATTTATAAACTCAATCGCAAATGAAGTTTTCTCATTTATGGTTATGGAGTTTTCACTTTCGTAAAAATCTCCACCGGTCATTGAAGTCACCTTTGTTTTAAAATCGCTTTTCCACTCACCCATTGAATGCGGATGCTTTTTAGCGTATTGCTTAACGGAAAGCGGTGCTCGACGGTCCGAATTGCCTTGCCTCAGCACCGGATTCACCGCAGAGCCTTTTACCTTGTCATAAATTTCCTGGCTATCTTCGTAATTGGGAATTTTATAGCCTTTGCTTTGAAGCTCGGCAATTGCAGCCTTCATCTGCGGAATGCTTGCGGAGATGTTCGGGAGCTTTATTATGTTCGCTTCCGGTTCTTTGGCCAGCTTGCCAAGATACGCAAGGTCGTCTGAGGCAAGGTTGAATGCAGCGAGAATGCGAGCGGCCAGCGAAATGTCTCTTGTTTCCAGTGTTATGCCGGCGGCGGCGGCAAAGAACTGCGCTATGGGTAAAAGGCTTTCCGTAGCAAGACGTGGAGACTCATCGGTTAGGGTATAGACTATTGGCATGTAAGGAATTTAGAAATCTTCTTAGGGATATCCGTATTGTCCATAGTTCCGGCAAAAAAATCACTGCTCAAGCCTATGGCATATACGGGAACATCCCCTTTTGTGTGCCCGTCAGTGGTCCATGTAAATTCTCCGTTGCTCTTTAAGCCTATGCCACCGGTTCCGTGATCGGCAGTCACAACTATTAGCGTTTCGTCCGGATATTTTTTGTAAAAATCAAGGGCTACAGCTACGGCTTTAGAAAAACCATCCATTTCCTTAACCACGCCGTCACCATTGTTGTCATGTGAATACTTGTCTATTTTGCCTCCTTCTATCATAAAAAAGAAACCCTTTGAATGGCTAAGTCTTTCAATGCCAATGCTCGTAAAATCCGCAAGGCTCCAAGTGTCGGCGTTCTCGCTCTGCCGCATCAATATTTTCTGTGAAGGCAAAACCTGAGCCAATTCTTCTTTTGCTTGAACGATAATATAACCGGCTTGGGAAGTTTTTGCATAAGCATCTTCCCTCGGATCCAAGAATTCTTCTCCGGCAAAAAAGTTAAAACCCGATGGCGCAAGCTGAGTAGCTATGGAATAGTAATTATCGCGACTGTAATCTTTTGCATAAAATGCTGCCGGCGTAGCATGATCTATAGAAACCGTTGTAGCAATGCCGACCCCACACCCGGCATCCTTAAAATCATAAGCTATGCTCCTAAGCGGCTTGCCTTTTGTGTCTATAGCTACCCTGCCGTTGTTGGTTTTAGTCCCGGTAGCAAGAGCTGTGGCCGCCGCCGCCGAACAAGTGGTTTCATTATCAGCCGAACGAGTTTTAAGCGCTCCCTTTACCGGAAACGTTGTAAAAGACAAATTAACAGACTTCGCCTGAGCAACAGAGACATGCGAAGGACTCATGCCATCACCGATAAACAGAAATATATACTTTTGAGGATAAGCAACCGGCTCCGCAGCAGCAGATTCACCTGAACAAGCCGTCATTGCAGCAGCAATCGCTATAAAGGCATAAAACTTAATTTTTTCCGGCATGATTTAAAAATAGATTTTTAAAATATCGCCTTCGCTTCCAGATTCAACTTTTGAAACATCTCGCCACGCCATAACCTCACAATATACTGCCCGGATACATAAAAATTATCCCCAAACGCCATCTGCGCAAGCGCATTGCCCCTCCAGGAAAAACCGTCTTCAAAACCGTCCACCGCAGAATAAGGTGAAATAAAACTGGACTTATCAACATAATTCCCCGAAATTCCAAGTTGAGCCACGTTGCCTCGCTCATTTTGCCACTTGCCGTTTATGCCGCCCTTGTGCAGCAAGGTATTCCAAGACTCTGCCATATAAAATCCATCTGTGTATTTTTGCGAGTAAAACGGTTGCAAAGAAAATCCACCACCCAACTCTCTCAACCACGAAAGCTCCCCCTCATAAGAAAGCCAATTCAGCTCGCTCAAGGCAAAATCCACATCTTCCCTTTTCCCCCTCAAAGACACCTCTTTATAGCGAACAGTCGCCTCTTGCCCGAACAAAACTTCTTCAAAATTTATCTGTGGCACCTCATTCCACTTATTGATCACCGTTAGCATCACACTGCCCTTTGCCCTCTCCCATAATGCGGAATTTTCCAAAAACAATAATTTTTCCGATTTATGCAATAACCATTCGCCATTTGTAAAAAAAGTCATGTCGCTGAGAAAACCCTCTTTTATCAGAACGCTGGGATGCAAAGACAAATCCCATCTCAAATTATTTTTGTAATTTTTGGTAGCAAGCGAATCTGCACGCCCCATTCCCTCATAAACAAAATCGCCGTTATCCACTCCGCTTATGTATTGCCCGCTCAAAGAATCGTAATAAACATCACCTACACCATCCGGAACTCTGCGGTAAATTGCTATCCACGGAACTTCATTTGTATAATTGAACGCATAAGAAAATTCGCCACGCAAAACGGAGTTTATATTATTGTAACTTGCGCTCTGCTCAAAAAGCCAAGACATATTCTCATCTCGCCTCAGTTGAAAAAGCGTATTTGAATGCCAATCTCTCTGTTTAAAAGAGAGCAAAGTTTTCCAGTTAGAAAATCCGCTGGTATCGGTTTGCTCCCGCATAATTTCTGAGCTTATATTTTCTCCTTCAACTCCAAAAACACTGCGCAAATTATCTTCGTTATCCATGCGAACAGAGCCATAGCTCTGCAAAAATTTGCTCTCAACTTCGCTTTGCCAGTAATCACCGTTCACATTCGCAAATGTAACTTTACTCTGTTTTCTCTTCAAAAAACTCTCCGTTCTAACCGCCTCAAAATTCCTGTGCCCTATGAAAAAACCGGGCTGAAATCCCATAGGCAAATTCGTTGCAAACCTGAATTCATCATAACGCAGATCTCCGGTCGGCACACTATCCATGCGCCACTTGTCTCGCAAAATATAAGTATCCCACGCATCCTCGGTTCCGGCATATTCCGGCTTGGTAAAGCCGCTATCCGCATAACCACCCTTCAAAGAAATTTTATCATCGCCAAAAAACCATTTATACGCCCGATCATCTTTTTCATTCATAGCCATTTCCAAATCACCGTATAAAAACCTCATTCTCGCACCGAGCATTTTATCGCTTTTCAGCGAATCCCTCAAATTAAAACCCGCTATATCCAGCGAAACATATTTTGAATGATATGCCGCTTCAACGCTGCGCAGTTCTTTTGAGCCGAGCGAAGAATAGGAATCGTATTCCACTCTAATTTCATCTTCCGGGCCCGGTATAATTTTGCCCAAAAAGTTCAAAACACCGCCCGCATAGTTTATCTCATAATCCTTGCCGGCTGTGAGCAATCTTCCGTTCATATAAACCCTTTCCGTTTGCGGAACAATCAAGGCAAATGCGCTGTCTGAAAATATCAAATATCCTTTTTGCTGGCTTGGCCGCCCGGAAAAACTCACGCTATGCCTCTCGGTTCTATCCGTTCCGTAAATCGCACGAGCTTCCGCATTATCTCCTTTCAATTTTCCGCTTGCACCAAGAGTTTGGCGGCGAAGCCCAAAAAGCTCATTCCTGTCTATTTCATAATTCAAGTCACCCATTTCCAGTTTTGTTCTTTTAGTTTCCACGCTGATATATGCAGCATCCGTTTCCCTCAAAGTGGTTGTAACTTCCGAGCCGGCCGGCCTCCCCAAATCCGCAAGGTAAGCATCAATATAAACCCCATCCGCAGCCTCACCTTGTATGGAAAGTCGCAGTTCCTGCTGAATATCAGCCCCTCCGTTGCCAATGCTAGTCTGAAAACTTTTGCTGCCGGTAGTCTTTAAATTGTGTTCTTTTTTCTCAGTAGTGTCTTTTTGCTCCTCAACAGTTTCGTACCCCTGCCATATCGGCAAGGAGTCAGGGTTAATGCCCTGACCATAAGCACAAGCAGCTAAAAGCAACAAAAAACGCACTTACTGCCCATACAATTCGCTATGAGTACCCAAGGTTTCCAAGATATGCAATATAACGCTACCATTTTTGTTTACGGAGTAAATAATTCTCAAATCATAATCCGCATCAAATGACCAGAAATTCTTGAAAGTTCCTTTTAGCTTATGAATTCCCAAAGTCTCATCTTCGCCTTTTTCGAATTTTCCCATAGCCACAGAAACCATATTGAATTTCTCTGGGGTTAACTTTTTCAATTTTTTCGTGAACCTTTTAGATAAAGCAATTTTCCTCACAATTTAACCTGCCTTCATTGCTCTTTTCAAAAAGCTTTGCATGCTCTCTTTGTTATTTTTAACCATGTAATCTTCTTGGTTCTCTTCAAGTTCTTTGACTATTTCTTTTTTAACAAATTTTCTCTCCTGTTCGTCAAAAAGCCAATTTCCATTTTCAGTAGAACATTCCTTAATTTCCTTTTGCGATAAAGCTAAAGGAATAGCTCCGCTATTGATTGTTGCATAGAGCGACATCCTAAAAAGCGTAGGTATATCCAAGCCATAATATTCCAAAATGGCCTCAGCCTTTTCCTTCACATCTCGGTCAATCCGAGCTTGAACTAATACTTTTGATGGCATTTTAAACTCCTTGTATGCTTTTGACATACTTTTTAATATAAATATAGAAATCTATTCACTTTTTGATAAGATTATGGGGTTAATCTTGTCAAAAAATAAGCTTTCCCCAGAAAAAATGTGATTTTTTACACTTTTTCCCCCGAAAAAATGTATATTATATACTATGATACGGACTACATACCAATGGTGATGTTGGGCTTTTGTGCGCAAAGAGCAGCATACAAATGAGCACTCTTTTAAACCCGAATCACGAAATGTTCAATCATTTCAACGGAGCATTGACGGAGCAATTCGTTTTGCAGGAGTTGAAAATTTTTCCGGATATGCCTGTTTGTTATTGGCGCAGGGAAAAAGGCGATGCAGAAGTTGATTTTGTCGTTCAACATAAAGATAAAATTATTCCAATAGAAGCAAAAGCCGGCACAGCTACAAAAGCCAAAAGCATGGCAGTTTATATTCAAAAATATAACCCGAAAATTGCCGTTAGGGTTTCGCTGAAAAATTACGGCAAGGAAGGCAATCTGCTTTCTTTGCCACTTTATCTGCTGGGAACGCAATTCGCCTGACTCATCTACCGTTGCTACGCCAAACCCCTAGGGAAGCGGTGGGTGGCTGAGCTTATTTTGCAATATTTACACATTTTACCGGACAAATTTTCTATATTTATACAAAATGTAACAGCGTACTTATACAAAATGTATAAATATGCTAGGAGTAAAGATGGATTATATCAGTCGAAATTTGGCTAAAAAGCTGGAAATATCAAACTCACCGGCAGTAGTCAATTCAAAAACTCATACTTAAGGCGCAACTGCGCCGATTGTACTGTTCAAGAATTTATCAATACGGGACATGATTCCACGAATGGCGATATCAAAACTTATTGTGACAGTGCTATGGTCGGTGTAGTTTCCTGTGTATTCGCCCATCGCCATTATTTGCCTCTCACTAGTTTTGCCATCAATGCTAACACGCACTTTCGCAGTTATTTCCGTTGTCACTTTCATATTGTAGGCATAGGCTGTGGCAGAAGCAACTCCACCTGGCCCTACAGCCGTGCTTTGCATAGTTTCCATACCGGCTGCCACCGCATTGTATGTACACTTTTCAAGTATAACATCAACATGATATTCAGCATTGCTGCTATCTGCAAGCGAATACTTGGAGTTCATATAATATTTCAATACAGATTCAAACGATGGGTTCAGATCAAGAAAATCATTGTAATAAGGAAACGGATTTTCAAGCATAGATTCAAACTTGTACGAAACTTTTTTTTGAATCGTCAAGGTCTATATTCGAATCTATGAAAAACTTCTCAGGTAGCCCCTTGCTCAAGTGGCCATATTGAGGTGCTCTAGTGAGGGCACAGCCATTCAAAATGAATGCCAAAGCTATTATTAAGCAAAAGAATTTCTTGCTCTTATTCATAAAGCATCTCCTATTCTAAGCTAAAAATATAGAAATTTAAAAATCTACATATTCAGCAAAGTATCTAACATGGAATTGATGGTTGAGAAATAACGTGCGCTGGCCTGGTAGGTGTACTCGTATTTCATCATAATCGCCATCTCTTCGTCTATGGCAACACCCATAACCTCATCTTGACGGTTTTTGAGCTGCTGCAACGCATAAGTGCGAGTGTCCAAACCGGCGGCAGCTTCGTTGCGCTCAACGCCCAAACGGCCCAAAGCTCCGGCATAGAACTGACCCATTGTCTGGGTGGTTTTTCCAAGCACATCGCTTTGCATAAGAGCCTTGTCTCGCAACTGCGAAATCAAAAGAGCCGCATCACCATCTGCAGGGCCGCCAAAGCCAGATTCGTGATAGTCAAATTTTATTGAAACCTGCAATCCTGTTGGGTCGCTAAATGCATTATCCACTGCGCTGTACTTAAATGTTATCTGCGCCGTATGCCAGTCAATATCGTAATCCTTTCCTTCGTGCAACTGCATTGTTCTGCCGGAAATAGGATCCGTATAGCTTATCTCCAAAGTGTTCTTGCTGATGTATCTATAATCTTCCGCAAAAGTTGTCAAATCCAGCAACTGGGTAGCTGAACTCGGAGGAGTAGGAGTTAACGGGCCAATAATAATGGGATCAACGCCATTAGGAAGCACATCGATAGTCGGCGAGCTGACTTTTTGACCACCGGCAGCAGCGGCTATGTTATTTATATTGGTTTTCACCGCAGCAGAAATAGCTATCTTCGAAGCATTGAATTTATTGGGATCGGGGTCAAAAAAGTCTATGAAAGTCATGCCTGTGAGCGCATAAGCGTTCTGGTGAATTTTATTCACCTCGGTTATCATAGTTCTGGCTAATGAGTTTATGTAATCCTGGTATTTGGGAATTTCAATATCTCGAATATCCATCAGAGCTTTCATCTCTCCCGCTGTAGGCACAAACTCTTTTCCTGTCAATGCCCAAGTAGCTTCAATTCTTGAATGCTGATAGCCATCGTCTGAGTCATACGCAACGTGACGCATCAAAATTTCGTGGTTCTTTGCTGCGCTTACAAGCATATTTCCGCTTGTACTTACTATAACGGCTCCCAATTCATCTTCATAATAATCTATGTTTATCAACTGTGCAAGTTCTTCAAGCAATTTGTCGCGCTGATCGCGGGTATCATTGGCATTGCTTTTACGAGGTCCTTCCGAACCGGTTACCACCCTGTTACAGTGGTCAATGCTTGTGGTGAGCTCATTTATTTTATTGATGCGTGCTTCAATTTCATCATTTATTGTATTTTGATAGGAACGCATCTGAGTCATTACATACTGAAATTGCCCAACCATGGTTTCAGCGGTTGAACGCAAAGTCTCTCTGGCACCAGCCTTATCCGGATTATTCGCAAGATCAGACCAACTGTTCCAAAATTTATTCATCAATGAATTTAAAGCCGCATCATCGGGCTCATGAAAAATAGACTCTATTCTATTATAAGCAGCGTCTTTTACCGAAAAATAACCATAACGTGTGAGTTCTTCATTTACCAAGCGATCTATAAACTGATCGCGAATTCTATTCACCGCATAGACCTCAACCCCAAAGCCCATTTGCCCATAAGCAGCGTCTTTTCGCCAATCAGCATTCTGTTCTATGCGTTTGCGAGAATAGCCCTCTACGTTGGCATTTACCATATTCTGGCCGGAAACATTTATTCCCATCTGCGCAGCAGCCAGACCACGCGTTGCAATATTAAGACCTTCAAATAGCGACATACCTTGAAGAATGCAAAAATCGTGCCAATTGTTAGAAGCCGAACCGGCCAAAACTCAACCAACTAAGGTTTTTTCATCTATTTTGCAAAAAACATCAACAATTAAAGGGTCAAAATGCTGGCCGGAGCTTTCCGTGATAAACTTAATCGCATCTTGATGGGTAAAACCTTTTTTGTAAGGCCGCCCGGAAACAAGAGCGTCATATACATCAATAACAGCCATTATGCGCCCCTGAAGCGGAATTTCCTTTCCTTTCAACCCGTAAGGATAGCCTGTGCCATCCCAGCGTTCATGGTGAGAAACCGCAATAGCTTTTGCATTGCTCAAAAAATCCGCATCTCCCGTGCGCTTAATCGCTTTTTCTATAATATATCCACCTTCCAAAGAATGTGTTTTCATTATCTTAAACTCAGATTCCGTAAGCTGGCCGGGCTTGTTCAAAATGGCATCGGGAATAATAATTTTTCCCAAATCATGCAAACGAGCCGATGAAATCACCGAGTTCAAATTCCAACCTTGCATTTCATTGGTATATACTCCCTGCTCAATCATTGCCTCAATTAATATTTTCATGTACATTGCCGTGCGCTCTATGTGCCCACCGGTATTCTTATCACGATTTTCCACAAGATCTGCCATTATAAACACAATGCCGTTTTGCAAGCGCACAAGATGCTCGGTACGCTCACGAATCAGTTTGTCAATATTCATGTGATGCTTAATGCGGTTAAGCAATACGGGAGAGGAAAAAGGTTTCTGTATAAAGTCCACAGCTCCCAACTCAATGCCGTGGGCTTCGCTGGTCGCATCTGTTCGGCTGGTCAAAAATATAACGGGAATTTTAGAGTATGCATCGCAGGATTTCAATTTTTCCATCGCTTCAAACCCGCTCTGCTCCGGCATTTCTATATCCAGCAGAATAATATCGGGCTTCTTTTTTTCCAAAAGAAAAAACATCTTTTCCGCAGACTGCATGGTCAGCACCTGATATTTCGATTCAAGCGCAGCAGCAGCCTCTGCCAAGTTAGTGCAGTTATCGTCCACAACAAAAATCAATTCTTGCATAGCTAAGTTACCTTCATTATTTTGGAAAGAGTTTCTTTTGCCGTAATAAAATCAAAATCTTCTATCTGTTGAATCAATTTACTGCTTTCGGGTACTCGGCGGAGTTCAGCGATAAAATTCCTGCATTCAGGGCTACCCATTTCAAGCAACGGCGCTAATTTTTCAAACAGTTCTTTCGCAGATGCGGCATCAAAAGGTTCAGCCGGAATCTCATTTTCAGGTTCGGTTTTGGAAAGTTGCGCAAAAATCGGCTCAAATTCTTTAAGCACAGCATCCAATTCCGCATTAAGCGTTGTCATAAGCTGAGAAGTTACAAGATTTTTCCCGTCTTTAAGGGCGAATTCAACGCTTTCCGCTGCTTTTTGCAAAAGAGTTTTTCCGAGCTGGCCCGCATTGCCTTTTAAAGTGTGCGCCAACCTGTGCGAGAGTTTCAAATCATTAGCTTCAATAGCTTTGGCAATTTCTGAAAATTTGTCTTTATTGTCTTTTACAAAATTCACTATAAGTTTATTGCGCAGCTCGTTTTCTTCTTGCCCCTGCCCTATTTTGTCAGTGGAATCCATGCGTATAGGGTCAAGATATTTCATAAGGCAACGCCACAACTCTAAACTTGTAAATGGCTTCCCAACGCAGTCCCGCATTCCATTTGCCCTGTAAAGTTCCCTGTCATTGCCCATAATATTTGCAGTCATTGCCACAATAGGAATATCAATGCCGAGTTTAATGATTTTTGCGGCAGCCTCCAACCCATCCATTACCGGCATGTGAATATCCATAAAAATCAAATCAAACTGTTTTTCGCCTCTCTTTGCACGGCTTGCAACCATGTCCACGCCAATCTTGCCGTTTTCGGCTATTATGGTTTTTAAGCCTACTCTATCCAAATGCTCGGAAATAACCTGCTGATTCATAGCATTGTCTTCGCAGAGCAAAATTTCACCGGAAAAAACCGGCCTTTCAAGCTCGTTCAGCATGATTGCAGATTCGTTTTCGCATTCCGATAAGTCTATAGTGTTGAATTTCAGCTCAAAACAGAACTTGCTGCCAACGCCCGGCGTGCTTTCCACAGACAGCTTGCCGCCCATAAGTTCCACAATGTTTCTGGTGATGCTAAGGCCAAGACCCGTGCCGCCATATTTGCGTGTTGTGCCGGATTCCGCCTGCATAAACGGTTCAAATATTCTCTTAATTTGCTCAGGGTTCATGCCTATGCCGCTATCTTTTATTTCAAAAGACATCGTTACGCTGCTTTCTTCAACTTTGCTTAGAACTGCATGTACTTTAATTATACCGGAGTTTGTGAACTTTACAGCATTGGAGAGCAAATTGATAAATACCTGACGCAGCCTTGTAGGGTCGCCAAGCAGTTTTTTGCCGACAGAAGGTTCCGCATAAAAATACAGAGTCAAATCTTTTTCCATAGCTTTGGGCAGCATCAGCGTACGGCAGCTTGCGAACAGTTCACTCATGTCAAATGGTATGCCTTCAAGTTCCAGTTTGCCGGATTCAATTTTTGAAATATCCAGTATATCGTTGATAATTTGCAACAGCCATACGGCATTTATTCGTATCTTAGACAGATAATCCTTGCATTTCGGCGGTATTTCTCCATCAAGCGCCAATTCGGAAAACCCAATTATGCTATTCATTGGTGTTCTTATTTCGTGGCTCATGCTGGCAAGGAAGGTGGACTTTGCCTTGTTTGCGGCATCTGCTTCTTCTTTTAGCACAGCGATTCTTTCAAAAGGTTTTTTAATAAAATCAGATGCTATAATCGCAGCGATAATATTGAGAATAATGCCAACTAAAGCTACAAGCAATAGCCCTCTGTCTATATTTCTAACCGGACTTTCCGGAAGAGGCGCAACAACGCCAAGGCTCCACCCTTCTTTCGAGCCTGAAACCGGCCTGAAATA
>WQSZ01000052.1 GCA_009787645.1 Candidatus Fibrimonadales bacterium | reverse complement strand
TTCTCCAACATAGAAGCTAACAAACGACGGCTGGAAACTCCTATGTAAAAATCATTTTCCGTCAAGCCAAAATCAAACAGCATGCTCGCAATCGCAGAAATCAAATCAGCTTCTGCGCTAATGCTCTCCGTTCCTATTATATCCAAATTCAATTGGAAAAATTCACGAAGCCTTCCTTTCTGTGCACGCTCGTAGCGAAACAAACGGGGAATTGAAAACCACTTGAAGGGCTTTCTAAGTTCGTTGCCTTTTTGAATAACCATTCTTGCAAGCGTGGGGGTCATTTCCGGGCGCAAAGCCAAAGCTCGGTCGCCTTTGTCCATAAAATTGTAAAGCTGAGAAACAATCTCTTCGCCGCTTTTTCCGGTATAAAGTTCCAAATGCTCAAAAATCGGCCCTTCGTATTCTTCATATCCGAATTTCAAAGCGGCACTGCGCCATACTGAAAAAATATGATTTTGTACCCTCATATCAACAGGATAAAAATCTCTTGTCCCTTTTGGCAGTTGCGGAGTTTGAATTTTCAAAATAAATACCCCAAAGATAGTTTTCCGTAAATATTTTGCATATCATCTGCTATGCCTGTGAAATTGCTTGAGAAAACTGATACAAGTCCGTAGTTAAAATCAAAGCAGAGTAAAATGCGTTCATTATAGGGCAAAAAATTCAAGCCCATGCTTAAGCCTATATCATGGTTGCGGAGTTCGCTTGAAAAATCATATTCTTCACGACGAGTAATTTCCAGTGGTACGCCGCTGTTCAAAATACCATCGTTAGCTGCGCCCTTAAATTTGCCACTCAGCAAATAGGCGTAATAGGCTCCGGCATAAACGGCAAAGTTCTCAGTTAATGTGTAGCGAGCTAAAATTGGCAAATTCAAATAGTTAAAATTCATTTCCGTATCAACAATTCCACTAAACCTTCCGCGAAACTCTCCGAAATTCATGGAATATTCTTTTACGGAAGCTGTGCTTTTCATGCTTTTGTTTTCCAACCTAAGACCTGCTGAAACCCCAACTTTTTCGCTGATTCTGTTAATAGCATCTATTCCTATAGAAGGAGCAAGTCCTGGACTGTAGCTTTCTACTTTGACTATGTTATTTGGCATTGGGAACGGCATTGTTCCGCCAAGGTTAAGTCCGAGTAAAATTAAAAAAGAAAGGTCCAGCATTTTAATAATCCACAAATTCTACTTCGTCAATGATTAATTTGGTGCCTATTTTGCCGGCATAGCTACCACCATCTTTGCTTGCGGCAAAAGTTACGGCTAATTTGTAATTATGTTTTTGAAAATCAGGTTCCTCTTTATAGGGACCGAATGTAATTTCAAACTTATGAAATTTATCGCCTGCAGTTTCCGTGCAAGGTTCCAAACTGGCTGTTGCCAAAACTAAATCAGAGCCTTCTATGGTTTCAACATTTAATGTAATATTATTATCGCTTCGGTAAAATTCAGCTTTTATGGTGCAGACATCTTTTCTGCTTTTGTCTTCCGCTGGTTGACCTTTGATCATAAAAGTTCCCGGACCTTCCTTATATTTGTAAAAACCCGTTATGCTTTTTGGCTTGGCAGAATAATTTCTCCCCAATTCTGTTGCTATTAATTCATTAGTCATAGCTTTTGTTACATTGAAGTTGCCATAAAATAAATTTCCGGAGAGCAGAGATACGTCTCGCCCGAACACATCGCCTGGACCAGCCATTGTTTCTAAAAGCACTGCATTGCCAATGTCCCCAATTGTATCTTTTGTCGGATAGTTTTTTGGGTTAGAATGATCCACTCCTTTAGATGAAAATTGAAGAGCCATTTTAATTCCTGCATTGCCGCTTGCCCATTTTGAATTTGAACCAGTCGGAATGTAATATCCATTTTGGTCATTCCAAACTTCAAAGCTGAATTTTTTTGGCTCAGTTGTATCTATTTTAACATTGTAAATTCTCACATCTCCATTTTCTGCGGTAACCTTAAACCCTTCAACCCAGTTTGAGTTTATGTAAGACACCACCGCATTTTGCGAGTGTTTTATAATCGGTTCAGCTTCCAAAAGCTTATCGTAGTCTTCCGGGGTTATGTATATGTATATTGAATCCAGATCATGCCGTATGGTAATCTCTATTGAGCTTATGTCTGAAAAGGTGATGCTGTTAATGTAGTTTTCACTGCTCTTAACATCGTCTGAAGAACAAGAAGCAAATAGACTTATGAGTATGCCTATTAAAACAAATGTAATTTTTTTCATACTATAAAAATACAATTTTTAGAGCCTTCAAGGCCTCTTTTGCGGCATTCTGCTCGGCTTCTTTTTTGGATAGGCCAATGCCCTTACCTAGCTGCTTGCCGTTGGCGCTTACCGCCATTTTGAACTTTCTTTTGTGAATCTCACCCCACTCGTCCAGAGCCTCATATAGAGGAGCTCCAAGTCCAAGCTCTTGGATTTTTTCGTTCAGCAGTGTTTTGGGATTCTGAAATATTTCGCTTTGCAGAATATCTTGTTCTTTTGAGAACAGAAATTCCGCAAGGATTTCCCTGCATTTCTCAATACCAGCATCAAGATACACTGCGCCTATCAACGCCTCAAACACATCAGCCAGCAGTGCAGGGTTCTTTTTGTCCACCTCTTTTGCCGCTATTAAATACGAATGCAATTTCAGTTGCCGAGCCACACCTGCAAGGACAGTACCGCTAACGATAGCAGATTTCTTCTTGGAGAGCATACCCTCGTTTTCCCTGCCGTATTTTAAAAACAAAAATTCCGCTGTCAGAAAACTGACAACGGAATCACCAAAAAATTCCAAACGCTCATAAGTTTCGCAATCTAAAACCGAAGTGGATTGTTTGCAAGAGCTATGAGTAAAGGCTTGCCGGAGCAAACCTTCATTCTTAAAGGAGTAATTTAAAACCTGCTCCAGCTTACGCATTTGCGAGGTAATTAATAACATCCCCTACGGTTTGGAACTTTTCCGATTCGGTATCGGGAATTTCAACTTTGAACTCGTCTTCCAGGCCCATTATAAGCTCGGTACGGTCTAGAGAGTCAGCTCCCAGATCTGCTGTAAAGGATGCTCCTTCTACAATCTGCTCTTCCTTGACCTCTAGCTTGTCAAGGATAACTTTTTTTACGCGGTTGGCAATATCTTCATTAGCCATTTTCTGATCTCCTTATAATAGGGTGGAATTGATGTTTGTTAAAATATAGAAAATTAAGCTGAAAGCCTAAGCTCCTAGTCCGCCGTCCACGCCAAGTACTTGACCTGTGATGTAAGATGCCGCGTCCGAAGCCAAAAAAGCCACGGCATGAGCCACGTCCCGAGGGTTGCCCAACTCTTGAAGCGGGATAGCTTCTTTGTATTTCTTTATGGCATCGGGATTTTCCGCTGCAAGCTTGTCTGTCATAGCAGTTCTGATGAAGCCTGGGGCCACGGCATTGACCGTTACGCCGCATTTTGCAAAGTCCATAGCATTGGATTTGGTTAAGCCTATCAAGCCTGCTTTGGAGGCTGCATAGTTAGCTTGCCCGGCTTGGCAACGAATACCGTTTATGGAGGCTATGTTTATTATGCGCCCTGAGCGGTTGCGCAGGTAATGCGGGCTTATGGCTTTCGTGCAAATAAAAGCACCTCGCAAATTTATATTCAGAACAGAATCAAAATCGTCTTGCTTCATGCGGAAGATCAGGCTGTCTCTGGTTATGCCGGCATTGTTGACCAAAATGTCGATTTTACCAAAGTCTGCGAGTACCTGTTTAAACACTTCGCTTACGGCTTCGGGATTAGACACATCGCAGGCATAGCCTTTGCAGGTGACTCCGAGAGCTTCCACCTCTTTTATGGACGATTCGTCGCCCAATTGAACATCCAGAATGGCTACATTTGCTCCGTTCTCAGCCAAAACTTTTGAAATCTCCAGCCCAATGCCACGGGTAGCCCCCGTAACAATAGCATTTTTACCTTTTAAATTTACCATAAAGTGAATATAGAAAACTTCTTTTTCTATATTCCTTTTCCATGAGCGAAATTGATTTCAATGACAACTGGAAACTGGTTTGGGACCCTGAGGGGAAAGGGGTGGCAGGGCGCTGGTTTGCAGAAATCCCCGATAGTGCCAAAAGTGTGAAGATTCCGCATCTTTGGAGTGAAAATTTGGCTAATACTGCCTTTTATTATAAAAAATTTTCATTGCCGGGCAAAGATAAAAGATTGATTCTTCGCTTTGAACAGGCGGCGGTTTATGCTGTGGTTTGGGTGAACGGGAAATTGGTTGGAGATCATTTTGGAGCCAGCACCTCTTTTGAATTTGATATTTCTCAATATGTAAAAACAAGCAGCGAAAATTTGCTGTGCGTTAAAGTTTCAACCGTTTCAAGCCAGGGAGCTTTTGAGCTTATGGCTGGCGGAGATCTTATACCTGCAGAGACTATGCCCCTTGGCTTGCCTTGGAAGCGTGCCCCGTTTGCCGGGTTCACAGGCAATGTGACTTTGCTAAGCGCGGAGAGAGCTTTGCTAACCGGCATGGAAATAGCCGCAGATGCCGACTATGGGCAAGTGAATTTGAAAATGTCATTCAACAATCCGCGTAACTATGCGGCAAAACTGAAGATATTTGCTCGCAATCCGAAATTGGAAGTTTCGCTGCTGCAAAAGGAGATTAAACTTGAAAAAGAAAATGCGAATATAATATTGCAGTTCGGGTTCAAAGACATAAAATTGTGGTCCGTAGAAGACCCCAATGTATATGCGCTGGAAGTTCGCTTGGAAGGCGCAAATTACATGGCTTCAAATTTTGGTTTTAAAAAATTTGATTGCAAGCAAGGCGATTTTTATTTGAACGATTCAATAGTAAAAATACAGGGCATAGTATATAGCCAGCGCAAAGAAGCGCCCATATTAAAAGATTTGGAACAGATCAAAAAAATGGGCTTTAACGCTGTTCGTACCGGGGGGGCCTCCTTCAACAGGCAGGCACTTGAACTTTGCGACAAGCTGGGGTTGCTGGTATTCCAGGAATTTCCCATTTGCGATGAGCAGTCCGGTAAAATGGGCTTGGAGGCAGTAAAGGCTATTGCTCCTGAAATTGTGTGCACAAGCGCAAACAACCCGTCTTTGGCTGCCTGGGTATTAGGCTCTGATAACGGCAGATTAATTTTGGAAAACGGCGCAAAGCTTTTGAGTCGCATAGATACTTTGGAAAGTTGCCATCCTGCCATCAGCAATATAAACAATGTTTCAATAGACAACGATCAGAACTTTAAGCACGGCCATGAAAAAACATTCGGCGCAACCGGCAAAGTTATGGGAGTGACCGAAGGAAATGTTGTTGCTCATTCCTCGCATCGCCTTTCGTTGAGAATGTTCGGCGGAGTTCCGTTCTCATTGTTTTTATCTCGCTATGGTCTTTCGGAAGATGAGGATTTTATAATACCGGATCCGTTCTTCGGTGATGCCTGGCTACAAGACAACTACAAATCGTTTACGGATGATATAAAGAAGAACGGAAAAGTTTTGCTATCCATAAAAGTGAGCCCAAAAATACAGGCTTCCACGCCTGAAGTGAAAAAGTTCATTACCAAGGAAGCTAAGGAAATTTGGCCAACTGCAGAGGCTTTTGCTAAATGCTCAAATGAGCTGGCACTGTCGGGGCTTGAGCAGAATATTCAATGCTTGCAGAGTAGCCCTCTTGTAAGCGGTTATTTTCTTGAGGAGTGGGCTGATTTCAATAGAGATTTTATTGCGAAGTCCACCAAGTTGTTGATGAGCGGTTTGGAAAGGGTAGTTGGCAAAGGCGAGAGTGTTTCATTCCAGTTGAGTCTTTTAAATGAAAAAAGATTAGATGCTGCGAATGTGACTGCTCAGCTTTTGGATAAGGCAGGCAAAGTTGCTGTTTCGCAGAGCAAGAGTTTTGCCACGCCAAAGCTTGCGCTTGCGCTTTTGGGAGACCTTAGCGTAAAGGCTCCGCAAAAAACAGGTTCTTACAGTTTGAAGCTAACGCTTTCGGATGAAGGGAAAGATATTTACTCAATGGAAGAGCCTATAGAAGTGGTGGAAACTCCGAATATCAAAGCCGCTCTTGTAAAATCCGAGTTTTTAGATGCGGCAGAGAACTCTGCGGAAATAGTCAAAATGATAAACGGCAAAAAACCTGTGCTGTTCACTGCGGCTCTCAGTTCTTGGGCAGACAGTTCTATTTTGGAATCAGTTGCCAGTGCGGTTAAAGCCGGCAAGATTCTGTTTATTTCGGATATAATTCCGGAAGACATTAAATTGCTTAACAGCAGTTCTTCATTTAATTGTTCGTTGGAATATTTTTATTCTTCGGGAGTTGGCGGTGTAGCTACACACTATATCCCCAAAAAATCTCCGTTAAAGGAAGAACTTTTTGAAAAATCCGTATTAGACAAAACCTGTTCCGCTATTGTGCCCAGCCTTTCCATGCACGAAATCAAGGATGCAAATAGCTTGGTATATTCTGTTTCCATAAAAAACGGCGAATTGCAAACCGGCGTAGATGTGCAAATTATACCATTCGGAAAGGGCAAAATTATTTTCAGCACCTTGAATTTTGAGGGACTGGAAGCTTATGCGCTTACGAATAATATGTTTGCTAAAATTGTGAATTTGGTGATTGACGGGTAAATCACTTTTTTGCGGCAAAGAACAGTGTGGACAATAAAAGCAACACCGATAGCATATAGAATATTCCCAGGTTTTTAGACCAGGTGTATTCCTGCATCAAACGCAGGTTGTAAAAAGCTGCGAGCAAAGTTTCACTGGATTCCCAAGCTCTTGATTGAGCATTGTTCCATTCATCCTGATTGCAGTTGTCTTCACCCAAGCAACGTATTCTTGAGGCAATACTCAGCTCCATTTCGTCGAGAGCATTCGTATTCGGAACCTCAATCTCTTGGCTGCTTAATGCGTAAAATTGTTCCTTTATGGAAACTATAAGAGCGTGCTGAATGTTTAAATTATCTTTTGCTGAGCCAAAACGTGAATCCAGAATCCTGTATTCGGAGATATTGGCAATTATCTGTTCATAGACAAAAGGAGAATTTACATACAAACGATAGTAAAAATAAGAAAGAACAAAAATAGAAGCAAGAGCGAGGAGCCCCGCCAACAAGCTAAAACGTCTGAACAACAATTCTTTCAACATATCACTTTTACCATGCTAAAGCGTAAATATACGAATGCAGCCATGGTGCTATGCCACAGAAGAGAACCGCAAAACCTAAAACAGCAAGTGCTGCCTTTTGCACCGCACTGACCTTCAGCGGAGCCAAATCTTCTCCTCCTTCGCTAACCCACGCTGCTTTTATCACTTGCAAATAATAATACAAAGCTATAACGCTGTTTATCGCGGCAAAACCTACAAGCACATAATTGCCCACAGAGGCAGCGCTTGCAAACACCATCCACTTGCCTATAAAACCTGCCAGCGGCGGAATGCCAGCCAAGCTAAACGCCGCTATTGCAAACAAAACCGCAAGCGTTGGATTCTCCTTTGAAAGCCCTCTTAGAGAATCGAAGCTTTCCTTGCGATTTTTGCCTATCACGCCGATTAAAGAGAACATAAGGTAATTTGAAAGCGCATAAAGAAACAGATAATAAACAAAAGACGATGCTCCAAGGCGTATATCTCCGCACAAACCTATTAAAATGTAACCCGCTTGAGCGATGGAGCTATATGCCATAAATCTGCGCAACCTGCTCTGTTTTAATGCTCCCAAATTGCCGATGAATATGGTTGCCATTGCAAGCACGGAAAATATAACATGGAATATAATGCCCATATCTGCCAGAGGCCCATAAACTAAAACTCCCAAAAATGCAAGCGAAACGGCTTTTGAAGTGACAGACAAATAGGCTGCTACCGAAGTCGGAGCTCCTTCGTAAACATCAGGGGCCCAGGTGTGAAATGGGAATAATGTGAGTTTAAAGCCTACGCCAACCACTATAAAAAACACGCCTATCAACAATAGATTCAAATCTACGCCGGATGTATTATGCACGGCGTAAAAAAGAGCTTGATAAGAAAGCGCTCCGGCAAATCCGTACAAATAGCTCATGCCGAACAGCAATACCGCTGTGGCTATTGAGCCCATTAAAACATATTTGAGTGCGGCCTCCGAACCTTTTGATGAAAGCTTGTTCCAAGTGACCAAAAAATACATGGGCATTGTCGCAAGCTCAAGCCCTATAAACAGCGATACAAGCTCGTTAGCCGAAACCACAAGCATGCCGCCCACAGCTACGAACAGCATTGCAGCCAAAAATTCCGGCCTGCTGCGCAAATTGTAGCCACCGCTTAGAACAGAAGCAAAAAAGAAAGATATAAGCAAAAGTTCTCTGATTAAAATTCCAAAACTATTGACATGCCACGTTAGCAGGCTCGCGCTTATCTCGGTAGCTTCTTGCCCGCATATCGAAAACCCAACATAAAGCACAGCCAAAACCGCAGCACTGGTGTTAGCCAAGGTAATGCAAGCTCTTTGCGAAAACAACCCAATGGCTAAAACCAAAAAGGGCAACGATATAAACGCAAAATCTAAAATTAAAAACGGTGACATTAAAATGTAATGTAGAAAATCACCGCTGTCATTTTTCAAAATAACACAGAAAGTGCTCCTTCAAAATCCAGTCCAAATTGTCCAGAATCTGCGGCAAAAGCAAAATGCCGCTACTGCTCAGGCGCTCTGCCAGATTTTCTGCCGTGAAACTTTGCTCAATTTTCCTCGCTTCCGGCACATAGCTTAAATGCCAAGGCTCCGGTTGTACCCTTCCAACGCCGGGTAAAAAAACTCGCCTGAAATCAAATAAATTTGTGTCCAGCCATTTGTGAAAATTTCCGAACACGCCATAAGACTCCTCTATTGTCAGCTCCGCCTCGTAATCTTTTGGAACAGCTGCCGCATCTATAACATCGATGTCTGTTCCCCATTCGTGACGGCTTGTGCCGGGCAATGCGCTCCAGAGCAGAATAGTTTTCATAAGTTCTTGTTCGGATAGTTCGGCGATGTTTACAGTTTCTCCGTTTTTGTTTAATACCTTTCTTTTTCCTGCGACCTTTTCATTCCAGATTGTCAATTGCCGTTCAAAACTGCGATATCCGCTATCAATTTTCGGTTCAAAGCCGTGTTTTTTTGCGCAAGCGTAAAGATTTTCAAAAGCGGCGATGGTTTGTAGCTTTAGCATGCTATCGTGGAATTGGGATTTGCGTGAGTTTTGGCGCAGTTTTACCGTCTGCGATACGCATGGTTTCTTTGAGAGTTGTGCGGAGTGTTAAGTTGTCGCCTGCGCTTTCCCATTTGCCTGAGTTCAGCCACAAAACAGTTTCTCCGTTTTGGCTTATAAAAATACCGGCAACAGTTCCATAGCGAAAGAATTTACCATTATCCCCGTTCCATGTTTCTGCGGTATAACCTAAGCGAACTCTTTCAAGCATTGTTTCCCAAGCCCTGCCAAAGGCGGCTTCCGGGCTTATCACGCCTTTTTTGAGTTGTGAAGAAATTTCACGCAGTGCGTCTGCGGCTTCGGAGTTTTTATGAGGGAATCCCTGTTCAACGAATATGGCCAGCGAGTCTATTGTAAGTACCAGGTCTTCTATGTATTTTGTTTTGCGGTTTTCAAAGAAGCGAGTTGTTCCTAATGCTCTTTGCCTTGCGCCTTTCAGTTTTTCTATTTCTGCTTTAAGAGAATCTATTTGCCCGGAAAGTTCTTTTGCCTGCTCTTCAAAAATAGCGGTTTTCTGCTTTGCGTTTTCCACATAAGCGGCGTGCCTTTTGGCTTCTGCCTCTGTTAAGCTTTTTTCCCTTTCGGTTTCTGCTTTTACGGTTTTTATATTACGCTGAATTTCAGCAACGCTCTCCTGTGCAAAGAGAGGGAGGGCGGCAAAAAGAAGCAATATGGCTTGGCGCATGGAAAGAATATAGAAATTTCTATATTTAAACCATGAAATATTTTTTACTTCTTTTAAGTTTTCTTTTGCTCTGTTCTTGCGGTGCATATGATGACGATGCTGCTGATCGTAGGTATTTTTACTATACTTTGGAGGGAGAATGGGTAAGGGAGAAATCCGGTTTGCCTGAAGATACCCTTAATGCCAAAATACTAATTGATTATAAATATATAACTATAACAGGCAAAAGTCCTTATTTTGCATATGCGGATGTTTCGTTGAATACACCGTTAGAGGGCTATGATACTGTGAATGAAAATAATGACAGTTTAATATTTATGCTTGATTGGGACGGTTGGAAAAGTTTTGCATACAGCATTTTTATAACCGGTAGCTATAATAATCGGGACACAACGCTAATTTTTAAAGCTACAGAGACTTATCCGCAAAACGAAAGATTTAAGAGACCTCGTTAAAAAACCTCTTATATCCGTTTCGTATTTCCGTGAAATTTTTCGGTTCTTTTCTGAAGTCCGCATCATCTTTGTGAATGTTATACAGTCCGTTGTTTGCGGTTTTTTCAGTTTTCAGTCCTTCTATATTAATTTTGAAAAAATCTCCGATGGCTTTTATGAGCATATTTGCAGCGTTTATTCTCGCTTCTGCGTTGTGACCTGCTATGTGCGGCGTGGCTATTTTAATCAAGGGTAAAAGAGTTGTGTCTATATTTGGTTCATTCTCCCACACGTCAATAATTGCTCCTGCCAAATGTCCATTTTGCAAAGCACGCCTCAAGGCTTCGCTGTCGCATACTGCGCCTCGTGCCGCATTTATAAGCCATGAGCCTTTATTCATTTTTTTGAAAAAATCATCGTTTACCAAATGCCTGGTGTCTTCTTGAAGAGGGCAGTGCAGAGTTATTATGTCTGCATCGAAAATATTGTCGTGCATATTTTTTGGCGGGTCGCAGAGCAAGAGTTTCATTCCCAATTTCTCCGCTGCCTTTTTCACCTCACCACCGGTAGCTCCAACCCCGACAATGCCAAGCGATGAAGCTCCGATTTCAATTAGCGCAGAGTTTACATATTCCGCAACGGACTTTGCATTGCTGCCATGCGCAGTTGCCACGAAAATTCCGTGTTGCTCGCAAAAATCAGTGTCTATATGCTCAAATCCCGATGTCACGGTTCCTATGAACTTCACATTTGTGCCGAGCATGGTTTCTGCGCCGTATTTTCTGGTTGAGCGAACGATTAAGGCTTGCGTATCTTTGAGGCTTTCTTTGACGATGTCGCTTGAATTCAGGTATTGAACGGCGAAGTGCGGCTCAAATATGCCGTGCAAAGATTTAATAGCCGAGTCTATTGTAAGCATAAAAGTTTATTGAAATATTTTTGCACTCTTATTTTTGCAGAATTTATTTTATCTGATTCTGGGATTAAGCAAAAAATATCCGGGTGTTTTGCCATGCTCAAAAGTAAAAAATCATCTTTGAGTTTTTCAAACTTCTTTCTATCAAAAGGAACATCTAAATTGCCGAAATAGTAGGGGAGTTTTGGGATTACATCTTTAAATGCGTCCACATAGCAATAATAAGGCAATTTTTCTGTTTCTATATAAATTGTATTGGCTGTGTCTTCTTTTATAAAAGTACGGGAACGTTTTAAAGCGTTGATGTCTCGCATTGCGAAAAATTTGAATTTGCCTTTTTTTGCAGAAGGATATTTTGAAATATA
>WQSZ01000051.1 GCA_009787645.1 Candidatus Fibrimonadales bacterium | reverse complement strand
GCCGCTAAGAGGAGCTCTGCCACAGCAAACACCGTCTGCACCGGCTTCTATGGCAGCCACGTATTGCGCAATGCCTGTACCGCAGGTATCGTGCGAATGTATGCGAAGCTCAACTTTATCGCCGAGAAGCTTGCGAGCCTGTTTAAATGTGTTATAGACTTTGCGAGGATTTGATGTGCCGCTTGCATCTTTGAAGCACACGCTGCTATATGGAACTCCCGCATCCATAATTTGCTTCAGGGTTTCAGTATAAAATTCCGCTTCGTGCGCACCATCGCCTTTGCAACCACGGGGCAGTTCCATCATGGTAACCACAACCTCGTGTTCCAAGCCGGCATTGGTGATGCACTGACCGGAGTAAATCAGGTTGTTCACATCGTTAAGGGCATCGAAGTTGCGAATGCGGGTCATGCCGTGCTTTTTGAACATTTTGGCATGCAGGTCTATCATATCTCTGGGCTGAGGGCCCATAGCAACAACGTTTATGCCTCTGGCAAGGGTTTGCAAACGGATTTTCGGACCAACCGTCTTGCGGAAAGTATCCATCATGTCAAACGCATCTTCGTTGCAGTAGAGGTATGGAGCCTGATAACGGGCTCCTCCGCCTGCCTCAAAGTGCTCAATTCCGGCATGCACAGCCGCTTCAAGAGCGGGAAGAAAGTCTTTTGTCAAAACGCGGGCACCAAAAACAGACTGGAACCCATCGCGGAAACTGGTATCTTGGAAAAGGATTTTTTTCATAGGATACAATATAGTAAATTTTACAAGTTCGCATTGAGCATTTTGTATCTTTTTTCAAAAAAAATGAGAAAAAAACGGGAAAAAAATCTTTTTTTCACCTTTTTTTTAAAAATTTATATATATTTAAATTGAGCTTGGTAAGCTTGACGGTATATCCCCGTTTGGAGAAAAAAATAATGACAGAAGAAATGAAAAGTGTGGAACTACAGTTCATCGAAGCAGTAAAGAAAGACGGCTATGTGCTAGAGCAAGTGCCGGAGAGATTCAGAACAGCAGACGTATGCATGGCAGCAGTGCAAAACAGGGGCTATGCTCTTGAATATGTCCCGGAAATATTGAAGACAGAGGAAATTTGCCTTGAAGCTATAAAAGCAGGTGATTATTTTCTTGGCAGTTTTTGCCGAATGGAATCCATGCTTAAATGCGTTCCGGATTATTTGAAATCAAAAATGAAGAGGGCTATAAGGGAAATAGAAAAAACAGCATTTAGGCGTTCATAGCTTAAACGAACTTTTCTATATTTCCAAATATGACTTCAAACCGCGATAAAGCGGGCTACTTGGAAAGTATAGTCTCAATAATCGTCAACACCGCCTTATTTGCCTTGAAATTATATACGGGCATAATAACCGGTTCAATAGCGCTTATTGCAGATGCTTGGCACACGTTATCAGATTCGCTCACATCAGTCGTGATAATGGTCGCAATTAAGCTGTCAAGCAAAAAACCGGACAAGGAACACCCGTTTGGGCATGGACGATGGGAGCAAATAGCTGCGCTGTTTGTTGCATTTGTGCTTGCCGTTATAGCTTATGAGTTCATAATGGATTCAATAGAACGCTTTGGCAACAGGCAAGAAGCCAACTTCGGAACTATGGCAATAGTAGTGGTGGCGGTATCAATTGTTATAAAAGAACTGCTTGCTCAATACGCTTTTTATATAGCAAAAAAACATGATAGCGCAGCCATAAAAGCAGACGGATGGCACCACCGCTCGGATGCTCTCTCTTCTATTCCGGTGCTGATAGGCATTTTCTTCGCTTCAAAATTCTGGTGGATAGACAGCGTGCTCGGATTTATACTTTCACTGGTGCTGTTTTACGCCGCTTACAAAATTGCCAAAGAAACCGTGGACAAGCTTTTGGGCAAGCAACCCAGCGAAGAACTCAAAGAAAAGATAAAAAATGCCATTCGCAGCCTTAATTTGGGCGATCTCAAATGGCATCACCTTCACATGCACAATTATGAGCGACACTGCGAACTCACAATGCACATTCGTCTGGACGGGCAAAAAAGCATTGAAGAAGGGCATCGCATAGCAACTATTATTGAAAATAAAATAGAAGAAGATTTTAAAATGCAAGCAACCATTCATGTGGAGCCTTTATGCCAGGAACACTTATCGTATTCAGCGCTGCAAGCGGAGCCGGAAAAACAACCCTTATGAACAGGGTTATGCCGAATTTCCCAAACATTGTGTACTCCGTTTCTGCAACAACAAGAAAACCTCGTGCCGGAGAAATAGACGGCACGCATTACTTCTTTAAAACAGAAGAGGAATTCAAGCTGATGATTGAAAAAAATGAGCTTGTTGAATGGAACAAGGTTCACAACAATTATTACGGAACTCCAAAGTTCTTTGTAGAGCAAAAACTCGCAGAAGGCAAAGATGTTATTTTCGATTTAGATGTCTTTGGAAAAATAAATTTTGACAAGGTTTATCCGCAGGCAATAGGCATTCTTATTTTGCCGCCAAGCCTGGAAGAACTTGAAGAGAGGCTTCGCTTGCGCAAAACGGAAACGGAAGAATCGCTAAAATTGAGAATGGAAAATGCGAAAAAAGAAATGAACTTTGCCAAAACAGAAGGCAAATACCAGTATATAATCTACAACGGAGATTTGGAAGCCGCTGTAATTGAGCTTGAAGGCATAATGGTGAAGTACAGTTCTTTGAAATCCTCTATCCACAGCGGATCTTGAGAATAAATCAACCGCAACGCTTCGCTGAATATCTTTTCGTTGTTGTAAGGGCCGGTATCACCAATCGTATTATCGCCGACTGTCGCTGCTACCGCCCGATTTGCCTTGCGAATTTTCATAACTCTTTCTATGTATGCTACCTGCAAGGTCTCTAAATCCTTTAAGGTTTGCGCTTTGTCTGTGTTTTCCAGAATATACTTTTTTTCCAATTCCGGAATGCGGCGGGTGTTTGCTGCGACCTTTGTTCTCAAATTGTGGCGCACAATGTCTATTACGGGATTTTTTATTTGAATTTTTTGCGTTGCGGCTGCTGTGCTTTCAACGGGTTCTTTGACCAGGGAGTCCAGTCTCTTTTGCAAAAGCTCTGCCTCTTTGTGCAAAGAAGCGTTTTTGAAGAATGCAATTTTTTCTTCCAAGCTCTTTGCCAGAGATGCGTTGTACTCATTCATTTGTTTGAGAATTCCGTTAAAATTTCCTGAAGGCGCAACGAATTGGCATTCATGGCCTCCGCTGCGGTTTCTTGAACCTTTACAAACGCCTCCTCAAACTTTTGCATAAATTCCCTTTGCATATCCAGTTCTTTGTCGCCATTTGGAATTTGAGTGAGCAGTTTGTCTATAGCCTTGTGGAATGCCTCCAGCCCGCTTTGGAATTCCGCCTGATTTACACGCATAAGAGCAGAGGTTTCTTGCAGAACTTTAATTAAATCGCTCTGTGCGTATGCCACATTTTCTTTGTCTTGCAAGCCCTTTATCGCCTCAATAACCGGATTTAAATCCAAAACAACCTCTTTTGCCGGAGGAATTTCGATTTTTGGAAAGTCAGGGAACTTCGGAAATTCCGGGAATTTCGGAAACTCAATTTTCTGTTGCGGCGCAGGTTCGGGAATATGAATGTTATTAACCGCTTCTACAACCGGATTTAAATCCAGTACAACTTCCTTTGCAGGTGGGATTGCCAGCTTTGGCGATTCCGGAATACGTATGTTTTGCAATGCGGTTAAAATTTTGCGTTGAGTGCTCAAAATTGCGGCGAGCGCGACCAGCGCGAGGAAAGAGAGAATGACTAAAAATAGCTCCATATTTATCCTAAGGGTAACAAGTTCTGCCTGCTGTTGAACCCTCTTGCATACAAAGTCCATTTTTTAGAATAGAACCTGCACAAGCTGGAAGAGAGTTTAGACACCCGGCGAAAAACTTTTGAAAAATAGAAATTTAAAATAGAATTGCAATTGGCGCTTTCCATTATGGTTTCCAAAAATTCCCGCCTCGCTATGCTCGGCACAGAGTCTTTTTGGTCTTCAAAAAACAATGTTCTTGTATTTTCAAAAAATGCGGCTTCATAATCTTCAAAAGTGCTTTCCAGGCCCGGAAGTATTTTTGAATAGGAATCATTGGGGCAACTCTTGTGCCACGCCTTGCGAATGGCTTTTTGTAAAAAATCTGCACGGCTGCTTACGGAAACAACGTGTTTTTGGGCATCGCCAACCATTAAGTGCATGGTGTTGAGATAAAGGTCTCTCGCATGCCTTTCTCTTTCCTTTGCGTTTTTGGTTTTTTTTATAACCTCTGCTTTTGCCGCAACTGTTTGCGCAGTGCCTTCTATTTCAAATCTCTGTTGCCACTTTGCATGCCACTCGTAAAGCTTTTGCGCAAATGTCTGCTCCAACTCGGCAAAACCCTCGTGTGCCATAAGCCACGCTGCTTGGCTCTGAGAAATATTCTCGCTGTGCGGAATACTTTCCGGATGTTCCGCTACCCAGTTCAAATGTTCGGAGAGTACAGTGACCAAAGCCGGGTTCATGCTTTGCGAGAGCTCTGCATAAGCGGTATTCATTATTTTTTTATGCCGAGCATTTTGTCCATGGCATCTCTAATATCTTTTAAACCATCGCTATCCGTATGTGTGTAGCGGGTGACTTTTCCATCGGGAGAAATAAGGTAGAGCCTAGGTACATAGCCATCTCCGTATCTTTTGCCGAATTCCTGATCGGTATCTTGAAAGAATGGGATTGACGCCTTGTGTTGCTCCATAAACATAAGAATGTCTCTTCTATTAACATTGCCAACGGAAATAGTGATGCTGGTGAAGCCTTTTTGTTCATATTCCTTAGCTAGTTGCTGAACACCGGGAAATCCTTTTTGGCAGTGTGGGCAATGCGGGCTGTAATAATAAACCAGCAATGGCCGTGAACTGAATACGGAAAATGGCATATTGGCATCTTTTATGCCGCTCAATTTGATGTTGAAATCCATCAAAATAAGTTTACCGGTGGAATCTGCCATTGGAGCCACCTCGGGCTTTACACCGGGAAGCGCATGCGAAAAGGCATTGCCGACTACGCATAAAAGAACAAAAAATAAAAGTGTGATACGCATAGTAGGTAAATTTAGAAAAATTTTTCTACCTTCCCAAAATGTTTATTAAATCACTGCTATCCAAGTTTTTCTCTCCCAAATACATAGAGGAGATAGCGGGGTTTATAGACGATAATCCGGAACACATACTTGTAAATGACAAAAGGTCGTTCAAAAAGATGCTCTCCGTTCTATCAAATGCTTCTTCCTGCGTTATGGATACCGAAGCGGATTCCATGCACCATTATCAGGAAAAACTCAGCCTTATCCAGATAAGCGTTGGAAAATACCATTGGCTTTTGGATCCGCTTTGCGGGCTTGATCTGAAGGCTCTTTGGAAATGCAACGCTCTTAAGCGAATAACATTTCATGCCTGCGATTATGATTTGCGCCTGCTCGCACGGTTTTACGACTTTTGCCCGGAGCACATTTACGATACCTCCATAGCGGCAAAGCTTTTAGGCGAAAAACAAACCGGCCTGGCTGCGATTGTTGAAAAATACTTTGGAATTAAACTGGATAAGGAAAACCAACGTGCAGACTGGACCAAAAGGCCTCTCTCTCCGGAAATGTGCCGCTATGCGGTGCTGGATACCATTTTTTTGGATGCGATAAAGGAGCTTCAATGCGAAAAGCTCAACAAGCTGGGACGCATGGAATGGCTGCAGGAATCTTGCAAGTATTCGCTTGAGCACTCAAAGAAAAATCAAAATGACGATCCTGAATACGAAGTGAAGGAGACCTGGAGGTTAAAGGGCTCAAATGCTTTTAAGCCATTTGAGTTGCATGTTTTAAAAACCATTTGGCAGTGGCGTGACCGTGAAGCAAAAAGAAGAGACTGTGCCCCTTACAGAGTTTTGAGTCCTTATTTTCTGCTCGCCGTTGTAAAAGTTGCGGCAAAAACAAAGAAAAAAATCGGCGAGCATGATTTGCCTAAAATACCGAGAAATTTAAGGGGCAAATTACTTCAGTCCTTTTTAGCGGATTTGAATATTGCTATTTGCGCTCCTGCAAGCGAATATCCTTCGCCAATTCTCCGCAAAGCCTCTCCACGCACAGCCATAAACGATGACCTGCGGGAAAAATTGCGTGAACTGAGAAACGAAAAAGCTGCGCAGTTGAAAATAGACTCCGGATTGCTGGCAAGGCAAAGCCAGTTAAATGCGCTTGCAGATTCTTTGAACGGCGATTGGGAAGAGAAATTCAAAGTTGCGGAATTCATGAATTGGCAGCGTGAAATTTGGAGTTCATTAGTTGAAAAAGCGGTGTTGCCTCAGACAACAGAGGAATTAAGAGATTGGGCAAAGCAGCGTCTTTTGTCCATGAGCGAAGACTGCAAAGCAAAGGAATCCGAAAAATTGCTTCAGAACTTTGCGCTCCGTCCCATTTTGGAAAATGGGTTTATAGCCGCATTTTATCCCACGAAATTTGAACCGCAAATACTCCCTTTTATTAAAGAGCTTGCACATGAAGGCCGTTTGCTTTTGCCAAGAGTTTTAGACAAAGAGACCATGGAATTTGTTCATGTTCAAAGTCTTGAGGAAGATTTGCAATCCGGTGCTTTTGGGATAATGGAACCAAAAGCTGATTTACCCGCCTTTGAAGGAACTCCCGCAGCTTTCCTTGTGCCCGGCACTGTCTTTGGCAAAGACGGCGCTCGCATAGGCCACGGCGCAGGTTATTACGATCGCTATCTGGCATCATTCAAAACCGTTCCTAAGCTTGGAATAGCTTACAGCGCTCAAGTTCGTAGCAATCTCCAGCAAAACGCAACGGATGTAAGGATGAACGAAGTTATTTGGGTTAAGTCTTAGCCCAATTCCGTAGGCAACGGAAACTTGGTCATCTCTTTTACGGTTTGTTCGTCAATGATTTCTTTGAGGTTAAAATGATTTTTCAGCCATTCAATGATTTCTAGAACCAAATACTCAGGTGCGCTTGCGCCGCTTGATATTCCAACTGAATTTATGCCTTTGAACATGTTTTCGTTTAAGTTTTCCACGGAGTCTATCAAAATGCTTTTAACGCCCTGCTCATCGCCAAGCTCTCTTAATCGGTTTGAATTACTTGAATTTTGGGAGCCAACTATCAACAGCAAATCCACCTCTTTGCATATAGAGCGAACTGCGCTTTGCCTGTTTGTTGTTGCATAGCAAACGTTTCCGGTTTTAGGACCTTGTATGCCAGGGTACTTCTGTTTTAATGCGGCTATTACATCTGCGGTTTCTTCCGTGGAAAGCGTGGTTTGCGTTAGATATGCGGCCTTTTTCATGATCGGCAGCTTCTCCACCTCTTTTGCGGAACTTATCAAATGCATTTTGCCTGCCGGCAACTGGCCCAAAGTTCCGTCAATTTCTGCGTGCCCCTGATGGCCAATAAGGATTATTGAGCAACCTGAATTTGCATATCTTATTGCGCTTCTGTGAACCGATTTCACAATAGGGCATGTTGCATCTATGACTTTCAAGTGCAGGTTCTTTGCATTTTTGTAAATATCTTTGCTCACGCCATGCGCAGAAAAAATAACAACAGCCTTCTCCGGCACCTCGGATAAATCTTCAACAAATATGGCTCCTATTTTTCGCAGGCTGTCCACCACAAAGCGATTATGCACAATCTCGTGCCGAACATAAACCGGTTTCCCGAATTTTTCAATGCTCTTTTCAACCATTAAAATAGCGCGTTCCACCCCAGCGCAAAAACCTCTAGGTTGTGCTAAAATGCATTTCATTTTGGTACTTTCAAAAAGTCAACGACTAACTTAGCAAGAGAATAGAAGTTCCCTTCTCTGCTGAATTTCAGCAGGCTCTGATTGTTTGGGATATCGTAATCATCATTCTGTTCAAGCATTAAAACCTTTATGTTGCTTAAATTCAAAAATAGATGAGAATGTATGGAGTTGAGAGTTATTATCGCAGGGTATTGCCTCAGCACGCTGAATATGGATTCGGAATGCAAAAGAACAGGGTTGCTGCGCATTTCCAGCTCTTCCATAACTTTGGCATAAGGTTCTAGCTGCTTGGTTGTTGCGGCAATGGTTATCAAACGCCATCCTGGCTGGAACGCTTTGCACATTGTATATACATCATGCTCAGACCAGGCTTCGCCGGTAATAGGTGGTTCCAGATTCAGCAACAGGGTGTTTGAGGTGGAGAGCCTTGAGTTGAGGCCCAGTCTTTCATTTTTATGCGTAACACGAATGCTTTCATCTTCCGCTTTTTTAGGATTTATAGAGAACGCTTTATAGAGAAAATTCCTGTTTGCGTAAATATTTTCGTTGTTTGCGGAGTTTTGCAGAGCTATGTTTAAAAATGGGAATTCCTGTTTTAGCCCCGTGCGGTAGGGTGCTTTGGTAATTCTAGCCAGATAAAGGAACGGCAATTGGGCATTTTCCTGCAAAAACACGCATAAATCCCATTTCAGTTCCTGTATTCTTTTTTCCAGCTCATAAAAATCGTCTTCGCCATAAAGCATGGTGGAGTTGTTGTAGAATAGGGAAAGCCTTTCCATCCCCAAAGCTCTTAAAATATAGCGGTTATCCTCTTCTGTTATAATCAAAAAATCATCCGAACCCTTGTTTTCGGCTAGAGCCATGGCAAAAGGCAACATTACAAAGAACTTGTCCTGCTCGTTAGGCAAAAATATGATAACTTTTTTGCAGGTTGAAATGTCGGGCCTGTACTGAAACATTTCGTTTATTCCGCCGCTTTTTTTTTCAAACCAACGTCTAATCCCATGCGCCGAACGGAAACGCATAAGAAACCATCGCAATTTTTTAGCAAACGGCAAAGGGGACATAGTTTTAGGAATATAGAAATTTCTAAATTCAGTTCGCCATGAATACTCCTCTTTTTACCAAGTTATGCGTTTTGTTCATAACTGCTATTCTGGTTAGCAACATAATTGCAACTAAAATGATAAGCCTAGGGTCGCTGATTGTTCCGGCGGGTGTGCTTGTGTTTCCCATCACTTATATCTTGTCTGATATTTTCAGCGAGGTTTACGGCTACAAGGCAAGCCGTATTACTGCGTGGTATGCTTTTGGCGCAAACCTGCTGATGGTGGTGTTATTTAAAATAGCCGTCATGCTTCCCGGTGCGCCTTTTTGGAGCGAAGAAGCTCAAAGGGCTTTTGAAGCAACATTGAACGGAACTTGGCGAATCTTGCTGGCAAGCCTTACGGCGTATATGGTAGGCGATTTTATAAACGATGTTATCTTTGCAAAAATGAAAAAAAAGCATGGAGAAAAACGGTTTGGTATTCGGGCAATTGCCTCTTCCATGGTGGGCAATGCCGTGGACAGTTTTGTGTTCATAACAATAGCTTTCTGGGGCACTCCGCTCTTTTCTTACATGGTTATCCCTTCGCAGTGGGGCATTAAAATGCTTTATGAAATAGCTCTTTTGCCAATCACTATTTTGGTTGTGAAGAAGCTTAGGGTGAAAGCTTAACGGACAACAATTTTTCTTATTTCTTTCCCTGTTTTCACAATGTATATACCGGGAACATCGGGTTTAGCGGTTCCCATTGGGGTTCCGTTTACTTTATAATACTTGGCTTGGCTAGTTAACGGCAAATTGCCGGCGGTTAGAATTGGTCCTTTGATGCCGGTAGTTTTATCAATAACATCTTTGTCGCCGAGGAGCAAGAAATAATCGATGTTGATGCTATTGGACTGAAAACTAAATACGATAGTATTGTTGCCTTCTATGAGGTTTACATTGCCAAACTCAACTGCTTTAAATGTACTCCAATCGCCCGTGTTGGCATTTACAGTTCCTGCTGCTTGACCATTTACAGTCACCGAAATTGTTGCCTGCTCTCCTGTGGCAACCGCAAAGGACATTTTATATGTTCCGGCAACCAATGCGTTTACATTATTGTAAGTAAGTGTTACACCGGAATTGACACTGCTGATAGTTTTATTGCCAGGGTTGATATCCGGACTTCCGGTGCTGGAAGTATATTCCATAAACTTTCTGAGCAGGGTATATTTACTGCTCTTAGGCACATATCCTTCAACCAATATTTGCGGGCATTCATCCAGCACTTTGACTGTTGCTTTAGGGTTAGGCGCAGACATCATCCAGTCAACATGGAACATGCAACCTTTGAGAAGATCTGGAAATCTGCCAAACGCTGAATTGCAACCGGTTCTATGGCAGTTTTGAACCCATTCAAGCAGTCCCGGAGCCTCCCAATTGCCGCCGAATTGGGCAATTGCCCCGTCTATGCAAGATCCCAAAAGTCCGCCAGAATTCTTGCCGAGTATCTCCGAGCGTTTTGGCAGGCCAAGCTGCTCCGAAAAACAGTCATAATCACCTAAGCCGCCGCCCGGTATCAAAAAGTCAATTTGGGTAGCTCCAACGCCTCCGGTGTTCCTGCCCATAATAATAGCTTTTTTTCCGGCAATTGCCCTGTGCATGGGCATAGGGATGCCATGCTCGTACTCGCCGGTAAACGTCACTTCAAAACACTGTCCGCACACCGCCGTTGCTGTAGCTCCAAAGCCATAAGCAAGCTGAGGGTTGCTTGGGTCAACAAACGGTATCTGGTCCCAGCAGGAATATGCCGGGCCGCCTTCCTTGGCGCACTTAGCCTCAGCTATTTCGCCCAAGGGAAGTTCTTTATTGTCAATGCCGCAAGATCTGGAGAGACCATACTGTAAAAATTTAGGATCATTTGACAAATTCGTATACCAAGAACAAGTGGGTTTGCACCCATCCCAGTAACTTGAAAGCCATCCCGAAGTTTGTGGCTGCGCAAATCCGCTTGTGGAGAATGTAATTGTACAGATTAAAACTGCGGAAAAGAAAAATGGCTTATTCATTTGTACCTCCGATTTACAATATACTAAATTCCCTCAATGCCCAAGCTCAAAATATGCGGCCTTTTCCGTGAACAAGACATAGACTTCGCAAACGAGGCAAAGCCCGATTTCATAGGTTTTGTGTTCGCAGAAAAAAGCAAACGATTTGTAAATGCAAAACAGGCCGAGACCTTGAGGAAGAAACTCTCCGGTGAAATTATCCCTGTGGGTGTTTTTGTAAATGCGAAAATTGAAGACATAGTAGCTTTGCATAGCAACGGCGTTATAGACATGGTTCAGTTGCACGGCAACGAATCCGATGAATACATTGAAAAATTAAAACAACGTTGCGACGCACAAATCATACGGGCCGTTACATTTGAGGGGCAGCCACATAGGGCTACCCCTACAGTGGCGGCGGCCCGATTCTGCGATTACATCCTCCTGGACTCCTCCACCCCAGGCTCCGGGCAAACTTTTAACTGGGCACCTTTGCTCAATCTTGATCTCAGCAAAAATGTTTTTCTTGCCGGGGGCATAAGTCTGCAAAACATTGGAGATGCTGTAAAGCTCAACCCTTTTGCCATAGATGTTTCCAGCGGTGCGGAAACCGATGGCGTAAAAGATCGGGAAAAAATTTTGCAGCTAAAAAAATTTCTATATTAATGGCTCCTGGGAAGGTGACCGAGCTGGCCGAAGGTGCGTCCCTGCTAAGGACGTGTGGGCCTAAAGCCCACCGCGAGTTCGAA
>WQSZ01000050.1 GCA_009787645.1 Candidatus Fibrimonadales bacterium | reverse complement strand
GCAACGGAAATTTTCGTGTCTATTTTTTGCAAAGCGGCAATCAGTTCTTTTGTCACGCATCCGGTTACCAGCATTGGAAATTCCGGGTAATCGTTTTTTGCATTTCTCACAGCTTTCAATGCAGAGCTATCGCCTTTCACGGTACAAATATTCAGAATAACAGCGTCAAAATCAATTTCAGAAATCAAGCCAGCAATCTGCTCGCTCTCACTCATATTTGCGCTGCAACCTTGGGAGATAAGGATGATTTTTGCTGTTTTCATTATTTAAAATATAGTAAACGCTGATTTAGTCGCTTTGGGAAGTTTGAGTTTTTCAAAATTTACTATATTATCCGAATGGCTATCCGCTTTAACATGAACTTGCAAAAGGCTATTGAATGTGTCCTCTGGCTTATCCAAAGAGGGGGCATGAACAATTGCAATATGTATAATATATGGAAAATGCTCTATGCCGCAGAAAAATACAGCCTTAATAAATATGGTTGCCCTATAACAGGCGATAATTACTTTGCCATGAAGCATGGAACTGTGCCGAGCAAACTGTATAATATGGCTAAAATTAGCCAAGCTGGAATGGGATTTTACAGATTTGACAATTTTTTAGTCGCAGAACGAGAAGCTGAGGAAGGTTATTTATCAGATGCTAACATGGAAGCTTTGGAATTTGGCTATAAAGAATATGCAGGTTTGACTTTTGATGAAGTGGAAAAGAAAAATCACGAAGAGGCAGCTTGGAAGAAAAATTATATTTCTGATACCAGTGCATTTATACCTTTTGAAGACATAATTGAGGAAGACTGGGTAAAAGAAGATTTGGAAGGTGTTGCCCACCGCATGGTGTTGTGATGGCTGCAATATCCGATGTATATATAATAAATGTAACCGACAAAATAGAGTACCGCAAAACGAAGCATTGTGTTTGCATCTCGGTGTCTAAAAATAAAGGTCTTTTGATAAATACGAAAAATCGTGGTATTTATAACGAATTGGAAATAAACTCTGAAACCTATAGTTTTTTAAATGGCACAAATCGTTTTGTAGCCTGTGCGCTTCCTATAGAGTTTAAAGATAACGAAATTGTTAAAAAGGAAGGTAGTCTTAACCATGCTGATATGCTAAGAATCGTTGAGAAATTAAAGAGCGTAAAAACCAAACAAATTCTGATACAGTTGAAAGACATTATCGCCGAACTGGAAAGCTGGCTGACGAATTATAATGAAAATAAATTGGCTGATGCTTTTGGAAAGAGGTAGCCATTTATTTTTTTGAGACCTTTGGCTTTAACTTTAAATTCACATCAGTATGATCGGAAACAAAAACAACTGTATCCGCATCTTCATGCTTATCAAGCGTCGCTTTTATCTTTACACTACCTCTCTTAAAAAAGCGCGATGGGCATGTGGTAACGCAAGTGATTCCGTCAAAACTTACAGATGCTCCCGGAGGCTCGCTTGTGACATTCACTACATGCATCTTTTGTTTCAGTTTTACAGTCACAAGCTGGTTTGGTAACGCAATTACAAAGCTTGTATCCACTGTGTAATGATCATCCAAAGCAACAGAAAGCCTAAAACGATTCTCATAAAGCGAAATCACGCATGGCGTTTCTTGGCAACCTTGATAAGGCATTCCATTCAACAGCACAGAAGCTCCGGCAGGCTCCGTAACTATTTGAGCAATGTAATTGCCACTCGCAGCCGGAAGTTGAAGGACAGGAACTTGCGCAGATACCGGCAACATTCTCTTGAACAAATCAGGCGTTTTTTCATCCAAAACAGCAAGCAGTCCATATATATCTTTCGCATTCCCCGTAAACGAACTCACTAAAATTCCCTTCTCGCTATCATAAAGCTCAACCTTAATCGTATAATTTTTTCCAAAACGCCCTATGCGACCCTGAGCAATATAATCAGCAGTTATCGCTCTGCCAATCTTAACCAAACAACCATCTAATTCATCGCATATTCTAATCGCTTCTTCTGGACTTGGGAAAAGAGATAAAATGCTTTGCGAGGTCATCACAGCGTAATTCTTTTGAGGCAAATTCTTAGCCGCAATCTCTCGCAATCTATCTGTTAAATGATTTAATTCTGAAATTTTTATAGAAGGCTCTTCGTCATCAACAGTATTTAGTATCGCAATCTGCTTTTGCTGTGCGTAAGCTGCAAAAGTTAAAAGCAATATGGTGAAGAGGAACTGTGGCATTATCTCAAATTCCTCTTATCAAGTTCGGCCATGCACAAGAACATCAATGGTTCCAAAGCTTTGTATTCCAAATCTATATTCCACTTGCCGAGTTCGTCTGCCAGCTCAGGCGTAAATATCGGAGCTGCATGATTTCCACCGTCTCCGGCTTTTAATATTCTGCAAAGTATGTCTGCAAAACTCACCAACGCTACCAACGGCTTGTTTATCTCCGCTCTTGGCAAATTGTGATGGTAAAGCATAACCTCAGAAATTGAACGGGGCAAAAGCCAGGTCTCTGCAAGCCTCGCTCCTGTTTGTCCGTGATCTTCGCCTAAGAGTTCTTTTTCTGCAACATACAATTCACATGGGCGCTCTTTGCTCAACGCTATTGCCTGCTCAAATTCCTTTCCAACATATTGAAGCAAAACCGTTTTTCCCAAATCGTGCAAAAGACCGGCGGTAAAAGCATCTGTTACTAAACTTGGCTCGTATCTCTGCGCAACCAAGCGAGCCACAATACCTACCGCATAACAATGATCCCAAATTTTCTGAGAATCTACTTTTGAATTTTTCAGCTCAAAAACTCTGGACATCGAAGTTTCCATGCAAATTTCCTTTGCCTGCTCAACACCGAGCTTGTCAATTGCGCTGTGAATTCCTGTGACAGATTCACCTCTGGAATTTATCATTCGCAAAAGACGTGCCGTTAAAATAGGATCTGCGGAAATTATTTGCTCCAATGCTTCTCTCTGATCTTTTTCGTCGTCAATCAACTCAAAAAGTTGACCGGCAACGGTAGGGAGCGTTGGCAAGCTGATCAAGCTTTTGGTTATTTTTTTTATATACTCGGTGTGCACGCTTTAAATTATACCTCTACATTTGCCTTTCTCGGACTGATGCGTTTACGAAAAACATAATAACTCCAACTTTGATATGCTATGATAATCGGAACAAAAACTGCTGCGACTATGCTCATCAATTTCAATGTATAGGCAGAAGATGCCGCATTCCATACGGTTAAACTTTGCTCGGGAGATACGGAAGATACAAGAACATTCGGGTACATGGCACAAAACAAAGCCGCAACACTGCTCGCTGTGCAAAGCGCAACGCAGATAAATGCCGTTCTCAAATAATGCTTTGTCACTAAGATGGCAGCACCAGAAATCAAAGCTAAAGAGAGCAGGCAAATAATTGTGTATTTCACCGCTAAAATCGTTGCTATTGCAAATAGAAACACGGTGACGATAATCGCAATTTTTGAAAACTTGAACGCCCGCAACTGCAACTCACCTTCTATTTTCAAAGTCAAAAACAGAGCTCCGTTTGTCAAAAACAAAGATAGGCAGAGCACACCGCCAAACAACGCATAAGGCTTAACCAAATCAAAAAAAGTTCCCGTGAAATTTCCGTTCTCCACAGGAATGCCTATCGCCATATTCGCCATTGCAACTCCGAACAGCAATGCCGCCAAAAAACTGCCTGCGGCAATAGCAATATCGCACACAAGTCGAGCTCTCGGAAAATCTGCTCTGTGCCTGATTTCAAAAGTGACTCCTCTTACAATCAAAGCCAAAAGCACAATCACAAGCGGCAAATAAAGTGCGCTGAAAAACGTAGCATACCAAAGCGGAAATGCCGCAAGCATCGCACCGCCCGCTGTTAAAAGCCAAACTTCATTCCCATCCCAATGCGGACTTATGGCAAAAATATAAGTTCCACGCTCACGTTCATTTTTTCCCAAAAATAACTGTAAAATTCCAACGCCAAAATCGAAACCTTCCAAAAAGAAAAAGCCCACCCACAATACCGCAATAAGCACAAACCACAAAACTTCCAAACTCATGCCGCCCTCCGTGGTATGCCGCTGCTATGATCCACGCAACCGCGATAAATTTCGCGACGCATTAAAATAAAAGTTATAACCGCCATTGCTGCATAGATAACCGAAAATGCAAACAGAGAAAACATCACGCTGCCGTTTGAAACTCCAACAGACACGGCTTTTTCAGTAGGCATTAAGCCATAAACTATCCAAGGCTGGCGCCCGACTTCCGCTATAATCCACCCGGCTGTATTTGCAAGGTAAGGCAACGATATTCCAAAAACCATCAGTATCAGAGCTTTTTTGTGCATGGGTTTTTGCATAAGCACAAGCCTAAACAGGCTGTAAAGAAGAATGCACATCATAGCAATTGAGCAACCGACCATAACTCTGAACGAAAGGTATGTGATCCACACCGGCGGAATATAATCTCCGGGGCCATAGCGATATTCAAAGGCTTTCTGCAGTTCGTTCATTCCTTTGACTTCACCGCTGGGTTTGTTGTAAACCATAACGCTTAGCATTGCCGGCATTTCAATTCCCGGTAAAATCGAAAGAGGCGCAGGATCAGCGGTTTCTTTTAGATTCTCCATAGCCGCGAATTTCATAGGCTGCAATTTGGCTACGGACTGCCCTTGCAAATGCCCGCTAAAAGCAACAAGCACCACTCCGATAAACCCTATTAGCATTGCACGTTTAAAACTTTTCTCAAACAGAGGAACATCTTTTGAGCCTTCACGAATTTTCCATGCAGAAACTCCCAAAACAAAAAACGCTCCGGTGCATACGGCTCCGGATATAACATGCGGATACTGGTGCAAAAAATACGGATTTGTGATCAATGCTAAAAAATCTGTAAGTTCGGCACGTCCGTTGTTGAACACGTAGCCAACGGGATTTTGCATAAAACTGTTAGCTATGAGAATCCAGATCGCAGAGATACATGAAGCGGCAAACACAAGCCATATACATGCGAGATGAATAGCTTTTGGCAAAATGCTCCGACCAAAAATCCAAAGTCCCAAAAAAGTGCTTTCCACAAAAAATGCGAGCAACCCTTCTATGGCAAGCGGCACGCCAAACACATCCCCGACAAATCGGCTATACTCAGACCAGTTCATGCCAAACTGAAATTCCAGCACAATGCCGGTCACAACGCCCACAGCGAAATTCAGCAAAAACAATCTGCCCCAAAACCTGGCAATCCGTTCATCTTCCAAATTACCGCTTCTGTAAGACTCAGTTTCCCATATTGCAACAAAAAGCCCCAAGCCTATTGTCAAGGGCACAAATATAAAATGATATATCGTCGTTACAGCAAACTGCAAACGTGACAAAAAGACAATTTCATCCATTATTTCTTTCCTTGGAGGCTCCTGGAAACAGATAAAGCCGCACCCTTTTCCAAAAGAGCAAGCCGCTTCTCCATATCACGAACCTCGACATCTAAAGCGTCTTCTTCAAGAGTTTTTCCAGCTTTCTCAGTCGCACTGTTTAACTCGCTCATATTAGCCTCCGTTTATTCATAAGATACAAATTCCTCACCACAATAACATAATCCTAGAGCAAAAAGCGCTCTTGCCAAAAAACGAATACTCTGTGCTAATCGCATAATGTGCTGCGCTATAAGTGATTGCCGGCGTTAACGAATATTTCATCTTTGCGCCCTTCAAAAATGACTTTGGTGTATTGTAATTATTATATGGTGTATTATGATCAATTTCACTACCTTCATCCGTGCCTTTCCACGCCCATTCCTGCCCTATCTGAATTTGGAAAGCCTCTTTGTGTTTTGCGTAAAGAAGCCAGTTTATAGTTTGGCTATTTGGGCCATTCGGTGCGCCTATTGGATATCCAAGGTGTGCTATTTGAGCAGTGTTTTCTATGAAATGAGAATATACATAAGGTTCAACTCTTGCGTATTCGGCAATGCTTCCAACCTTGAGATTTTCAAAATTCCCAGCGTAAGCTAAGCCTGCCATCCACGCCCATTTTGCTTGAACATATTCATTGCGCACTAAACTTGCAGGGCTTTGCAAATCGTCAATAAAAAATTCTGAGTAAACTCTAAAGCCATGAGGCAAGCGTTGGCTGAAATCTATGCTCAAAGAACCGTTGTTGTTTTCTTCGGTAAAATTTCCCTTTTCAATAAACAACGGTACTATAGGCACAAAAAGCCATGGTTTGTTTAAGTTGTATAGAACCGTTAACTCATTTATGCCAATTTGCGTATTTCCAAAATTTAATTCATAACGATGTCCGTAAAGATTTCTGCTTTTCATATTTATGGCGTCTGTGGAGGCTTGCGTAGAGTTTCTACCGTCAGCAATGCTCAAATCGCCATAAAGACTTATAACCGTGAACGGGCCTACACTTGTGGAAAAAAGCATTTGATTAAATGGAACTGCATTTTTATTTAACGAAAGATTATGAAAATATCCAGGCCCCCAGTGCGGAGCATCGCGCGCAAAGCCCAAATGGCCAAAATTCATGCGAATGTTTAAAAGCCCTCTGTATCTGGAATAACTTGAATATTTAATCTCTTCAGGCATATCTTTGTCTCCCTGTTTATCCAAGAACTCCCTGTCCCAAGATCTGGGAGGATCCGCAGAATGCCTCTCCGTAAACATGCGAGCGTCCAGCCAAAAGTCAATAGAATCCTTATAACCCCGTATAAACACCCCACCTTCATAACTGCGAATGGTATCACCGAGATCATCACCCCCACGCATATCAAAAGCCAAACTGGGACTGAGAGCAATCATAGAAGATTTATCAGGCGCAATCCAACGCAGCAGGGGCAACCCACCGTGATAGCTCTTACTGCGCACATCCCTAAAATGCGCAACAGAATCCCCCAAAGTCACATTATGATGCGTATAAAGATCCGGCGTATAATCCAATGTCCGCAAAGTATAAGGTCTATCCGCAGCAAACACCGATGCAGCGCAAAGAACAAACAGCAAAGAATTTCTTATCATTCGCCTTTATATCCCAATTTCTCAGCTTTCCGTTTGAGCTCCGTTGCTTTTTTCTTATCTCTCTTTTTCTCGTAAACATCGCCCATATCGTAATAAGCTTCCGCAAGAGACTCTTTAAATTCCGGTGACTTTTCAAAAAGCTCAATCGCTTTTTTATAATTCTTAATAGCATTATCGTAATCTTTCTTGCCTACATGAACAAACCCCATAGTGTGATATGCATACGGATAATTGGGGTTAAGTTTAATTGACTTTTGAGCGTATTCAATAGCTTTCTTGTAATCCTTTTTTAAAGCATAAAGCCATGCGCTGCTGTTATATGCAACTGCACCGGCAGCAGATTCAAGATTTTTTTCATTATGTTCTATCGCTTTGTCGTAATCAAGATTCTCAAAAGCCGCAAACCAGGTATTGTTATATGCTTCCGTATAATTATGGTTTAATTCAATAGCTTTCTTGCAGTTCTCTATCGCTTTGGCATAATCCGATTTGGCAGCATAAGCCAAACCCATATTGAAATAAGCTTCCGCATAATTTGGTTTTAGTTTAATAGCCTTCTTATAATACTCTATAGACCCGTCTATATTTTGCCGCACATAAAAAGCAAGGCCCTTTTCGTGATATGCTTCAGACCTGTCCTTTGCATATTCAAAATATTTTTCCATATATTCTTTTTCTTTTTCCAAGTCCTGTTTATGATAATAAATATTTGACATATTGTTATATGCGCTTGACATATCAGGCTTTAATATAAGGGCTTTTTTGTAATATTCCAAGGCTTTGTCGTAATCCTGCGCATAATAGTGAGCATTTGCATTTGCCAGTTCCATGTTGCTCTTAGCTTCTGCAAAATCAGGTTTTATTTCAAGGGCTTTTGCATAATGCTCTATTGCCGCATTATAATTTCCGTCCATGTCGGCTACATAAGCTTTTAAAAAGAAATCTTCCGCTGTTTGCGAAGCAGACATTCTCTCAAACGTTTTTTGAATTTCCCGTTTGAAACTGTCAGAAACATCTTGCGGAGAGACAAGCATTATCGCATTCATGAATTCCTCATGCTGTTTTTGGATTTCTCTATTAAACTTTTCACGTTCAATTTTGGCAAGTTCCTTCTCGTTTGTTTCGGCTTTGTGAGTCTGCCGCAGCAATGCAATAATCAGAATTACGATACAAGCTGCTACCAGCAGTATTATTTTTGTTTTTGGATGGGTCAAGATCATGACCGTAATGTAGAAATTTGGAGAAACTTTTTCTATGTTCTTCGCATGAAACCTGTCTTATTTGCAGCAGTTCTCTTTTTTGCTACTCTCGCAGATGCCAGCGGCCTTTTTACGCATGGTCCCGGCATAACAGACAACATACCGTCAAGCGACTCCATTCTTTACCTCACGCTTGACGCCTGCGACTCCCGCCCAAACGGATATGATGCCAAACTTATCAATTTTCTTCGCAAAGAGCGAATTCCCGCAACTCTTTTTCTGAATTTGCACTGGATTAAAGCGAATTCAAAAATAACGCTGGACCTTGCCGGGGACACGCTTTTCAAGATTGAAAACCACGGAGCACGCCACAGACCGGCTAGCATCACCGGTAAGCTTGCTTATGATATCAAGGGCGCAAAATCCAAGAAAGAGCTGATAAACGATATCCTTCCCAATCAGGAAAAAATTCTAGAGCTAACTAAACGCAAATCAACATGGTTTCGTTCCGGCACTGCGCATTATGAAGCCGAAGCCGTGAATGAAATTCTCGCGCTTGGGATAAAGATAGCCGGTTTTGCTATAAATGCGGACTATGGTGCCATGGCCACGGCAAGTACTATTGAAAAGTCAATAGCCAAAGCTCATCCCGGAGATATAATTCTTGCGCACATGAACCGTCCTGAATCTCAAACTTTTGCGGGGCTGTCAAAAGCACTTTTGAAAATGAAAGCACAGGGCTATAAATTTGAAAAACTTCCGGATTAGGAGATATTTTTTCTACCTTCAACCCTATGCCAAAATACGCACCACAAGAAATAGAAGTCAAATGGCAAAATTACTGGGAAGAGCATAATACTTTCCGTACTCCGGAGCCAAAAGACAAGTCCAAAAAATTCTACTGCTTGGATATGTTTCCATACCCCAGCGGTGCCGGCCTGCACGTTGGCCATCCCGAAGGCTACACAGCCACCGATATAATTTGCCGCTATAAAAGAGCAAGCGCATTTCAGGTTCTGCACCCGATGGGTTGGGACGCCTTTGGCCTTCCCGCCGAGCAATACGCTATACAAACCGGCACGCACCCTGCCGTGACCACTCAAAAAAATTGCGACACATTCCGCCGCCAAATAAAACGGCTGGGCCTCTCCTACGACTGGGAAAGAGAAATAAACACCACAGACCCAAAATACTACAAATGGACTCAATGGATTTTTTCAAAGCTCTACGACACTTGGTTTGACCCCGAGCAAAACAGAGGCCGCCCGATAAGCGAATTGCCTGCAACGGAAAACATAGAAGAAAAGCGCCTAGCCTATTACGCAAACGCTCAGGTATGGTGGTGCCGCAAATGCAAAACCGTATGCGCAAACGAAGAAGTGCTTGCTGATGGCTCCCACGAAAAATGCGGAACCTTTGAGGTTGAGCATCGCAATTTAAAACAATGGCAGTTGCGCATTCCGTTATACGCAGAACGCCTGCTGAGCGGCTTGGATAATCTGGACTGGCCGGCCGGCATAAAAGATATGCAACGGAATTGGATTGGAAAATCCAACGGTGCAACGGTGGACTTTGCAATTGCAAACGCATCACTGCGTGTTTACACCACACGACCCGACACGTTGTTCGGCGCAACCTACATGGTAATTGCTCCCGAACATCCGCAAACCGCAACTCTAACCACACCAAGCCAAAAAGCCGCCGTAGAAGCCTATGTAAAATCCGCCGCATTAAAAAGCGAACTTGACCGCACAGAACTTGCAAAAGAAAAAACCGGCGTGTTTACAGGTTCTTACGCAACCAACCCCGTAAACGGAAAAGAAATTCCTGTTTGGGTAGCAGACTATGTTTTAATGGGCTACGGCACCGGCGCAATAATGGCCGTGCCTGCGCACGACACTCGCGATTTTGAGTTCGCAAAAAAATTCGACATACCTGTGATCTGCATAATGGAACCGGACGCAAGCTGCCCCGCAGAATTAAAGGAAAAAGTCCTAGCAGGCGAGGCTTGCTGGACAAATGACGGAAAATATATTCGCTCTGCAAGCGATGAACTTAGCCTTGACGGACTTTCAAAAAAAGATGGCATCGCAAAAATCACAGCATGGCTTGAAAGCAAAAAAATAGGCAAAGCCACAACCAATTATAAAATCAGAGACTGGCTCTTTAGCCGCCAACGTTATTGGGGTGAACCATTCCCAATAATCCACTGGGAAAACGGAGAAATTTCTCTGGTTGACGAAAAAGAATATCCCGTGCTTTTGCCCGAACTCTCAGACTACAAACCCGGAGATGGAGGCATATCGCCGTTGGCAAATGCAACCGACTGGATAAGCGTAAACGCAAATGGCCGCAAAGGAACAAGAGAGCTGAACACCATGCCTCAATGGGCAGGCAGCTGCTGGTATTATCTGCGCTACATTGACCCGCACAATGAGGCCGCTTTTGTGGGCAAGGAACTGGAAAATTTCTGGATGCCGGTGGACTTGTATGTGGGTGGCGCAGAACACGCCGTTTTGCATTTGCTCTACAGCCGCTTTTGGCACAAAGTACTTTTTGACTTGGGTTTTGTTTCCACAGACGAGCCCTTTCAAAAACTGTTCAACCAAGGCATGATTCTAGCATTCGCCTATGAAACCGCCGCAGGCGCAAAAGTGCCAAGCGACGAGGTAGAAGAAAAATACGGCAAATTTTATCGCAAAGGCACAGACGAAGAGCTAAAGCAAATAATTGCGAAAATGAGCAAAAGCCTGAAAAACGTGGTAAACCCTGACGACGTTGTAAACCAATACGGCGCAGACTCGCTACGCCTTTACGAAATGTTTATGGGGCCGCTGGACGCAGTTAAACCCTGGCAACCACAAGGCATAGAAGGCATGTACCGTTTTTTGAGCCGTGCCATGCGCTCCATTGCCGGAGACGAAGGCACACCCGAATACACAAACGACACTCCGTCGGAAGAGCTTACCCGCCTTATGCACCAGAGCATTCTCAAGGTCACCGACGATATTGAAAATATGCGCTTTAACACGGCCATCAGCCAGCTTATGGTTTTCAACAACGAGTTGATAAAGCAAACCGTGCGCTACCGTGAGCCTTGCGAGGTTTTTGTAAAGCTTTTGCACCCCTTTGCGCCGCACCTTTGCGAGGAATTGTGGCAAATTTTGGGGCATGGCGAGAGCTTAACCGGCGTGGCATGGCCCACCGGAAACGCAGAGCTTGCCGCAGAAGACACCGCAGAAATTGTGTTCCAAGTGAATGGCAAAGTGCGAGCCAGAGCGAAGCTTTCCAAGAGTCTTGGCAAAGAGGAGCTGGAAAAAATCGCCATGCAAACCGAGGCTATCAAAGCTAACATCGCAGATAAAAAAATTGCTAAGGTAATTGTTGTTCCGGGGAAGCTTGTTAATTTCTATATTCAATAAATATGATTTTAAGCGCTATGGCTATCATTTTTATACTTGGCTAT
>WQSZ01000049.1 GCA_009787645.1 Candidatus Fibrimonadales bacterium | reverse complement strand
CCGAATGTTAGGTGATCGTCTATGCATCCCCAATAGGAGAGCAGGTAATCAATAACAGGCATAAACGCAAGCCGAAAATTTTTAGTGTCTTTGTGCGAATGGAAAACATTTCTTGCGAGTTCCAGATAAGCAAGCGCTTCGCTGCCTATCATATTTTTTAGAACCAGAGCGTTATCGTAGGCTAAGCGGAAAGTCGAGCTTATGCTAAAGCAATCAGTTCCATACAAAAACTCATTCAAAAAACTTTCGTAATCGCTGAACTTGTCTTCAATCTCAAGTCTTTTGAGAAAATCCTTGTAAGACTGTTTATCCTTGTCCAACGTGGAGTCGTAATAATCAAAAAAGGTATCCAGGGTTGTATATACCCGTTCTGCATATCTTCCCAACCAGTAAAGGTTTGAGCTGTGTTTTAGCGACACAATACCCATGTGTAACCTCCTAAGGCATTGACCCTCAGGTTCAAGCCCTTGTTTAAAGCGGCAAAATCATTAATCAAAAGCATATTCATTTCTCCATCCCTTTAAAATAAAAAAAAGCATGCGTCCCGTCAGAAAACGCACGCCTTTGTGCCTAGGGATAATATAGAAATTAATAAACAAAGGTTTTTTTCAAAAATTCTATCTTACTCCTATGCGCCTTTCCGTTTTCAGCTTGATTCTGTCCGGTATATTCACCGCTGTTTTTGTGGTTTTTATATTTGCAAAATGGCAAGACAAAAATGAGCATATTAAAAAGCTGAACAGCGAAATTATGACCATGCGAACAAAACTCAATCATGCGGAAGCCGTGGGAACAAAAGCTCTGGCTTATGCCCGTGTTTCAAGAGGATTAGAACTTATTGTAGGAAGAAGGTTGACCACTGCGCAAAAAAAGATTCTCACGGAGAGATTGTATTCCATATCAATGGACTATAAAATAGATCCCGTGTTAATTTTAGCTGTTATTCACCAGGAAAGCAAAGGAAATCCAACCGCAAGAGGAGCCTTTATGTCCGGCATAGAATCCGGAGCTCTGGGGCTTATGCAAATAAAATACGAATCTGCATTGGAAGTAGCGCACACTGTTGGAATTAAGCTCAACTCTCGCGAAGACCTGTTTGTCCCAGAAATAAATCTCATGGTAGGCACAGCGTATTTGCTGCGTTTGATAGCCAAATACAATAATCTGCAACACGCCTTGATCGCCTATAACATAGGCTTGGGAAATCTGGAAGCGAGACTGAGAAGCGGAGAAGCACTGCCCACAAGATATTACAACAGAATAATGCAGAATTACATGTTTTTGTCCATGAGGATTTTCAATGATAAATATTGAAACCTGGAAACTGCGACAAAGTTTACATTATAAGGTTCGTAATTTTTTTTTGAAAAGAGGTCTTTTGGAAGTTGATGTTCCCATGCTCTCCACGGCAAATGGTACAGACCCATTGCTTGATTATTTTGAAACTCTGCCTCCTACTCACTACTTGACCACAAGCCCGGAATTCTACATGAAACGTCTTTTGGCAAACGGATATAAAGATATATTTTGTTTGACACACGCCTTTAGAAAAGGAGAATGCGGAGAACGGCACAACTGCGAATTCAACATGGCGGAATGGTACAGAACAGGATTTTCCGCAGAAGATTTGCAACAAGAAATTCTCGATTTGGTGAATGAAATAACGGGCTGGAATTTGCCATTGAAAAGAACAACCTGGAAACAGCTCTTTGAGAACATTGATATTGAAAAATTAAAAGCTGAGCACCCGAACTGGACACAGGAAGATCTGGAAGATTACGCCATAAGCGAACCGGATTTAGGGAAAAACTGCGCAGAGTTCATTGTGGATTATCCACCTGAACGTGCCGCTTTAGCCAAAGTTCGCAACAACATCGCATGCAGATTTGAACTCTACGTAAACGGAATGGAACTCTGCAACGGCTACGAAGAATTAACCGATGCAAAGGAACAACAAAGACGTTTTTACGAAGACATTAAAAAACGGGAAAAAGCGAAGAAGCCTGTGCCAAAAATAGACAAAGATTTTTTAGCAGCCCTGGAAAAAGGAATGCCGGAATGCTCAGGAGTAGCCTTGGGCCTCGACAGGCTTTACATGTTAGCGATGGGAAAGAAAGATATTAGCGAAGTGTGGTTTTTCTAATTTACTGCCATGGACATCACTCTACCTATTCCCGACGATTTTCATATTCATCTTAGGCAGGGCAAAGATTTGGCGGATTATGCCAAAAGCGCTGAATTACAGTTTGGACGTGTTTTAGCAATGCCCAATACCGAGCCGCCTATAAACTCCGCAGAGTCCGTAAAAAAATATAAGGAAGAAATTTTTGCCGCTGCACCCAGCATGGAAGTTTTGCTCACGTTTAAGCTCAACAAAAATTACTGTGAGCAGGAACTTTTGGAAATGCGAAAGAACGGCGCAGTTGCCGCAAAATATTATCCGCTGGGAGTGACCACAAATAGCCAAGACGGAGTTGCCAAAATAGAAGATATGTACCCTACCATTGAGCTTATGGAAAAACTCGGCTTTGTACTTTGCCTTCATGGCGAAGAACCCGGAGCTTTTTGCCTGGATAGAGAAAAGGAGTTTCTGGTACACCTCGAAAAACTTTGCAAAACATTCCCTAAACTTCGCATTGTTCTTGAGCATGTGTCCAGCGCAGAGGCTGTGGAATGCGTAAAAAGTTTGCCGCAAAATGTTGCCGCAACCGTAACCGTGCACCATTTGATTTTAACCTTAAACGACATAGTAGGCGATTTTTTGCGCCCGCAAAATTTTTGCAAACCATTGCCAAAACTTCCGAAAGACAAGGCGGCTGTTAGAGAGGCGGTTTTCAGCGGAAATTCAAAATTCTTTTTAGGAACAGACAGCGCTCCGCATTCTCTGGAAAAAAAAGAATGTCTTTGCGGAGCTGCTGGGGTTTACTCTGCGCCGGTTGCAATTCCAATTTTGATAGAGGAATTTGAAAACGAAAATAAACTTGAGTTGCTTCCGAATTTCATAGCCGGATTCGGAGCGGACTTTTACGGAATTCCCAGACAGGCAAAAAAAGTTGTTTACAGAAAAAAAGAATGGCAGGTACCAAAAACCATAGATGGAGCCGTGCCTTTGAAAGCCGGAGAAGTCTTGAAGTGGCAAAAATAAGAGCGAATATACTGGGAATTCTTTTTTACCTGTCCATAGTCATAGGCTTGATTACTATTGTGCCGCCATGGACTTTGTATTGCGTAATATTGGGAAAACAGCAAAAATATATGCTTGCGTGCAAACCGTTTTTTGCCGTTGTCTTTTTTTTGTTCGGCATAAAGGTGAAAATAATCGGAGAGATGCCGGAGCATGGCAAGGCCTGCTTTATGCTATGCAACCACCAAAGCTTTATAGATGTTCCTGTTATTATGCAAAAAATTTTTCCGTGCGCATTTTTGGCAAAAAAGAGCCTGTTCCAAATTCCTTACTTCAGGCTACTATTAACTTATACGGGTAGCCTTCCCGTGGTGCGCGGCGATAAGCAGGCAAATGCCGATTTACCCGAAAAAATTCAACACCATCTCTCTGAGAATTTTCCGATTATGGCCTTCCCGGAAGGAACTCGCTCTGAAGACGGCAAGATTTTGCCTTTTAAAAACGGAATCTTCCATATAATAAAAGAGGCAAATGTTCCGATATTTCCTGTTACGCTAATGAATGCGCACAAGGTTTTGCCAAAAACGGGGTTTGCCCTTTATCCGGGAGAAATAAAAGTTTTTCCGCATAAAATTATAGCGGCAAAAGAAATAGAGGCGCTGAGCATTGAACAGTTGAAAGAACTGGTTACTCAGCGTATTGCAGAACCGATTTCTTAATCCAGTATGCGATCTACATTGGCATCTAAATTAATAGTGCGCTGTATTTCGACTAATTCCTGGCTTGCACGTAATTTTTGCTTTGCCAGTTCCATAGCCGCAGTGCGAGAGGAAGTGACCAGAGTATAAACCGTGAACTGATTTTCAGCCTTATTATACATCATACGTGTCTTTTGCGTACGGACATCTACTATGTCTTGAGAAACATTTGCAATGGCACGTGCCGCTGCACCTTCCATAGCCTGGCCATCAGGGCTGTTCATAAAAAAATTCTTCGCTCTTGATTCGATTCCGGTCTGAACCGAGGATGCCAAATCTGCCTTTGCCGCAGTATTTGCAACTTGAGACGCAACAGACTCAGAATTTGACTTTCCCTGGCCTATGCCGCAAAAGTTATCTTTTATGTACTCCTTGTTGCACAACTCCAGCAGCTCATTGCGAATGGAGACAACCTCTTCATCACCCTTTATATCCGAAACGGTAGCCTTTGAACCACCGCAGCCGAAGGTAGATACCATGGCAAGTGAAGCACCCGCCGCCAACAGAACCATTTTGGTTTTGCTCATACTATGCACTCCTATTTTCTATATTCTTTGCATGCAGTTACCAAAATACAAAAAGAAAAAGAGGGTGAAGCTGAAAAAATGCCAAGAACCCGGTTGCGGACGTGAATTTTGGGGACATCCCATAGCCAAATACTGTGAATTGCACAGAGACATAAAAGCACGGCAAAAGCCAAAAAAGGCTTTAGACAGCCTTGAAATGCGCAATATGTTCTTCAAGCACGGCTATAATGAGCCGGTAGAGGTTCATTTCAAATGTTGTTTGGATGGCTGCGAAAGCACATTTCCGGTAAAAATGTTCCCAAAGCAGTTCATTTACCCACGTTTCTGCATGGAACACAGAAACGATTTCAAGCGAAGCAATTACGTTCGCATGCAAAAACGGAAAACCGGAACTTAATCCTTGTCAATTCCAAAGAATGCGTTCCCATAACTGCGCAAATGATCACGTATCTTGCGATAAGATGTCAGCATGTTGGAATATGAATCATTTACAATCAAATTAGTCGCATTCTCGCCGTCTGCGCTCCAAAGCGTGGCTCGCATGGCTCGAATGAATTCTTTAGCTTCGTTGAATCTAGCCTCATGTGCTCCTGGATTCGTGCAAGCCATAGCCTCTGATATAAGGTCGTTTAGTTTAAGCAAGTCCCGTTTTTGGAAATCCAGAAAATCCGTTTTATTGTCCAAGACCCTGAGGCGCAGCTTTACCACCTGGGTCATATAATCCGAAACGCTTTCCAAACTGTCAAAAATTCTCTCGTATTTAAATATTCTCTTTTGGACATCCGGGGTTGTGGTTTCTTCACTACCCACAAAGGTTGCCAAAATACTCTGAATTCTTTCCGTTGTGTTATCGCACAGTTTTTCCATCTCAAAAATCTGATCTATTTCCGGCGAGTCCTTTTCGGTGCTTTCAATACAGCTCTTTAAATTTTGCAACCCTATGTTCAACTGGTTTCTCATATAATTTAACACTTTTTGAATACGGCTTTCCGCATCCACAAACCTTATGTAAGAAGATTCATTTTTGTTGTTGACCATTGTGAGCAGCATTTCCACTTCGGGAATTTTAGGCTTCTCTTTGCGGAAAAATCTTATTTTGACGAATACTCTTTTTAAAAAAGCACTTTCCAAAAAACGTGCCACTTGCCTGCAAGGGCCTAAGAATACGAGTGTGTTGAAAATGTTAAATGTTGTGTGCAATGCCGCTATGCCAAGGCCCACATGGAGAAAGCTTTTTCCGTCATAATGGCTTACATCTTTTATGCCAAAGAAAAAATCCAATTCCCATTTTATAAAATCCAAAGCCGGGTGGAATATAAGAGTCATGTAAAATACACCGATAACATTGAACAGAGCGTGGAAAGATGCGGTTCGGCGAGCATTATTGTTTCCGCTTAAAGAAGCGATTATGGCCGTTAACGTTGTTCCGAGATTTTCGCCGAGCACAAGAGCCGCAGCCGATTCAAAGCTGATTAGACCTTGGCTTGCAAGCACCATGGTTATGCCTATGGTAACAGTGCTGGATTGTATTATAACAGTTAAAAGGCAACCGGCAAAGGCGCATTTTAAAATGCCGAGATAGCTGTTTGCGTTGAATGTTTTGAAGGCTTCCACGAACTCAGGGTACTCTCTGATCGGAGATGCGGCGAATTTCATTATCATCAAACCGAGGAATATGCAGCCTATGCCCATAACGCTTCCGCCCACATACTTGCCCATTTCTTTGGGAGAGAATACATAAACGATCGCTCCCAGACCTGCCAGCACAAGCCCATATTGCTCAATTTTTATGGTTAAAATCCATGCCGTTAATGTGGTTCCTATGTTTGCGCCCATAATAACGCCAACCGCCTGAGCCAGGGTCATAAGGCCACTATCCACAAAGCTCACAACCAAAACCGTTGTCACGGTGCTGGATTGTATTATAGCCGTGACCAAGAACCCTACCCCCACCCCGAATACACGATTATTGGTAGCCAAAGCTATAAGGGATCTTATTTTATTGCCGGCAATTTTTTGCAAGCCTTCGGAGAGAAACTTCATCCCTAAGAGGAAGAATCCTATGCCTCCTATAAGAGCAAATGCGATTTCCAGATAACTAGATGGTTTTTCCATTGTAGCTTCCTATTTATAGAAATGGGACTGGAAATATAGAAATTTAGCGGCTTACGTTCAGCGAAAACAAAAACTCCAACCCACGCCCATTCTCACCCCTTTTGGCAGAAATTGTGCCTCCGTGGAAAAGAACAGCGTTTTTTACAATGGAGAGCCCCAACCCGGAGCCTCCTGTGGTACGTGTACGGCCATCGTGAACTCGGTAAAAGCGTTCAAAAAGGCGGTTTAGATGATGATCATCTTCTATGCCATTGCCGTTATCCGCAAAAGTAAAATAAATTTTGCCGCCTTTGACCTCAAGCGCTTTTATCAGAATGTTTACATTTGTACCGGCATGGCGAATCACGTTTTCCGTAAGGTTGCGAAAAATTGAGTAAAGCAAATTAATGTTGCCGTCAATTACAATGTCTTCCGAAACTTCGTTTATGAATTCTATGTTTTTTTCTTGCAACGCTGCGGAAGTGCCTTCATATACACTATCTATAACATGTACTATTTTTAAACTTTCAAATTTCAGCGACTGGGCTTTTGCATCTATTTTTGTAAGCAAGCTCATATCGGAAATAAGTTCGGTCAATACCTGTGTTTGTGAAAACGCCCGCTGCAAATATTCCTTTCGTTTTTCTTCCCCAATATGGTTATCCAAAAGAATTTCCAAAAATCCGCGAATGCTTGTCACAGGAGTTCTGAGTTCGTGCGCTATGTTTCCGGTCATCTCCTGTTTTAAACGCTTTGCATTTTCAATAGCAGTTACGTCTATAAGAATAACCTCAAAGCTTTTGTCTTCAAACATATTCATGCGAAGCAAAAATTCACGGCCCTGCTTGCTTATCTGCGTTTCGTAATAATCCTCGCTTCTATCCAAAGCAGAAACATACTCAATTTCTTTGCCAACGGTTAATGGCTGGTTAGAAATTATGTTGAAGTATTGCAAAAAAAGACCGTTGTAAAAAGCTACGGTTTTATCTGCATTGAAAAAGCATATACCCTCTGCGGACGCTTGAACGTGCATAAGCAGTTTTTCTTTTTCCCGTGCCAAAAGCTTTTCGTTTTCTTTTATTTTGCGAAGGTTCTCTGCTATGTTTGTGCATATTTTGCCGAACTCGTCTTCTGAGAATTTTGGGATGTCAATTCCTTCTATTTCCAAAACTTTTGAAAAATCCTTCAAGCGTTTGACCGCTTTGCCAAAATAATTGCCCACATAAAGTATAAATGCCAAGCCTATGAGAAAAACAACAACAGCAAAGAAGAGAAATTCCTTGTTTGTGCGCAGCAGGAATTTAATATGCTCATCGTAAGGCAAGGCCACACGTATAATTTGATCGTTGATTTTTTTTGCGTAGTACAAATACAGCTTGTTGTTTGATGCGGATTCCCTTATTGAAAAACCGCTGTTGCCTTTCAATGCCGCGACAATTTCTGGCCTGTCCAGATGATTTTCCATTGTGCTGGAAATAACGTTGTCATAGTCCACATTGCCTGCGGAGTCGATCAATGTTATTCGCAAGTTTGTGGGAACACCGACTGATGGGCCCGATCGTGATATTATTTCCGCATATGTGTCTAATTTTTCGAGCAACGCATTTTCTCTGTGTTTCTGCGCTTGCTGGTGTTCAAAGATTATGATGCCGAGGATGGAAACCGCAAATATAAGCAGGAATCCGAATATAAGTTTTTGCTGGAATTTTTTTATCATGGTTCTGATTGGTTGAATTTGTAGCCGAAACCGGTACGGTTGGAAATATAATACGATTTATCACCGAGTTTTTTGCGCAATCGTGTTATATGTACATCAACCGTGCGCTCGGTTATGTAAGGCGTGTCTTGCCATATATTGTCTATCATTTGCCTGCGTGAATATACGCGTGAAGGATTGGATGCCAGCAAATGCAATATTTCAAATTCAGTTTTTGTAAGCTGTAAAACCGTTTCACCGATTTTTGCCTCCTTTGCCAAAGTGTCAATCGTGAGTTCATCTATTGTCAGCACGTTTTCCTTGACTTCAGCGACTTCTTCCGGGGTTCTTTTTAGCACCGCTTTGACACGTGCGGAAACCTCTTTTAAGGAGAATGGTTTTGAAATATAATCATCTGCGCCAACGGAAAAACCTGTGAGCATATCGTTTTCCGTATCTTTTGCGGTTAGAAAGATAATGGGAGTATTGTTGCCCTCTCTGCGAAGTCTTTCGGCAAGGCGAAAACCCGACATTCCACCCATCATCACATCCAGTAGAATAAGATTGTGTTCAGGCGTTAGTTTTTTAAGAGCATCTTCTGCAGACAAAGCGGTGGTCACTTCGTATCCCTCATTTTGCAAATTGAAGGACAGAATTTCGCATATATCGCACTCATCATCAACTACGAGAATTTTCTTTGACACTTTTTCTGCCCTTGTGCTTTAAAACCTTTGCATCAATATAGAAAACAATCTCTTCAACAATGTTCATCACAATCCCTAGTTAAACGTTACTTTAAATTTAGCTTTTGGATGTTACGTTTTTGTTACGAAATTGTTAACGTTTGGGTAAAGTTCTGTGCCTAAGACGCCGCTTTAAAATTGTAAATGGGCTTAATTATATCCATGACATCAACAGTATCGCCGATGTTATCTATAATTTCCTGCATAGGTTTGTATGCCATAGGAGCTTCATCAAGCGTACCTGTGCTGATTGTTGTGGAATAAACGGACTTCATTTCGTTTTTAAAGTCCTCCATATTCAATGTAGCTTTTGCCTTGCCTCTGGACATAATCCTGCCTGCGCCATGAGGAGCAGAACAATTCCAGTCTTCGTTGCCTTTCCCGGTGCAAATCAATGATCCATCCCTCATATTCATAGGAATTATGAGTATTTCCCCATTTTTGGCTGAAACAGCCCCCTTACGAGCTATCATTGCCTCCAGCTCTATGTAATTGTGAACCGTTTCAAACTCATCTGCAATTTCATTTTTCTCTACGCCCAAGCCACGTTTGATTTCGTCTAACATAGTCTTTCTATTCCAATGAGCCATATCTTGAGCAAGTCCAAGATCGTTCAGGTAATTTTCAGTTGTTAAGCCACTGCAATATGCCAATGCTTCTGGAATTGACATATCAGATTTTGATAATTCCAGCCAGGCTTTTTTTTGATAATGCTTTGCTACTTCAAGCCCAAAATGACGAGAGCCTGAGTGAATCACTATGTACAAGTCATTGTTTTTGTTGCGATTTATTTCAATAAAATGGTTACCTGAGCCTAGCGAACCTATAGACTTTCTGGCACGTTCTACATTCATGCCTTCTGCTCTCACCTTATTCCACTGAACATTATCGGCGAACGCATGCGCAGATTTTCTAACGGAGTTCCCGATTGGAATGTATTTGCGAATAACTTTGTCCAATGCTTGCGGCTCAAATGTTTCACTTGTTTTTGAATCGCTTTTTATTCTACAAGCAAGCATGCCGCAGCCTATGTCCACACCGATCAGGTTAGGGACAACCAGTCCGTTTGTGATGGTTAGAGTAGTTCCTATTACGCATCCGGCTCCAGCATGAACATCTGGCATAAAGCGAATTTTTGAGTCACGGACAAATTCCTGATTCAGCAAAGTTTTTATCTGAGAGATTGCTTCCTCTTCTATATTATCCGTAAACACCTTTGCAGTATTGAATTGACCTTTTAGGTTTAGCACAATAAGAAGGTAGAAAAATAACTCTTGCTACCATTTTCAACTGCTTACAATTTGTAAGCAGTTTGCTTGCCGTTATGGCTGATTCTCGATTGGTGCATTTTCTTCGGCGACTTTTTCATTGGCATCAGATGAGGGAGCCTCTTCGCTAGGCGCAGTTTCCACTTTGCTAGCTACACTTTCTCTGAATACGCCATCTTTAAAAGTTATGTTCATTTCTGGTCCGATTGTGACATCTATGGCTTTTTTGCCAATGTATGCTGCATGACCAATGTTAGCATTGCCAGGAGCATAGCTTCCACTTGCGAAATCATTAGTCTTATAGGTCAAATTGAACGCCACATTACCATCTTTCTCATCACTTGCATAGCCTGTAATGGTTCCACCGGTTTTGATAAAAGTGCCGCTAGCGACATACACTCCACCTCCATTGCAGTTTTGTGCCTGAGGGGAAACATCAGGTTGCCTTGGAAAGCAAGCATTACGAGTAATAGTTCCACCTTTCATGAGGAAAGTGCCACCCTTACTTACATACACTCCACCGCCATCGCCACGATTAACATGACCGATAATAGACGAACCTTCATTCATCACAAGTGTTCCGCCGTCTGATACTCTAATCAATGAGTTCTAGAATCCTCTTCCTCCAATAGCAGCCTTTATTCCGTTGGCGGTGATATTTTCGTCTAAAACCAGAGTAACTCCGGAACCTACTATAAATAATCCCTTAGCGGCTTCGCCAGTAGATATGCTCCGATTTCCACCAACACCTTTGATAATTATGGTTATGTCTTTTTTGCCTTTGTAAGAAAAGTCTCCGGGTGAGGAAAAAAGATCGTTGATCTTTTCATTTCTTGTTACTTCAATGACATAGCTTTCGCCACTTTTAGCATTAGTTTTTAGCCATGCTAATTTATCTTCAAAATCTTTAACCTCCTCAACAGAAGGAAGTGCCAGCATGGCTTGTTGCGCTGCAGATGGACCGCAGGAAATTGTGAATGCCGTAGCAAGTACCAGACTTGCAGTGAGTAGAAAACGAACATATGTTTTCATATTTTATCTCCATGTTTTCCCTTTTGGTTGCCACGCCAAACCCCTAGGGAGTCGGTGTTTGGGTGGTGTAATGGTTTAGAAAAAATAAGTAAAGCCGAAAGAGCCTCCATACAAGTAGCTTTTATTGTCTTTATCGGTAGTGATAGTTGTCAAAGCCAAACCAACTGGATTTTCAATAGTGCCTCTAATGTCAAACGCTATGTTTTCAGTGATATTAAAACCACAATTGACAATAATGCCTAAATCAAAAGCAGATCTATCTTTAAATTCCGAAGAGTTATCGCCAACATGTATTTCAGATGCAAAAGGAATATCAAATTGCACTCCGAAACCCATAAATGCTCCCGAATTTTCCCCAATTGAATATGTATATTGAACTGTTACGGGAATGTTAAGAGCAAATTCGGTTGCCGAACTCTTAACATCCGCAAGTTTATCACTATAAAGCGTTCTATAACCAAATTCAGCTCCAGTACGAACCGCAAAATCACCACTAATGGGAATAACTGCCACTAAACCACCACCACCACCAAATCCAAATCCTAAATCTGGAGCTGCATCAGCATCGATAGAGACGTAATTTATATTAAGCGCAGCGCGAGCACCAATTTTTAAACCTTCTGCAAAAGAAAGGGTTGTGACTAGAGCAACTATTGCAGCTATTGAAAAGGCTTTGTTCATAAAGAACCTCCTGTTTTTGTGTTATATCCAAGCGGAATTGCTTGAAATTCGTATGCACTTTGCCGTGCGAAAAAAACTAAGTTTAAAAAATTCT
>WQSZ01000048.1 GCA_009787645.1 Candidatus Fibrimonadales bacterium | reverse complement strand
TTGCCCTCATCGTCTAGAGGTTAGGACATGGGACTTTCAATCCCAGAACAGGGGTTCAATTCCCCTTGAGGGTATTTGCCTAATATAGACCTGCATTTACATACCGTTCATTCGGATGGAGCCCTTAGGGTAGAGGCTCTTTTAAATTTAGCTCTGTCCAAAAATTTAACCTGTGTTTCCATAACAGATCACGATACATTCGATGCTTATTCCACTGCGCCAAAAATTGCGGAGAGCTTGGGGGTGGAGCTCGTTCCCGGTATTGAAGTGAGCTCGGTAAGCAATGGAAGGGATATTCACATACTCGGTTATTTCTGCGATATTCAAAACGCAGAGTTCCTGGCGGCGCTTAAAATTCAGAGCGAAAAACGTAAAGATCGAGTTAGAGCAATCATTGAGAAATTGCGCAATCTCGGACTTAACATTGATTACGAACAAGTCGAGCGGCAATGTTTCGGAGCCAGCATCAGTAGGCCTCATGTCGCTTCAGCTATGCTTGAAGCCGGGTTAGTAAGCTCTTTTCAGGATGCGTTTGAGCGCTATCTGAAGGAAGGAGCCGCAGCATACTGCCCCCCGAAGGGCCTAACTTCGGAAGAGGCAATTTCGCTGATAAAAAAGGCCGGGGGGCTTGCAGTCATGGCCCATCCCGAATACACAAATGCAGACGAGCTAATACCAACTCTGGTGGACTATGGCATTGCCGGCCTTGAAGTTTACAATTATAAAACCGCAAAAAGCACAAAGAAGTACAGCAAGATTGCAAAGAAATACGGGCTTGTTGAGACCGGAGGGAGCGATTACCACGGGGGAAACAGTTTGCTCGGGGTGCAAAAGTTGCCGTACTCCATTGTCGAGGAGTTAAGAGCGAGGTTGGCTGGTGGCGATTAGCTGTCATAGCTGGCCTCAATGATAAAGGTGCCCATATCGCTTTCAAAAGGTATGCATATAACCGGAACATCTGTTGGAATGATGGTTTGGTTGTGAACTACCTTTGGTAAAGTTATTGAAAATAGCAGTGATTTCAGGTTTTGTTTTGCGAAGCCCGTGACGATATTTGTCAGTTCGCCTATGCAATCTGCTACACTTGCATTTAATTCTTTTATTTCTTCTCCTAAAAATTTTGAGCAAACGTTTATAGCAGTATTCGCGGGGTATGTCATTGCGAAAGTACCCCTAATATCACCTGAAATATTTACAAAACCGGAAATCTCTGGCTGGCTAGCTTCTTTGCGTAAGTATGGTGTGCCAGGCTTAACCGCAAGATTTACCATGGTTTTAAATGTTTCTACAGCAGATTTTAGAAACGGATTTACCTGTTCCGCTTTCATATGAAATAAAATATAGGAAAAATTTATCCCTTATTTCCCGAATCGTTTTTGGTTTTGCGGACATTTCGGAAGAAATTCTGCAAAATATCCACGCTTTCTTTTTCCAAAAGGCCGCCAACAACGGGGAAATCGTTTGGTGTAACGGGGCAACCGCTGTTTGGTGCAATGGGGGAATTGTTTGGTGGTGTAACGGGGCAACCACAAGGGATTGCCCCTACGTTGCTTGCGGCGAACACAACTTTTGAAATACGGCTGTTCTTGATTGCCCCCCAACACATTGGGCACGGTTCAAGGGAAACGTAAAGGGTTGCGCCGTCTAAACGCCAGTTTTTCAGGGTTTGCCCGGCCTCGTTTATGGCCAAAATTTCCGCATGGGCGGTTGCGCTGCGCATCTCTTCCATGCTGTTTTTTGCTGCAGCGATTTTCTCTCCGTTCAACACAATCACGGCTCCTATCGGAGTTTCGCCGTTTGCTGCGGCACTTTCTGCGAGCTCCAATGCTTGTGCCATCCATTTGTGATCTTCTTGAGAGAACATTATGAGAAAGTAGTAAACTTTAGTCATCATTGTTTTCTAAGTTTTCCCTAAATGTATATTTCAATTGACAAGGCTGCCGAGGTTTTAAAAGGTGGTGGAATTGTTGCGATTCCTACTGAAACTGTTTATGGGCTTGCGGCCAATGCGCTCGATGAAATCGCGGTTTCTAAGGTTTTCGCTGCTAAGGAAAGACCTTTTTTTGACCCTTTGATTGTGCATATATCCGAGCTTGATGAGCTTGAAAATTTGGCGGTGGAAATTCCCAAAAATGCGAGAGGGCTTGCGGAGAAATTTTGGCCCGGTCCTTTGACTTTGGTTTTGCCAAAAAGGAAAAATGTTCCTGATTTAACTACCGGTGGTTTGCAAACAGTTGCGGTGAGAATGCCCAAAAAGCAAATAGCAAGAGATATAATAAAACTTGCAGGTTTTCCGTTGGCAGCGCCGAGCGCAAATATGTTTCAGCATTTGAGCCCTACGAGCGCAGAGCATGTTTTGGAGCAGTTGGGTGGGCGAATAGACGGCATTGTTGATGGTGGAGTTTGCGAAGTTGGCATTGAGAGCACGGTGATCGGTTTTGAAGGCGAAACTCCTGTGATATACAGGCCGGGTGCGGTGACGGGGGAGATGATTAAGGATATGGGGTATAGGGAGTGGGGCATGGGTGGCGGAAATCCTTCCCCTGGGTTGCTGGATAAGCATTACAGCCCCGGAACGCCGCTTTTTTTGGGTTTGCCGAGTGAAGTTCCGCAGAATTCGGGTTTATTGGCTTTTGGGGAGTTGCCTGCGAATTCTGCTGCATTTGCTAAAGTTTTGAATCTTTCGGAGAGAGGTGATGCTACGGAGGCTGCGGCTAATTTGTATAGACTTCTGCATGAGCTTGATTCTTTTGGGCTTAACAGGATTTTTGCGGTTATTTTGCCAAAAGAGGGTTTGGGCAATGCGATTAACGATAGGCTGAGCAGGGCTGGAACTGCAAAAATCTAAATATTTCATAAATTCTGGCCAATTCCGGTCAAAAATGTAAACATTTGTTTGCAAAATGCACTGATATGTAAACACTTGTTTGCAAAATACGGCAAAATGCTCAATAATAATATATAATTGGGGGGTGTAAATTTTAAAAGAGGAGTTGTTATGAACGTATCCGAGCTTTGGCTTGAAAATGCGGATTTTGTGCTTAAAGTGAGTCAGCGCTATATGAGCAGTCTGGCTGAGGCGGAAGATATTCGCCAGGAGGTTTTTTTGAGAATTATCAACAGCGGGGTTCCTTTTATGGAGCAATCGGACGTAAAAACCTGGCTTTACACAATAACATATCACTGCTGCATGGATTATTACAGAGAGGAGAGAAGGCAACGACAGATATTGAATGTGTATTCGTTTACAGAACCTCTTGTTGCAAAAGATAGTCAGGCTCCCGTATGGGTTGTGGATAAAATATCCGAAATAGTGTGCCCTGTTTCGCAATTATTTGTTGAGCTTAGCTATGGAGAAGGCTGGAGCAGGGAGGAAATAGCCCGGATTTTTGGGTATAGCTTTGAGTATGTATGCAAAAAGATTCGAATGGGCCTTCAGCAATTGGGAAGGGTGTTGTAATTTTCTAGATTAACTCCCATGCCTAAAGAAAAAGAAGATGAAGAAGAGATTGACCTGCTGGAACTGGTGCTTTCTATAATAAAGAGAACCTTGAAGCACAAGGTTTTGGCGGTTTTTATATTTATTGTGATTTTAGGGCTTGCTTTAGCCTCTGCAATTACGGCAGTGCCTTTTTATAAAACCGAGGCGAAAATCGTTTACCAAACATCCGGAATTTCGCAAGGCAATTTGGGTGCGCTTGCTGCGCTTGCCGGAATTTCCTCTATGAAAAGCGATGATCCGTCCGCTTATTTAGCCGATATCATTTTGTCTAGTTATATGCTGCAATCTATTTTGGATGAAAAATGGATGGTTTCCAAAGCCCTGCCGGATACTTTAACTCCGATTACCCTGCAAACCCTGTGGAAAGTGGAACCCGATACCACCAAAGAAGATTGGCAGATAAAACTGGCGTACGGTATGCTTGAGTCTCTTAGAAAGGGTAAATACGTAGTTTTTACCCAAGACAAAAAAAGCGGAGTTATAACGCTCACAACGGAATTTCAAGACCCTCGGGTCTCTTTTGATGTGAATAATTTTGTAATCAGCCAGTTGAACGACATTTTGCTGAACAAGATGCACTTTAAGGCTTCGGAAAATCGAAAATTTATTGAAGAGAGGCTTACTGATGTGAAGCAAATATTGAAGGAGTCGGAAGAAACTCTTCGCGCATTCAGGCTAAGGAACAAGCTTCGCATGGATCCTACCGAGCAGTTGGAAGATTCAAGATTGCAAAGAGAAGTTATGACAAATCAGGAAATAATGATTCAATTGCGAACTCAGCATGAGCTTGCGAAAATAGAAGAAGCTCGCGACATGCCTGTTTTGGATATTATAGATGCGCCTATGAAGCCTATTTACAAATCCAAGCCAAAAAGAAAACTGATAGTTTTGATCGGTGGCATGGCGGCAGTATTTTTTGCGATTGTATTTGCTACACTTTACGATTTATTTTTAGAGAAAAGAGCTGATTGGAGAAAGTATGTCTCATAACGAACTGTGGGTTGGCGTTGATGTTGGCTCCACTACCGTTAAAATCGCCATTGTAAATCCGGAAACAAGGGAGTTGTTGCATAGCTGCTATCAGAGGCATAATGCTATGCAGGCAAAAACGGTTTGCGAGTTGTTGAACGAGGCTCACCAAATGTTTGAAGGTAAATCTTTTACGGTTTCTTTTTGCGGTTCCGGTGGGCAGCCTTTTGCGGAAAAGTCCGGCTCGTTTTTTGTTCAAGAGGTTGTGGCGAATGCTTTGGCGGTGCGGGAAATGTACCCGGAAACTCGTGTAGCAATCGAGCTTGGCGGTCAAGATGCAAAGGTGATATTTTTTGAAAAAGATAAAACCACAGGCAAGCTCCTTGCCGGCGATATGCGAATGAATGGCGTGTGCGCAGGCGGAACCGGTGCGTTTATAGATCAAGTTGCGGAGCTTTTGCGCATAAAAACAGAGGATTTTGAGAGCTACGCTTCAAGGGGTGAAAAGGTATATGAAATTTCCGGCAGGTGCGGCGTTTTTGCGAAAACTGATATACAGCCTCTTTTGAATCAGGGTGTTGCCAAGGAAGACATTGCGCTTTCGAGTTTCCATGCCATTGCGAAGCAGACTATCGGTGGTTTGGCGCAGGGAATGGAGATAAAGCCGCCTGTGCTTTTTGAGGGTGGTCCTTTGACTTTTAACCCTTCGCTTGTAGGGGTATTTCAGCAACGTTTGGGAATTTCCGGTTCGCAGGTTTTGGTGCCAAAACATTCCGAGGTTTTGGTAGCATGGGGAGCGGCACTTTCTGCCGGCGCTATGTATAAAGGCAAAAAATGCGGTTATAACAAAGAAAAAAGCATCTACGCTCTTGAGCATTTTTTAGAAAGAAAGGAAAAGTCCGGTGAAGATGAAACTCCGCCGTTTTTTGCGAATGAAGATGAAAAAGGCGAGTTTATTCGCAGGCATCCTCTCTTTGACGGCAACTATCCGCAGCCCGAAAGAGGTTCGGTTGTAAAAGCGTATTTGGGCATAGATGCCGGCAGCACAACCACAAAGTTCGTGTTGCTGAACGAAAACGAAGATGTTATAGACAGTTTTTATTCCGGCAATCAGGGTGATCCTCTTGTGGTGCTTAAGAGTGCGCTTATACAGCTAAACGAGCGCTATAAGGAAGCCGGAGCAAAGCTTGAAATTTTGGGTGTTGGAACAACGGGTTATGGCGAGCTTTTATTTTACCGAGCTCTCAGAGCCGATTATCATACTGTGGAAACTGTTGCTCACGCAAGGGCGGCAAAAAAGATATGTCCGGATGTGAGTTTTATTTTAGACATAGGCGGCCAGGATATGAAAGCTATTTCTGTGGCAGGTGGGGTAGTCACCGGCATAATCTTGAATGAGGCCTGTTCAAGCGGCTGTGGTTCGTTTATAGAGACTTATGCCCGCAGTCTTAGCATTAAAATGGAGCAAATCGCAGAAATGGCGTTTCGCTCGCAAAATCCGTCAAAGTTAGGCAGCCGTTGCACTGTATTTATGAACAGCTCCATTATAACGGAGCAAAGAGACGGCAAAAAGCCCGAAGATATAATAGCCGGAATCTGCCGTTCTATTGTGGATAATGTGTTTACAAAGGTCATTCGCTTGCGAAATCTGGATTCTTTGGGTAAAAAAGTGGTGGTGCAGGGCGGTACCTTCAAAAATGATGCTGTTTTGCGTGCTTTTGAGCAACATACAGGTTTAATGCCGATTCGTCCGGAGCGACCCGGTGAGATGGGTGCCATAGGCATTGCTCTTTTAACCAAAGAGCGCATGAATAAGAAATAAGCGCAGTTAAAGAGGGCTGTAAATCCTTTCTGTTGAATCTAATATTTATTTGAATCTCGGTTGTTTACCGTGATGGTTTGAGTGCTTCCGTCAATTTTTTCCAAAGTCCAATGCATCAACGATTTTTCTCGCCGTGCAGTCATTTTGCCGCCCAAGCCGCCCATATCTTCGCCCAAAAATAAAGCAACTGCTTCCACCGAACATTCCTTTATGCAAGAGGCACAGCCCCAGCAGCGTTCAGGTTTAAACATAGTTGCCGTGTTGTTTTTCAGCACAATCAAACTGCCTGGGCAAACTTCGGCGCATCTGCCGCAACCAATGCAGAGGTTCTGCCGAATTTCAATGCTCATAGATACCTCCCTCTTGCACCAAAGGTCTATGGATAATGTTGATATTGCCGTCTTTCAGTTGAGAATTCACATAGCACTCCAACTCAGAACTTTTTTTCGGATAATCTATGTGCTCGGCAAAGCCACGCCAGCGTGTTTCTTTTCGTGCGGCAAGATGAGCAATCACCGAGCGGCAAAGAATGAGACGTTCTTGAAGTTCCATTATATAAACCAGCTCCTGCATATTAGAAGCACAGAGTTGCTCCGACTGCTTTAACAACTCTAAAATTTTTTTATCGGCAATTTTAAGCGATTTTTCCGTGAAGCTATAATGGGTATCAATTCCGCCTGCGTATTTATCCATTATCGCTTGCATGGCTTCTTCAAGCGCATCGCAGGAATTTTCGGAGTGAGAGAAATATCCTTCCAGCTTTTGCTTGATAGCTTCTGTATTATCTGCATCAGGCGAAGATATTTCGCTGCTCATATAACGTATTGCCGCTTTTGCCGCAATTTCTCCTTCTGCCAAAGCTCCTGTCACATATTTTTGCGGGCAGCCCCCAGCCGCATCTCCGGCTGCGAAAAGTCCCTGTATGGTAGTTTCACGATTGGTATTTACCCAATAACCGCTGGCGGTATGTCCTCCGGTGATGTAAGGCTCGGTGCCTTCAATCTCCACATTTTGAACGCTTGGCCCTTTGCCGCTTTCAAGCCAGCGCAAGGTTTGGCTCGGTGCCATATTCAGATAAGCTTTTAGTAAATCCTCTTCCTGCTCTTTGGCAATGCCTACAGTGCGCAAGGCGCAGGGGCCTCGTTTTTCACGATTTTCCGCAACGGTTCCATATACACGCTGTGATGTAGTAATTCCATATTTATCTTCATAAACTTCGCCAAGAGCATTGACTTGCTTTGCGCCCACTCCCTGCGCAAGCGTTCCGGTAGGAGCGATAGTGTCTTTGCAGCGCAGAGCGATGAAACGCATTTCAAGAGTAGTCATCTCGGCTCCCGCCTGAATGCCCATAGCCAAGCCTGCGCCGGTATTGAATGGTGAATACCACATTTTGTGCCGGGAAAATCCGGGGTGGTTAGGTTTATACAATCCCGCTGCTCCCCCTGTGGCGCATAACACAGCCTTTGCCAAAATAGTATATAATATTGGCTCATCAATTCCAACAGCATAAACTCCCAAAATTCTGTTTTCCCGTATTATATATTCAAACACGTTTACTCGGTTCAGAACGGCAATGCGTTTCTGTTTAGCAACGGCATCGGCTAAAATAGGCTTGATATTTTCCCCATTGATTTTTACATTGCGCCAGCCACGCATTGCATACTGCCCCTGGCTGTCTTTTAAAATGGTAAGCCCAAGACTTTCCAGTTTCTCAGCAGCACGATTCAAACCCTCTGCCATAGTCTGCAAAAGATCGCCTCGCACAATGTTTGCCGCATCGCTACGAGCGTAATCCACATAATCCTGCGGAGTTTTGCCCTGCCCAATATAGGCATTGAGGGCATTAACACCTGCGGCGAGGCATCCGCTGCGCCGAATATTTGCCTTTTCTGCAATCAGCACTTTAGCATCGCTATGCTCGCAAAAAGTCAGTGCCGCATAACAGCCGGCCGTGCCGCCGCCTATAATCAGAAAATCAGTATCAATACGCCGAACCTCTAAACTCATGCTTAAATTCCTTGCCGCTTGTCATTAATCACATTGAACAATCCTTTCTTCTTCTTTTTTATTGAAAGTTCGTCCACATCGCTTAAAAAATCTGCAACAAACGGATTCGCAGGAGAATCGCATACCTCTTCCGGGCTTCCTATCTGCTCTACTTTCCCTTTGTTCACAATTACCACGGAATCAGAAACTTCAAGAGCTTCGTCCTGGTCGTGCGTTACAAAAATGCTTGTAACGGGAATTTCATCGTGCAAGCGGCGAAGCCAAAGCCGCAATTCCTTGCGGACTTTTGCATCAAGAGCACCAAAAGGTTCATCCAGCAGCAGCACGGTAGGCTCCACGGCAAGCGCTCTCGCAAGTGCCACTCGCTGCCTTTGCCCGCCGGAAAGTTCCGAAGGGAAGCGGTTCACAAAATTATCAAGCTGAACAAGGGAAACTAAACGCATAACATTTTCGCGTATGGTTTTTTCGTCAGGGCGTATTTTGCGAGGACGTATGCGAAGCCCAAAAGCTATATTCTCAAATACGTTCATGTGCCTGAAAAGAGCGTAATGCTGAAATACAAACCCAACCTTTCTGTCTTTTATCTTTTTATTGCTAAAATCTTCCCCAAAGAATTTTATCACGCCGGAATCCGGAGTTTCCAAGCCTGCTATAATCCGCAATATCGTGGTTTTGCCACAACCGGAAGGCCCAAGCAGAGCTATTATTTCCCCTTTGGGAATACTTATGCTGACATCATCCAAGGCAACAAAATTGCCGAACTTCTTATTGACATTTGCTATCTCAATATTCATGATTGTATTTTCACCTCCATGGATTTTCTTTGAGCCGCTATGTAATACTCCAAAACGGCTTTTGCTATAATTGTCACCAACGCTAAAAAGGTCATAAGAGATGCGAGCGCAAAAGCAGCCCTAAACATATATTCCCCATAAAGAATATCTATATAGAGCGGCATAGTGGTAGTCACTCCTCTAACAAAACCGGACACAACCGATACCGCCCCGAACTCTCCCAAGGCTCTGGCGTTTGTAAGTATAATTCCATACAATAAACCCCATTTTATATTCGGAAGCGTCACTTTCCAAAAAATTTGGAAACCCGAAGCTCCCAATGTAAGAGCGGCCTCTTCATCGTCTTTTCCCAATTCACGCATAAGCGGCATAAGCTCACGAGCCACAAATGGAAAAGAAACAAAAAGGGTCGCAAGAACTATTCCGGGAACGGCAAACACAATTCTTATATCGTATTCCATAAGCCAAGCTCCAAACCATCCAAAAGAACCGAACAGGAAAATAAAAAGAAGCCCGGCTATAACAGGAGAAATGCTAAACGGCAAATCAATAATCGTAATTAAAACTTTCCTGCCCGGGAACCTGTATTTAGTTAGCAGCCACGCTATGAAAACCCCAAAAAAAGTATTGATAGGAACGCATATCAACACCGTAAGCAGGGAAAGTTTTATTGCAGACATTACACCAGGGTCTGAGAAAGTTTCCATGTAAACAGCTATGCCGGACTTAAAGGCCTCGCGAAAAATTGTCACCAAGGGCAAAACTATAAACACGAATAAAAATGCGCCGGAGATAAGGAACAATAAAGTTTTTACCCACAGCGGTTCATGGACAACTCTTTTTTTAACCATTAGGAACGCTCCTTTATCATACGGCTTTGAAGATAATTTGTAATGAATAACATAATAAAGGCTATTACAAGCATGGTTGCGCCAATAGCGCTTGCGCCCACATAATCAAACTGCATAAGTTTTTTTATGATTAACAGCGGAACTATTTCGCTCTCATAAGGCATATTGCTTGATATGAATATAACGGAGCCATATTCACCTAGCCCACGGGAAAAAGCCATTGCCGCTCCGGTAATCAAAGCCGGCAGCACCGAAGGAAAAATAACTTTGAAAAAAATCTGAAAATAATTAGCCCCAAGGCTTGCGGCAGCTTCTTCCACGCTGTTGTCCAATTCTTCTATAACGGGTTGCACGGTGCGTACCACAAACGGCAGCCCTATAAAAACAAGCGCAACAACTATGCCCACTCTGGAATATTCGAGCGAAACATTGAACAAAGAGAGAAAACTCCCGATAAAACCCTTGGGTGAAAATACCATGGCAAGCGAAATGCCTGCCACGGCGGTGGGAATTGCAAAAGGCAGATCTATGCAAGCATCAACTATTTTCTTTCCGAAGAAGTCATACTTTGCCAAAATCCACGCTAAGATAAAGCCGAATACGAAATTAAGCATTGCGGCGGCTATAGCCGAGATAAATGAAACCTTGAATGCAGAAATAACCCGTGCATCCGTAATAATGTTGAAGTATTCTTCCGGAGAAATTTTAGCTGCGTAAATGATAAGAGCAGATATGGGTATAAGTATAAGGAAGGACATATAGCTTAGGCTTAACCCTAAGCTCAATCCAAAACCAGGTATTTTGCTTTTTTTCATTCTGAGCGGCATAGGAAATCTCTATTTCTTTTTTAGGTCTCTCATTATCTGGTCAAATTGCCCGTTGTCGGCGAAATGCAATTTATGCGCTGCAGCCCATCCACCGAAATCCTTGTCAACGGTCACCAATTTAAGATTTGCAAAGATCGGAAATTCTTTGGCTATTTCCGGATTGGAAGGACGGTAATAGTGCTTGCCTATAATCCGCTGCGCCGCTTCCGAATACAGGTATTCCAAATAGGCGATAGCAACATCCTTTGTGCCTCTCTTGTTCACAATGCCGTCAACATAAGTAACAGAAGGCTCCGCTAATATGCTTATGGTTGGGGTAACTATCTCAAAGTTTCCGCCGCCAAGTTCCTTGACAATCAGGTGAGCTTCGTTTTCCCACGCCAGCAGAACATCTCCCAAACCTCGTTGCACAAAAGTATTCGTAGAACCACGAGCACCCGGATCCAAAACAGACACATTGCCATACAATTTCTTTACAAAATCACGGGCTTTATCTTCGCCGTATTTAGCACGTGCATAAGCCCACGCCGCCAAGTAGTTCCAGCGTGCTCCACCTGATGTTTTTGGGTCTGGGGTTATCACGTTAACACCGGGTTTTACAATGTCATCCCAGTCCTTTATGCCCTTGGGGTTGCCTTTGCGAACAAGAAAAACAATGGTAGAAGTATAAGGCGAACTGTTTTGCTGGAAACGAGCTATCCAATTATCGGCTATAAGGCCCTTTCGTGCCGTGCCAATTGCATCAATGTCAAAAGCTAAAGCGAGAGTTACAACATCGGCTTGATTCCCTTCAATAACGCTCCTAGCCTGCCCACCGGAGCCGCCATGAGACTGATTTATGGTTACTTCAACCCCAGTTTTAGCCTTATAATGCTCAGCAAAAACCTTATTATAATCCTGGTACAACTCCCTGGTAGGGTCGTAAGAAACGTTTAGGAGCGTTACTTTTTTGGCAGCTTTACCCTGTGAATAGGCAAAAGAAGCCAGAAATAGCACAAAAAGCACGGTCGTCAACTTCATTTTATCCACTTTTACCTCCATGGATTGAAGTATGTTTAATACATATTAAACATACTTATTTACTATGTATTAAAATATAGAAAATAATTTTGGGCTTGTCAAGGGTATTATGCATTTTTCTGAAAATTTTGCGAAATTCAGGCCAATTCAAATAAACCGTTAATGTAATCGGCTTTGTTGAATGGGAGCAGGTGTTCTATTTTTTCACCTACCCCAATCCATAAAATGGGAATTTTGAGTTCGCTTGCTATGGAAAGGACGGAGCCACCTTTGGCGGTGCCGTCTAATTTTGTTACGATCAAACCTGTGAGCTTAAAGTTCTCGTGGAAAGTTTTAATCTGCTTTATAACATTTTGCCCGGTGTTTCCGTCTATCACAAGCCATATATCGTGGGGAAA
>WQSZ01000047.1 GCA_009787645.1 Candidatus Fibrimonadales bacterium | reverse complement strand
TCTCCAGATGTTCAAAACAGAAAGCTGAAGAAAGTTTATTTTATAGACAACGGCATTGCAAGCATAAACGCTCAACTTTCAAGCGGTCAGATTTTTGAAAATGCAGTTTTGGCATCGTTGCTAAACTTTGAAAGGATAAGTTATTACGAGGATAAATCCTGTGAGATAGATTTTATTGTCCGCACTCCATTTCTTCAAGAAGAGCAAAACGCAATTGCGCTGGAAGCCAAGGAAACGCCTACTAATGCAGATTTAACCGCTCTTAACAAATATGCTAAAAAATTAGGCATTGCCAATACCTGTATTATAGGTGCTCAAAAAAGCGCAAAGTTCAGCAAATATGTTTGGGGTGGGGAATTGAATTTTGGTTCACCTTAAAAACTTCACCGTCTCTCCTATCTGCGGCGTGAGCAAATTAACGCCTTGCTCTTTGGCAGCACTGGTTGCACGCTCAATGGGTTCACGCCAGTTGTGAGGAGATAAGTCAAAAGAACCCCAGTGCACTGGAATCATGTATTTTCCACGCAAATCCAAATGCGCTTGAATGCCATCTTCCGGAAAAAGATGATTGTGCGACCACCTGACATTGTATTGGCCGTTTTCTATAAGCGTAACATCAAATGGCCCAAAGCGATGCCCAATCTGCTTAAAATACACCCCATTACCTGTATCTCCGCTATAAAACAACCTGTGCGTATGACCTATTAAAACCCAGGATGCCCATAAACTCGTATTGCCGCCATACAAACTTCTGCCAGAGCGATGGCGAGCCGGCGTGCAAGCAAAGCGCAACGTTTGCCCGGACTTGCCTTGCAATTTTCCCTCTTGCCACCATGTATATTCTTGGATTTTTTCCGAGCTTACTCCCCACATTTTCAAATAAGCACCTACGCCGATCGGCACTAAAAAATAACCTACTTTGCTAGCGAGCTCAATAATTGTTTTCGCATTCAAATGGTCATAATGATCATGAGAAATAAAAACCGCATCTATAAAAGGAAGTTCATCTGCGCTAACAGGCGCATCTTTTTGAAAGCGACGCACGCTTCTGAGCAAAGGAACGGGGGAGACTTCATTTTCAAAAACAGGGTCTATCAATATGCGCACGCCGTCTATTTGCACAATCAAGCTGGAATGCCCAAGCCAAGTTACATACAATCCATTCTGTTCTTTTGGCAAAGCGTTGTTTACATCCGCATATTTCGTAGGCAAAAGCGTTGCCGGTTTGGAATTCTCGGCTTTTGGCCTGAACAAAAATCTAAAAATGCTCCTGCTGCGCTGCTGAATTTTAGAAGAATCTATTGGAAACGGATTTATATATTTTCCGTCTTGAAATATGGGCTGAATGCGCCCGGTATCCAAGAGTTGATCTTCGCCGGCAAAAGCGAACGAAGATAAGCATATCAATAAGAAAAAAACTCCCATTATGGGAGTTAATATAGCAAATGCCACAATGTCCAATTTATCAGAATCTCGGCCTCCTTGAATGTGCCCATAGATGCCTTCTCAGCTTTCTCGTCCATCTGATTTCGTATGCAGTCGCAACAATTGCAAGCATTATAGCGATCGCCATTGCGATAGCTACGTAGTGCTCCGTTACATTCGCTTCGGGCAATATTATGTTGATTGCCATCATTACAACCCATGCGGTTGCCATACAAAATGCAATAGCTAGCAAAAATGTGCCTAACACGATTTTCACGAAATCCATAAATCCTCCATTTAACAGTTCAAGGGTACATCTCTGTTCTATAAGCGATGTTCTTTGTGTTATAAAATAAATTATTTTTTGCTTAATAGTACAAAAAAAATTTATATAGCTCAAAAAAAATGAGCAAAGAAGGCATATATTGCGATTTTAGGCCAAAATCGCCGTTTTTCGCTCAAAGCTATTACACACGTGCAGGTGGATACAGTGGGTATGTAGCTATTGAGTTTGTTCTCACAACAGCTCGGCCTAGCCTTGAGGCTAAGCTCATTAAGCGGAATGGAAATAGATGTTTCATATTCATAGCCCAAAATATAGAAAATATCCCCTAATTTGTCAAGGGTACGTCAAATGTCAGTCAAATCCATGTAAATGGATGCCAATGAGCACATTTGTTTTCCCGCCGGGGTTGGATTACTATATTGCAATCCGCAGGTAAGATATGAAACAAAAACTAATGCTGCTCGGTCTACTCTCCATACCGATTGTTTTATTTTTTGTTCCGATGGCTTGGCTTGAAGGGCCGGGAACAATTTGTCTATTTAAAAATATTTTTGGAGTTGATTGCTGGGGATGTGGAATCACAAGAGCAATTGTTTCAATGGTGCAACTGGAGCCAAAAAAGGCGGTTGAATATAACTTGGCGGTGATTATTGTGTTTCCTATATTTTGCTGGGTTTGGATAAAATGCATAATAAAAATTTCTAAATTCATATAAATTTTAAAAAGGAGATATTTTCATGCCTAATGCAAATGAAAAAAACGGTCTAACGCTATTGCTTCTTGCCGGATTCCTCGGTGGTTTTGGCGCTGACAGATTTTATAACGGTCAAACAGGGCTCGGAATAGCGAAACTGCTTACGGCGGGTGGTTGCGGTATTTGGGCACTTATCGATTTTATAATGATCGTTCTCGGTAGCTATAAAGATAAAGACGGGAATATTGTTCAGGTAATACACGAAGGAGTAGAACCGAAAAGTTCTGTGTCTTGGAGCACAACTATGTTGTTCTCTGCATTTTTAGGTAGTTTGGGCGTGGACAGATTCTTCTCCGGTAGAATTGGGCTCGGCATACTGAAATTGATCACTTTAGGTGGTCTTGGTTTATGGTGGCTTATCGATATGATATTGACCATGCTCGGCAAAACTAAAGATGCTCAAGGAAAATTTATCGCTAACTAATTAAGATAAGTGAAAACCGGCATCTCATACTTTGGCGTGCGAAATCCCGAGTGGGTTCGCAAAGATATGCAAACTATCAGAGAAGCCGGATTTAATCACGTGTTGCACACATTCTCAGAAGAAGATTTGCAATACTATCCGCAAACGATGAAAGAGATCATAGCCCTCTCCAAAAGAGAGGGCTTAAATGTTTACGTGAACCCTTGGGGTGTAGGTCGAGTGTTTGGCGGTGAAGCTTATACCGAGCTTGCAGCACGGACTCCGGAAATGGCACAGGTGAGCCAAGATGGACAAAGGCTCGTAGCTGCTTGCCCCAATAGCCCGGCATTCCGAGATTACATGAAGAAGTGGATAAAGTTTGTTTGCCAGTGCGATATTGAAACCGTGTTCTGGGATGAACCGCATTTTTATTTTGAAAAAAACAATCCGCAGTTACAGAGCTGCCACTGCAAGCATTGCGCCGAACAAAGTTCAAAACAGCAAAGCCTCATTTCGTTTCTGTCTTTGTTAACGGAAGAGGTGCACAAATACGGCAAAAGAAATTCTGTTTGCCTGCTGCCGCCCTGGTTCCCAGCCGGATTGGAAAACTGGGAAGAGGTGGCAAAGCTACCCTGCGTGGACGAAATAGGCAGCGACCCCTACTGGGAAAAGGGTGATACCATTGAGAAGGTCCGGCACGATTATAAAGAAGTCAGCGAAAAAATCGCAAATTTGGCGAAAATCCACAATAAAGAGCCCCAAATATGGATAAAGAACTATCATATTGAGGCTGGAACCGAACATTTTGTAAAGGAAGCGACTGAAATAGCCGCAGGTACAGGCATAAAGAACATCTTTGCGTGGTCTTACATGGGCTCAAAATACATGGATTGGCTACGCTGTGACAACCCGGAGTTGGTATGGAAAACGCAAATAAAGGCACTGAGTTTGGCAAAAGCGCTAAACCAGCCTTAAATAATTTTCTACATTCACAAAGTTATAACGGAGGTTTTAATAATGGAAACTGACAACGATATTCTTTCGGAATATGTTGAAGAATCTCGCGAACATCTCACTCATATAGAAGAGATTTTTGAAGAGCTTCAGAAGACCGGTGAAATAAGCATCAGTTCGATCAACGATCTGTTTCGTGCAATTCATACTATAAAAGGTTCCGCAGGCTTTTTAGGTTTAACGAGCATAGGAACTCTTACCCACGCAATGGAAAGTCTTCTAGACTCTCTACGTGAGGGTCGGCTTACCATAACACAGCCGATTTCGGACACTCTTATGGAAGGCACAGACAGGTTAAGCGAAATGTTTGACGATGTCGATTCGAGCAACAAAGTTGATGTAAGCGAACTCGTAACTACACTGAAAGGTTTGAATAGCGGCACTTCGGCAGATCCTGTCCAGCAAGCTCCCGCTGCTGCACCTGCAGCCGCTGCACCCGCCGCTCCTGTTGCTGCGCCTGCCGCAGATCCGGGAACTCGTTCCGTTGCTGATGTTTTGTCTCAGTTTCCTGAACTCGCAGCATTTGTTCCGCCGGAACAACAAGTTGCTGCTGCCCCTGCTGCGCCTCCAGCTCAAGCTCCCGCAGCTGCTGCTGCCCCTGCTGCCGCTGCTGCGCCAGCACCAGTTGCTGCGCCACCTGCCGCTGCAAAGTCAGGCGCTGCAACAGACAGCAAACACGAAGAATTTTTGCGCATAAAGGTGGACTTGCTGGATCGTCTTATGATGCTCGCAGGCGAGCTCGTTCTTGTTCGTAACCAGCAACTCATGCACTTGGAGCAGGCAGATACCACACTCCGTAGCATAACCCAAAGCCTTGACTCCGTTACAACGGAACTCCAAGAAACAATCATGCGCACCCGAATGCAGCCCATTGGCACAGTATTCTCACGCTATTCAAGAATGGTGCGCGATCTCTCTCGCAAGCTCAACAAGAAAATCGACTTTGTAACAGAAGGTGATGAAGTTGAACTTGACAAAAACATTTTGGAAGCAATTGGCGATCCGCTAACTCACTTGGTTCGCAACGCTTGCGACCACGGCGTCGAAAAAAACGAAGACAGACTTGCCGCAGGCAAAACCGACCCAGGCAAGGTAACGCTAAGCGCATATCATGAAAGCGGACAAATACATGTAGATATAACAGATAACGGAAAAGGCATGTGCCGTGACGTTATTCGCCGCAAAGTTTTGGAAAAAAATCTCAAAACAGAAGACGAGCTTGCAAGACTGAGCGAACAGGATTTGCTGAACCTCGTATTCTTGCCCGGTTTCTCAACTGCAGAAAAACTAACCGATGTTTCCGGACGTGGCGTGGGAATGGATGTTGTAAAAACCGGCGTTGAAAAATTCGGCGGCTCGGTTTCTCTTTCTTCCGTTGAAGGCGAAGGCTCGGTTGTAAAACTGCGCTTGCCATTAACACTTGCAATTATACCTTCACTCATCGTTCAAAGCGGCGAAGAACGCTTTGCAATTCCGCAGGTCAACCTGGAAGAGCTCGTTTGCCTTTACGACAAAGATGCATTCACCAGAATCGAATGTGCCGGCGCAAGAGAGGTATTCCGCTTGCGTGATACTCTGCTTCCGATGGTTCGCTTGCGTGAGGCGCTTGCCCGTGAAAGAATGTTTGACGAAGATTCTCTTTCAGAGGTCACTGAGCAAAATTCCGAAGCTCGCAAGGAAATGGCCGAAAAATATAAAGAAGCTGAAACTAACGGACATTCAATACATTACTCGCTGAATTTCGCAGTTTTGCGTAGCGGTAATCTGCGCTTTGGTTTGATTATAGACCGCATTCACGGCAGTGAAGAAATTGTGGTTAAGCCTATGCACAGAGCTGTAAAAGGCATTCCGCTTTACTCCGGCGCAACAGTGCTTGGAGACGGAAAAGTAGCTATGATTTTGGATGCTACCGGCCTTGCAAGGCACTATAATGTGCGTGATGTTGGCGGTGGAAAAGACAACAAAAAGCAAAAAAGCATGGCCGAGGATGGTACAGAACTCCGTTCCTTGCTCTTGTTCTCCAATGGCGGCAACGAGCAATTCGGCGTTTCCATGCAAGATGTAAAACGTGTAGAAGCTGTAGAAACATCTGCTATAGAACGAGTCGGCTCTCAGGAATACATCACTTTAGATGGCATCTCCACAAGAGTTGTGCGTTTAGAAGACGGTTTACAGATTCAAAGCTGCACTCAGCCGGAAAACATGTTTTTCTTAATTCCTCAAAATGCTAGAAAACCTTATGGTTTATTGGTTGAAAAGTTGATAGACAGCGGACATTACGAAGTCAAGCTCAACAAAGAGAGTTATCAGGCAGAAGGTGTTGAAGGCACCGCATTAATTAAAAAGAAAATGACAGTTCTTGTCAACTTGGAGCAACTGATGCATCTTGTTGATGGAATGTGGTATGGAGGTCAAGTATGAATTACGAAGAAGAAGCTCCGGCAAATTCAACAATGCAGATGTGCACATTTCGCATGTCAAACCGTTTGTTCGGTGTTAATATCCTTGATGTTAAGGAAGTTAACGAGAACACGAATGTAACCCCGATTTATCATGCACCGCCGGATGTCTGCGGCTACATAAATATTCGTGGCCAAATTCTCCTTGTGGTAAATTTACGTGAGACCTTTGGTTTTGACCACAGGCATAGCAAAGATTCCATTGGCGGCAAAGTTGTTGTGTTTAAATCCGGCGTTGACGAACCATTTGGAATTTTAGTTGACGAAGTCTGCGATGTTGTCTCTGTTGAGCAGAATCGCATTGTGGACAGGCGCGCAGGCGAATCAAACGCCGCATCCGATGCGGTTCGTGAGCTTCGCAGAGCTAAAGATGGTATTGTTATGGGAGTTTGCCCATTGGATCGCGAACTGCTTTTGGTTTTGAATGCTCGCCATATATTGGGCAGACAAAGCACAAAATCGGATACGAAATGATGAGATGCCTAAAACTATAGCGATTTGTAACCAGAAAGGCGGAGTTGGCAAAACCACGACGGCGGTTAATTTAGCCGCTTGTTTTGCTATTTTTGAAAAAAAAACTCTTTTAATAGACATTGACCCGCAAGCTAATGCAAGCCAGAGCATAGGCATAAACGAAACTCAAGAAGAAGACATTTACGAAGCTCTGACCTTGACCGAAGTTCCGGGAGAAGCTACCTTTGAAAGGTTATCTAAAATTATACAACCTATTAATCAGGAATACAATCTCGAATATCTCAACATTATACCATCAAGTCCGGGGCTTGCAAAGCTTGAAATGGAACTTGTAAATGCGATGAGCAGAGAACGCAGATTGCAGAGACTTATAAAAATATTGGAGCACAATTACGAATACATTATTATAGATGCTCCGCCCAGCTTGAATTTGCTGACAATAAACACCCTGACTGCAGCTGACTGCGTTGTTATACCTGTTCAAAGCGAATTTTTTGCGCTTGTAGGAGTAGCGGAGCTTTTGAATACTATAAAACTTGTGCAGAACAATCTGAATCCTAATTTGAAAATTGAAGGTGCGCTGCTCACAATGTGCGACTCAAGAAACTCACTATCAAAACAGGTTACAGATTCGTTGCGTGAAAATTTTCAGGGTAAAGTATTTAATACGGTAATTCCTCGCAATGTAAAATTGGCAGAAGCTCCATCGCACGGAAAGCCGGTTATGCTTTATGATATTCAAAGCGCAGGAAGTCATGCGTATATGAAGTTGGCAAAAGAAATTCTGGAGACTGGCAATGGGTAAAAAAGCAATGGGTTTGGGTATAGGATTGGCCGAGATTTTACGTGACCATTCTGCAAATATTGCGGAAAAAGTCAGCGACGTGACAAAAATATCTCTTAGGCTCATTGATGCCAATCCGTTTCAGCCCCGCAAGCATTTTGACCAAGTGGCTTTGCAGGAACTTGCCGAAAGCATAAAGCTGCAAGGAATTCTGCAACCTATTTTGCTCCGCAAGCACGCAGGGCGTTATCAAATTGTGAGCGGTGAGCGGCGTGTTAGAGCCGCCAGAATTGCAGGTTTGGAAGAAATTGAAGCAAGGGTTTTTGATTTACTTTCAGACAAAAAAATGGCGGAATGGGCAATAATTGAGAATATCCAGCGTGAAGACCTTGACCCCATAGAGACTGCCGCCTCTTATCAGAAACTCATTGAATCTCACGGATACACCCATGAAGACCTTGCTACACGGCTCAGCAAATCCAGAGCTGCGATAACAAACTCCATGCGCTTGCTAAACTTGCCGGAACAAGTCAGAACTTGGATTGCAGAGGGAAAGCTTTCGGCTGGCGCAGCTCGCTCGTTGCTTTCTCCGAACATCAGCGACCCTGTAAAGGCGGCTAAGAATATAATTGATAATAATCTTTCCGTAAGAGATGCTGAGAACCTTGCCAAAAAGCCAGCCTCATCCGGTTTGCCTCGGCAGGCTTTGAAATCGGCGGTGAGCCCTGATATGCAAAAATTTTTGAACGCTTTGCAAGGTGCTTTCGGAACGAAAGTCGAATGCAAAAGCTCTCCTAAAAACCCACAAAAAGGTACGTTGATAATAACTTATAATTCTTATGAGGATTTAACCCGTATCCAGCAGGCGGTAAACGCAGTATGAAAAAGCTCTACACGATTCAGATAATTCCTGAAGATTCGGCAAAGGTTCAAACATATAGAATCAACCGGTTTTGGTTTAAGTTATTTGCATGGCTTATTTGCGTCACCATCGTTTTATTCTGTTTGTTTATTTGGAAGTTCGCAGAGATAAATGTGCAACTCGCAAACTCATGGAAGCTTCAAGCAGACAACAAATGGCTCATGGAGAGGCATGCTGAATACGAGGCGGCTTTTTCCGACCTTGATTCCATTTACGCCATAGAGACCCAGATACAGAATATCTTGGAAACTTATTTGGAAAACGACTCAAACAAGGTTCGTTCTATTTTAGACAGAAACCGCCTCATGCATATATCTTCGCAAAAAGTACAGTTAGATACGGATTTTGAGGCCGAAATAAATTTGAACAGGCAAAATTTGGAGATTTTTCCGAACATGCTTCCGGTTATAGGTGCTGTCATCAGCCAGCACTATTCGGAAGAGCATAAAGCGGTGGACTTTGCTGCGGCCATGAATGAGCCGGTTTTTGCCACGGCAAGCGGCAAGGTGATTTTTATAGGCGATAAGGGTGATTTGGGTCTTACGATTGAAATAGACCATGGAGGCATTACAACTCTTTATGCGCACTTATCCCGTTTTTCACCGATGACAAAAAAGGGAGCTAATATCCGCAAAGGCGATATTATAGGCTATGTGGGCAATACGGGCAACTCCACCGCCGCACATTTGCATTATGAGATACTTATCAACGGAAACAATATGAATCCGGAAAAGTATTTTTAGTTTTTTCTATATTATGTTCCAAACATTGACTTTTTAGAGGTTTTAAATGGCAAATAAATTCAATGGCGAGCTTACGCATCTGAGTTCTTCTACTATTATAGAAGGCGATATAAAGTTGGATAACGACATTCGCATTGCGGGTACTGTTACCGGCTCTGTTGATACAAAAGGAGCGCTGATAGTTGAGCAGACCGGTAAAATAAAAGGCGAAATAAGAGCAAGCCAAGCTACCATTGCAGGCAAAATCCATGGCAATATAGAATGCGATGGCTTAATGACACTGGAAAGCCGTTCCTGCTTCATCGGCGACATAAAAACTCGTCAGATAGTGATAAATGAAAACGCAGAATTCCACGGAAACTGCGCAATGCCTATAACTGAAGAGGCTTAAGCTTATATAGTTTATCCCCTTTTCTGACCATTTTTTTAACAGGCATTGAAAATAAACTGAATTTTTGAACTTTTGGGATGTTTCCTTCATTTTCCCTAAGTTCCTCTGCTTTTTGCTCAACCACCCCGGTGGTGGGTCCTATTATCAACACGTCTTCGCCAACGCAAAGCTCTTCGCCGGTTTCGAATATTATTTCGGCTACTTCTATTTTTGAAAAATAATTTGTGACCTTGCCCAGATAGATCTTTGTTCTTGCGGCTTTTGTTCCATGAACATCAGACCACTCGCCGAGCCTCTGCCCCAGGTAGTAGCCATCCCAAAAGCCTCTGTTGAAAACTGTGGAGAGCTTCTCCTTCAAACTCAGTTTCTCTTCTTTTGTCAAAGGTCTTTCTACTGCCTGCTTATAGCATTCCACAGTTGTTTTAACATATTCAGGGGCACGTGCCCGACCCTCTATCTTCAGTATGCTAACTCCTGCTTCAATAATCTTATCTATGAATTCGATTGTACATAAATCTTTTGGAGACATTATATATTTGTTGTCTATCACAAGTTCTTCGTCTGTTTCCAAATCCTTTGCTAGGTAACCTCGCCGGCAAATCTGAAAACAATCGCCTCTGTTCGCAGAGTGGTTGTAGTGGTGCAAGCTCAAATAGCATTTGCCCGAAACGGCCATGCAAAGAGCGCCGTGGCAAAAAATTTCAATCTTAACCAAGTTTCCCGATGGTCCCCTTATTTGCCTTCTCTCAATTTCTTTTATTATATCTGCAACCTGAGCAAGGGTTAGTTCTCTTGCTAAAACCATAACATCGCAGAAAGCGGAAAAAAATTCCACAGCTTCTATGTTTGAAATATTCAGTTGCGTAGATGCGTGAAGCGCAATCCCCTTTTTATGCGCATAATTCAGCACTGCCATATCCGAGGCTATTATCGCATCAATCCCAACCGCAGCATCCACTATTTGCCGCATTCTCTCCGTTTCATTGTCGTAGATTACGGTATTCAAAGTCAAGTATGATTTCACATTATGTTTTTTGCATATTGCTATTATTTTTGCCAAATCTTCCAAGCTAAAGTTTACGGAGTTTCTGGCTCTCATGTTTAAATTTTCCACGCCAAAATAAACTGAGTTTGCTCCGGCATTTATAGCTGCCATAAGAGACTCGTAAGAACCTACGGGAGCTAGAATTTCACACATAACGCAAGCTCATGTTTTTCTTTGTATGGCCCTTGCAGGTTCCATGTTTTTGCGTTTGGGTATGAATCGGTTTTTAGAATGGAAAAAAAATCTCCGCCCATGCATTTGTAATAGGCTTCTTTTTTTGTCCAGAGAGGGTAAAATATTTCCGCTTTATCTGTAATTTCGCTTTGAGCAAAAAATCTTTTTGAGATAGCCTTAAAATTTCGTTCACGGTAAAATTCCAAGTCAATGCCAACTTCGCATTCTTTTGAAAAAGCGAGAATGCATTTTTCATGGCTGTTGCTCCAGTTCACAAAGCCTTGTCCTTTAGGCAAATACGGCTTGCCAAGAGAATTGTATTTTATTTCCGGGAAAATTTCGTCAAAGCCATTGTTTTTTTGCATAATATATATATAAACGGCGATCTCCGGGCAACGCAAAATCATCCAAGGTTCAGTAAGCATAATGGAGATAAGGGGATTCGAACCCCTGGCCTACGCATTGCGAACGCGTCGCTCTACCAACTGAGCTATATCCCCAAGGTAAGTGTAATGTAGAAAATGTCTAAATTCTCAATATGAATCAAATCTTCTGTACTATAACCGACAAGTCTGTAAAAAAAATAGATTCTGCGTTGTTTTTCGCCTTGGAAAAATATATAATAGATTCCGGTTTGGGCGCAGACAAGGACAGTTTTGAAACCATAAAAGAGCGTTTGCACAATCCGCCTATTTTAAGCGCAAATGAATTTGCGGAAGAGTGTATATATGTTATTTTAGCCGGAGGGTTTAGGCAAAAAATAGCAAAGCGAAAATTTGGTGAAATTATGGATTTTATATATGCCGGCGGCGATGTTTGCGAAAAGAAATTGTTGCCGATTTTTGGAAATGTGAATAAGATACGGGCTATAATAAAAATCTGGAATAATAGTAAAAATTACCGCAACGGGTTTTATGAATTGAAAACAGATGCCGAAAAATTAACTTATTTGGCAACTCTGCCTCACATTGGCGAGATAACCAAAAATCACATAGCCCGCAATTTAGGCATTAACGTTGTTAAACACGATGTGTGGATTCAAAGACTTGAATCTGTGTTTGGCGATAAGATGTTTGCACAGATTGAAAAGGCAACGGGGCTGAACAGAGGATACATCGACGTTGTGCTGTGGAAAGCATGCCAAATTGGGATTTTGAAGTTTTTGTAGTGCTACTTGGCAGATGAAAGTGCTGAATGATGTGGAGAGGAAAACGTCAGAACCCCGATTTGTGTCTGTTGCGCAACTCGGCTGTTAATAATTTAATTATTGAAGAAAAATAGTTCTTTTTTGCATTAATTAGATTATATTTATATTATGCAA
>WQSZ01000046.1 GCA_009787645.1 Candidatus Fibrimonadales bacterium | reverse complement strand
GGCTTTGCTCCGAACCTCACCAACGACGAAGCTCTTGAATACATAATGAAAGCCATCAAAGAAGCCGGATACAAACCCGGTGCTCAAATCGGAATAGCTCTTGACTGCGCATCTTCCGAACTCTTTGACGAAGGCGAGCGCAAAGGCTACAAGTTCTGGAAATCAGAACCCGGAAGGCTTTACTCCGCAAAAGAGATGATCGCAAAATACTCAGATTGGGTGAAAAAATATCCTATCGTTTCCATTGAAGATTCTCTGGATCAAAACGACTGGGACGGTTATGTTGCGATCACCAAAGAGCTTGGCAAAAAAGTACAGCTCGTTGGCGATGACTTCTTTGTAACCAACCCTGCATTCCTGGCTAAAGGCATCAAGATGAAAGCCGCAAATGCTATCCTCATCAAGGTAAACCAAATCGGTACGGTAACCGAAACTTTGGAAGCTATCAAAATGGCTCAAAAAGCGGGCTATGGCGCAATCGCTTCTCACCGTAGCGGCGAAACCGAAGATTCCTTTATCGCAGACCTTGCAGTCGGCACAGGCGCAGGTCAAATCAAAACCGGCTCGCTCTCCCGCACCGATCGTATATGCAAATATAACCAGCTCCTTCGCATAGAAGAGCAGCTCGGCAAAAAAGCTGTATATCAGGGCAAAATAAAATAATGGTATGCAAAACGACCGCGAAATCTACTGGAACGCAGACCGCAAAATGCGGCTGTTGTTCGTAGTGTCGGGTTTTGCGGCGTTTTTTATATTTCTTTACTACTTAGCGGAAGTTCTCACTCCGTTTGTCATAGCGTTTCTGTTAGCATATATTTTAAATCCTCTTGTAAATCTTTTACAAAAAATAATCAAGCACAGATGGATTGCATCTCTTTTGGTGCTGCTGGTGCTTGCGGTAATTTTAATCGGAGCCGCTTTTATCTTTATCCCAATGATGATAGACCAAGGCGTGAATCTCGGCCGCCTTTTGCAAAAATATGCGACCAACAGTATATGGAGAGAGCTGTTAATTGAGTATATGCCTCAGGGAGTATGGGATAAAATTCAGTATATATGGGAAGAAAAAAATCTCATGCCGATATGGGAGAGTCTTCAGAATTTGGATCTGTTCAGCATTACGCAAAGCATTTTAGCGAAAATTGTGCCCGGAGCTGTTGGCGTATTTTCCGGTGTAGGCAGAGTATTCGTGTGGATTTTAGGTGTTTTTATGATAGGCTTGTGCCTTGTGTTTATGCTGTTGGATTTTGAAAAAATGAAAAAGAATTTATCCGCAGAAATTCCCATGCGATATTCCCACAGAATTCTGCATTTTTTCCACTCGTTCGATTGCATAATGAGTCGGTATTTCAGAGCGCAAACCGGTGTTGCTGTTGCTGTCGGTGTGCTCTTTGCAACGGCGTTCAGCATAATGGGTTTGCCAATGGGCCTTCCGTTCGGGCTTTTTATAGGTGCGCTTAACATGGTGCCTTATTTGCAGGTTCTCAGTATTCCCATAGCGGTATTTTTAGGATTGATTTATTCTTTGGAAGCGAGCATGCCTTTATGGCAGGTGATTTTGATAATAGCCGCAATTTATGTAGGCGTTCAAATTTTGCAGGATATGGTTATAGTCCCGAGAATTATGGGCGGTGCGCTTGGCCTTTCTCCGATTCTCATCTTGCTTTCGCTCGCTGTTTGGGGAAAGTTACTAGGCTTTTTGGGCTTTGTGCTGGCTATTCCGTTTACATGCGTTGCAATAGCCACATACAGAAGCTTTCGGGAGAGCAGCAATGAGAAATTACAAGTTTGAAACAGAGCAAAGAGTTGAGTTCATCAAGAGAGTTGTAGAATCCGCAGGCGCAAATGGAATTATTTACGGAAACAGCGGCGGCAAAGATTGCACGCTTGTAGGAATTCTTTGCAAAATGGCCTGTGAAAATACAGTTGGCGTAATTATGCCCTGCGGCTCAAAGCGCAACTACGAAATAGACAAAACCGATGCGGAAGCTGTGGCAAAGCATTTTAACATAGAAACACGGTTCATAGATTTGTCCGGTGTGAAAACCGAATTTGTAAAGGCAGTTGGCATGGATAATATAAATATAGCGCCACGCTTGCGAATGAACGCTCTTTATACACTTGCTGTAACAGAAAAACGGCTTGTTGCGGGTACCGGTAACCGAAGCGAAGCTTATATGGGTTATTTCACAAAATGGGGAGATGGAGCTTTCGATTTCAATCCCATTTCAGATTTAACGGTTACCGAAATTTACGAGTTTTTGCGCTTTCTCGGTGCTCCTGATTTTATAATAGACAAGGCACCTTCTGCGGGTCTTTTTGATGGACAAACAGACGAAAGCGAAATGGGAGTCTCCTATAGCAGCATAGATGAGTTCTTGCACAGCGGAGTGGCGAATGAGCATGATAAAGCCATAATAGAGAGATTTCACCGGGTAAGCGAGCATAAAAGAAAGTCGCCTTTGACGTTCAAATGATTTACCCTTGACACTTTTGTGAAAATTTACTATATTTGTAACCGATTTTGGAGGCATAGAATAATATGCAAGAGTTAGAATTCACAGAGATAAAAGTTAAGCTTAACAATAGCAAAAACGGCAAAACCAGTAAGGTCAAGGCGTTTGTTGCCATAACCTTTAACCATTCATTTAAAATCAGCGGCCTTGAGCTTATTGATGGCGGCAGAGAATATTATCTGCAATATCCCACATACACAAGATTAACCGGCGAAGTAAAGCCTGCCTGCTACGCAGTTTGCGAAAAACTGCAGCAAAAGATTTTAAACGATGTTTTAGAGAAGTATTGGGAGCTTAAAAAGGCTTAATTTTTATATATTCTTTTACCAAGCCTGCATGTGCAGGTTCACACAGGAGATAAACCATGAAAAAACCTACACTTTTCGGGTTTGCAGTTTTAAGTGCCATAATGGCAACATCTTGCAGCGTTGACAAAGTTAAAGATTCATTCCTTAGCGGTTGTACAAAGGAAACTTCAATACCAGTACTTAGCAGCTCAATTGATGCCAGCATGTGTACAACCAATCAAACAGAGGAGTCATGTGATCTGATGGGTGGTACGTATGGTAAATGCAAAGCAGATCCTGACAAGATATGCGAAGGCACACTTAACGATGTATATTACTACACTCATGAAGCAATTTTAGCAGAAGATATACCTTGTCTAACACTATGATAACAAATGAAGCAGATAGCAAATTCTCTTTTAAAAAGTTATGCTGAACTTAAAGGTTCTATTCCCGAACCTCGGTTTCAGCTTGACAAAAATGAAATTTCAGAACTTATAGATACGTTTCGCAATCTGCTGTTCCCCGGATATTTCGGAAATTACGGTATTGAAGACCTTTTGAGCAAGGCTCGAAATTTATTGAGCAAATATACAGCTACAACAGAGGAATTCCTCGCAAAACTTCCGCAAATAAGAGCGAGCATAGCAACAGATGTTGATGCTGCCTATGATGGCGATCCTGCATCCGTGAGCAAAGAGGAAATAATAATCTCCTATCCCGGGCTTTATGCAATCACGGTTTACAGGCTTGCGCACGAGCTGCACCTCTTAAAAGTCCAAATGCTTCCTCGCATAATGACTGAGCATGCTCATTCCATAACTGGCATAGATATTCACCCCGGCGCAGAAATAGGCAATTGCTTTTTCATAGATCACGGCACCGGCATTGTAATAGGCGAAACCACAATCATAGGCGAGCATGTCAAAATTTATCAAGGGGTCACGCTGGGAGCTCTTTCCACAAGAGGCGGCAAATCTTTAAGAGGCAAAAAACGCCATCCAACGGTAGAAGATAATGTGACCATATACTCTGGAGCCTCGGTTTTTGGAGGAGAAACAGTTATAGGCAAAGGCGCAGTGCTTGGCAGTAGCGTGTTTGTGACAAAATCGGTACCGGCGGGAACTAAATTTCTAAATTAAGTTTGTGGATCATGGTTTTTTAGAACAATTTCGCAAAACCCCTATTTTGGGTATAGTTAGAGGGTTGCCTCCGGAGCAGGCTCTAGGATGCGCAGACACTTGTGTTATTTCCAAACTCAAATATGTTGAAGTTCCGCTTAACACGCCGGATTCCGCTTTGGCTCTCAAAAGTCTGTGCGAAGAAGGCGAGACCAAAGGTTTGGTTGTTGGAGCAGGTACGGTATTGACTGTAGAGGATGTAGATGTGGCTCTTGATAACGGAGCCAGGTTCATAGTTTCTCCGGCTACGGTTCCTGCTGTAATTGACAAGTGCGTTGCAAAGGGTATTCCTTGCATTCCGGGCGCATTAACGCCATCGGAAATTGCGCAGGCTCATCATCTAGGAGCTACGGCTGTAAAGGTGTTTCCTATTTCTGCGGTGGGCGGTGCTCAATACATACAGGAGTTGCGAGGTCCATTCAGGGAAATTCCCATGCTTGCATGCGGAGGTGTGCGCTCTGAAAATGTAATGGCATTCTTTGGTGCCGGCTGCGATTTTATTGCATGCGGTGCCAGCGTGTTCACAGTTGCGGATATGAAGACTGGAAACTGGCAGAGCATTGAGCGCAACCTGTGGTGGGTGCGTAAATTGGATCAGAAAACGATTATCAATTTGGCAAAATAATTTTAATCCAAATTTATTTCAGATTCGGCACTGTACACTTTCACATTGCCGTTTATCACAGACATCAAACCGGCTAATACTTTGCCTGCGCCCAATTCAATGCCTCTTTCTACGCCTAGTGAAACTGCGGTTTCCATTCCATACTGCCAGCGCACCGGAGAAACAAGCTGTTTTGCCAAAAGATCTTTTAGCTCGGAGCCTGCACTTACGGGTTGGGCTGTAACATTGGCAATCACGGGTACTTTCAAATCGTTAAAGGTTGTTTTTTCAATAGCGGCTTTTAAACCGGGCAACGCATATTCCATAAGAGGGCTGTGGAATGCGCCGGAAACGGGTAGCGGAACAACTCTTTTTGCGCCCTTCGCCTTTGCAAGCTCAGATGCTTTTGCAACGCCTTCTTTTGAACCGCTGATCACAATTTGACCTGGTGAATTGAAGTTCGCCGCAACAACAACGCCGGCATCCTGTGACTCTGCAAGCACGGCATTCAAATCTTCTTCGGATAATTTCAGCACAGCAGCCATTGCTCCCGGCTTTAGCACTCCAGCTTGGGCCATAAGCTCTCCACGAACTCGCACAAGGCGTAACCCATCTTCAAAGGAAAAACCTCCGGCGGCATATATCGCCGAATATTCGCCTAGCGAGTGGCCGGCAACGTAGTCAAAAGAAATGCCCTTGCTCTTAAAAAGTTCCATAGCCATGCATGAGCAGACATAAAGAGCTGGCTGGGTGTTATCGGTGCTTTTAAGCGTTTCTTCAGGACCTTCCTGCATTATTTTTGAAAGTTCAAAACCTAGCACTTCGTCTGCTTTTTTCAGAATCTGTTTTGCCGGTTCATAAGTTTCGGACAAAACTTTGCCCATTCCGACATATTGGGCGCCTTGCCCCGGAAATAAAAGAATAGTTTTCATAAAGAGGAATTTAGTAAAAATAGTTGCTAAATTTCTAAATTCCTTCCATGCGTAAACAACTTTTATCAGAAGGATCAAAAGAATTCAAATACGAGATTCGCGAAATAGTGAAGAAGGCGAATCAGCTTAAACCTTTTGGCCTCAAAATTCACTGGGAAAACATTGGTGATCCCATAGAGAAAAAATGCCCGCTGCCGGTCTGGATAAAAAACATCGTAACAGATCTGGTGCAGCAAAACAGTTCCTACGGCTATTGCCCCTCAAAAGGAATTTTGGCTACAAGAGAGTTTATTTGCAGTCAAACAAATGCTTTGGGCGGAGCGCAAATCACGCCGGAAGACATTCTTTTTTTCAACGGGCTCGGAGACGCAATTGCCACAACCTACCAGCTTTTAGACATAACATGCAGAGTGATAGGCCCATCGCCCGCATACAGCACACACAGCAGCGCAGAAGCAGCGCACGCTCATGCAGAGCCCATAACCTACAAACTGGATCCTTCCAATCACTGGTATCCTGATATTGAAGAACTGGAAAATAAGATTAAATATAATCCGAACATAGTCGGCATTTTGATAATAAACCCGGACAATCCCACGGGCATGGTATATCCGCTGGAGAGTTTGCAAAAGATAATCCAATTAGCAAAAGAGTATGGCATGTTCGTAATATCAGATGAAGTCTATAACAAGATTGTATATAACGGCGCAAGGTCTTATGCGCTTTCCGAATATATAGAAGATGTACCCGGCATTTCTATGAAAGGTCTTTCAAAAGAAGTTCCCTGGCCCGGCTCCCGTTGCGGATGGATGGAGTTCTACAACAGAGACAAAAATCCGGAATTCTCCGCATTTTGCAGTGCTCTTGACAATGCAAAGATGATAGAGGTTTGCTCAACAACTCTTCCGCAGTTGGCGCTGCCGTTAATTTTAGGTGATGCTCGTTTTGAAACTCATCGAAAAAACATGAACAGCAGAATAGGCAGGCGCAGCATGATAATCAACAAAATTCTCGGCGAAATTCCCGAGCTTATGTTCAATCCGGCTTACGGCGCATTCTATAATTCCATAATTTTCAGGGAAGGTGTTTTAAATAATACTCAAACCCTTCCAATAAAAAACGCAAAAATAAAAGCAAAGGTACAGAAATGGTGCCAAGGCGTTAGCCCCGATTACCGCTTTGTGTATTACCTGTTGGGTGCAACCGGAATCTGTGTTGTGCCCATGAGCAGTTTCTGTTGCGATTTGCAGGGATTCAGAGTTACTATTCTGGAAGAAGACGAGGCGGAGCTGGTGGAAATTTTTTCAACATTGCGAGACGCAATCAAAAGTTACATCGGCCAAAACTAACCCCTGCGCCGGAGCCCAAGTTCTTTCGCCGATAAATTCGCCGTTGAAAATACGTTTTGCAGCCCCCGGCTCAAACCGGCCTCTGCCCACGTCAAACAGCAAACCTATCATCGAACGTACCTGCCTGTGCAAAAAGCGGTTGCCACGGATATGCCATGTTTGCATTGTGTGATCCAGCCGGAACTCCGTAACCATACACACTGTGCTCTTTCCATCGTTTCTTGGGATGGAAAATGCATTGAAATTGTGCTCTCCTAAAAAAATCTTCGCTTCTTCTTCCATTAGGGCGGTATCCAGCTTACAGCCGCATTGCCAAACAAGCTCTGCACCTAAAACTATGGGCTGGGTGCAAATTGTGTATTGGTAATACCGTTCCTTTGCGCTGTAACGAGCGTGAAAGTCGCTTTGGCATTGTTCCAGGTTCCTTATGCACACATTTTTGTCGCTTAACGCATTTACGGAATTTTCCAAAGTTCGGGGGATAAACCCCTCCCCCTCAAAATCAAAATGAGCCACCTGCCCTCTGGCGTGCACCCCGGCATCCGTCCTTCCGGCACCCGTAATGCGAATTTTTTGCCTCAAAGCTACGGAAAACGCCGCCTCAAGCTCGCCTTGCACGGTTTTCTCGTTTGGCTGCTCCTGCCATCCCGAAAATGCGGCTCCATTATATTCGCAGGTAAATCTGTAACGCATAGTTTGGTAATTTACTATATTTTTGCTCAGAATTTTTCTATATTCGGAGGTGGATATGAAGTACCAGTTGCAATTAGGTCGCCGCCCCAAAGGGGGTGGAAGTGATAATTTTCTTCCTGACACCGATCAGGACGAAGAATTAGATGAGTTTGAAGATCTTGGCGAAGAAGAAGAGGACTTGGTAGAAGATGATGAAGCTCTTGATGAGGAGCTTAACTTTGACAGGCCGCATTTTCGTCGCTTAGGGCTTGATTATGAAGAAGAGGAAGAAGAGTGAAAAGCATTAAAATCTTTGGTTTCTTGTTGCTATCGATGTTTTTGTTGGTTGCATGCTCTGCGAATCCACGCAAAGGTGATTCTATCGTTGCAAGCTCCGCAAATTCGGAAGATAATAAAACGAAACAACCCATAGCAGAGCCTGTGGGTGCAGCCGGAAAAGCTTCTTGGCTGGAATTTCAAGCCGGCATGCAGGTCATGGAAAAAGACCCATTCAGTGCCGTGTATTATTTCGATATAGCTTTGAGCGAGCTTTATGCCGAGCAACAGCAAGATTCCCTAAGATTACCGGAAGATTCGCTTTATTTTTCGACAATGCCCATGCGTATAATCATCGCTATGGAGAGCCTTTACCCAAAGCTTCTGTATCTGACAGGCACAAGGCAAGCATTTTCAATATTGAACGACTATGAAAACCTTTCTTCCTTTGAAGAAACACAGATGGATATCACAGAAAAGGAAGATATTGAAAGCCATTTAGACGAAATGGATCAGTCCGAATTCTCGTTGCCTATTGAAATTAACGACAGGGTTATGCGGGAGATTCACTTTTTAACCGCAAATGCCAAAAATTTTATGACAGCTTCTCTTTCTCGCAAAACTCTTTTAGACTCTATGATTTACGCAAAGCTCAAGGCACGTGGCATGCCGGCAGATTTAATTTATCTTGCGCTTGTTGAGAGCGGTTACAAGCCCAGTGCTTACAGCAGCGCAAAAGCGGCCGGAGTGTGGCAGTTCATTCCGTCAACCGGAAAACGTTACGGATTAACATCGGATTTTTGGGTGGACTTGCGCCGCAACCCCGAATTAGCTACGGATGCTGCCTTAGAATATCTCTCTTCTCTGTATAGTGAATTTGACGACTGGTACCTTGCAATGGCGGCTTATAACTGCGGAGAGGGCAGAATCAGAAGGCTTGTGAAAGAAAAATTAGCGGCAGATTCTTCATTGAAAAAAGTTTCTTATTGGGATTTGCAATTGCCTAAAGAAACAATGCACTATGTTCCTAGGATTGTAGCTGCAACTATTATAGGCCATTACCCTCACCATTATGACATCATTGTTGAACCGCAGAAAAGAATTGCCTACGACACTGTAACCGTCAAAGATTGCATTCCTCTTGAAAAGGTTGGCGGCGCAGTCGGCGCAAGTGTTAATATCATACGCGATTTGAATCCGGAACTTGTTCGCTGGTGCACGCCTCCGAATCTCAAAAGCTACACCATGAGGGTCCCTCAAGGCACAAGAGAAACATTTTTAAAGGCTTACGAAAAAATGGATAAAACTCAGCTTGTTCGCTGGCAGCAGTACAAAGTGCAAAAAGGCGATAACATTGGGCACATCTCAAAGCTTTTCGGCATAAAGGCAGCGGATATTCAGGCTGCAAATAATTTGAAAAACACAAAATTGAAAGTGGGCCAAACCTTGATAATTCCCATGCCGACAGGCGCAACTGCGCCAAAAAGCGAAGCTAAGAGCACTGCCGCAAAAGCAACTGCGGCTAAGAGCGAAACAACAGTAGCAGCGGCACCTGCGGTGTCGGCAGCATCGGTAGTGCCGGCAGCTAATAATGCCAGAACATACACAGTTCGCAAAGGCGATAATCTTAGCTCCATCGCAAGGCGTTTTGGAGTATCTTCGCAAAATTTAATGACCTGGAACAGATTGCAAAACAATAAGGTTAACATAGGTCAAAAGCTTTACCTGCAAGATCCCATAAAAAGTGTAGAATCTCACAAAAAAGATCTGGCAAAGTACGAGATAAAAAACGGCGACAGCCTATGGGATATAGCTCGCATGCACAATGTAACCGTGCAGCAATTATTGGATTGGAACCCCGGACTGGATAAGAATATTTATCCAGGCATGAAGATCAGGATCGGGCATTAAACCACGAATTGATATCCTCACCTTCCGGCAAAAGCCCAAATGACTTTGTCTCCAGCCCGGCAGATTTCAACAATTCGGTAATACGTTCTTCTCCGGCTCTGCCGGCTTTATCATTATCCAAACAGAGCACAACTTTTTTGTTGCTGAAAAAATTCACCCATTCAGGTTTAAAAGTGTTTGCTCCCGGAATTCCCACAGCGCAGAATCCCCGTTGCAAAAGAGTCAATGTATCTATTGACCCTTCACACAGATAAACAGTTCCGGGCTTTCCATCCAAAGCACTCTTGTTATAAGGAAACGGAATGCTCCCTTGAAAATTCAACTCCTTGGGACTGACGTTTTTGTCTATTGCTCTAGCTTGAAAAAAGAACGGGCGTTTTTTTTCATCGATATACGGAATTATAAGAGGTCGCCTGCCGTAGCGTAATTTTCCATAGCTGTTGAACAGACCGCCAATTTGCAAATCTTCCAAAGAATATTTACCAAGCAGCTTGTTGCTTATAAAGTCGTAATCATCTATGCATCTCAAGAGAACTTTATCCCATGTAGGTTTGTAAATGCCTCTGTTAGCAAGCCACCAACCTATTGCGCTATACGGCTGTATAGGGGAGAGCATGCTTAAAAATTCAAATATCATTTTCTCTTTGAAAAAATCCGGTTTATCTTCAATTTTTGCTCTTTTTTTCAAAAAGAATTTTTGCGAATCTCTGATTATGGAAGGGCTATCATCGCTGAGCCATTTTATAGCATCATCTTTGCTTATTCCCATAACAAGCTGCACAAGCGCAACAGCTTTTCCTTTAACTTCATCGCACACAAAGCATTTAAAAAAACCGCCATCTTCATTTATGCTAACGGAAGGAGTTCTATCTCCATGTGCATGCCGCTCCGGGAAAATGCAGCGAAAATGCCCCCGGACAACGTTCAGCCCAAGCCGTTGAGCCACAGCGGTTATAGAATACATTTATTTAAGGTAGTAAAAATTTTATTTACTACCTTACCCTTCAATGTCCATAATTCAAATTGATCTTGGAAATTTTGAGCAGCTTGTTATACATGGCTCTGCGGAAAAGGCCATTGTTGTTGCTTTTGAAGTTTCTCCTGCGCTTGAAAAACTTTCCGATGAACTCAAATTCACAATAGCAAAGCTTGACCCCGAAGATCCCAACAATCAGCAGCTTGCAGGTTATCTGCACATAAGGGCTTTAAGCGACATTCGCATTTTCAAAGACAGGCAAATTGCGGGCGGTGCAGACGGCAACCTGTCTGAGAGCGAACTTAAAAAACAACTGCAGCCATTCTTTTTATCGGAAGAAGATGTTTTGCTTTCAAATGCAGAAGACGCTTTGAACCTAGGGCAAACAGATGCTGCTTTAAAAATTTTGAAAAAATTATTTGAAAAAAATCCTGCTAACAAAAAAGTCTGCTATCTGTTTGCAAAGGCACAAACCATGAGCGGCAAAAGAGAAGAAGCAAAAACAATTCTGCAAACAATAAAAGAAACCGATGATTTTTATAATGAATCCAAATCTCTTTTAGACCTGATGGAGTTCTACGAAGTTGCCGCTCCTCCTTACGACAAAGCCTACAAATTCGCTTGCCAAAACAAATACAGCGAAGCCTTAGACAGTTTTTTAGAAATAATAGAAAACAAACAAGACACAGAAGGTAAAGCCAAAAAAGGCATGATAACACTATTCTCAGTACTAGGCCCGAAGCACGAACTGACATGGGAATACAGGGCAAAACTTAATCGGTTAATTTACATTTAATTTATTTCTACTTTCTCCCCATGACTCCCTTCGCACTGTTGCGCATAGCCTTCAAAGCATTGGTCAGAAACAGGATGAGAACCTTTCTCTCCGTTCTCGGCATTGTTATTGGCGTTGCGGCGGTTATAACAATGGTAGCTATAGGTGAGGGCAGCAAACAGTCCATAAAAGATCAGATTGGTAGCCTGGGCGCAAACGTTGTGATGATTTTCCCGAACAATAGGCCAACAAGCGGCGTACGAATGGATGCTTCTTCCGTTCAGCTTTTGAATGTGGGCGATGCTCATGCTTTGAAGAAGAAAAGCGAATACCTAGTTGCTGTTTCGCCTGTGGTTTCCTCAAGAGGGCAGGTTGTGGCAGCCGGAGGGAATTGGCCCACCTCAATAACGGGCGTGTGGCCGGAATATTTGTACATTCGCGGATATGAAATTGAAGACGGAATGATGTTTGAAGGCGAAGAAAACATGTCCAAAGTTTGCGTTCTGGGAAAAACCGTTGCAGACAACCTCTTTCCCGGCATAAATCCTGTTGGGCAAACAATACGCTTCAGAAACATACCGTTCAAAGTTATAGGATTGTTGAAAAGCAAAGGCGTGGCAGGCTTTGGGCAAGATCAGGATGATATTATTCTGGCTCCGTTTTCCGCCGTTCAAAGACGCGTTTTGGCAACAACAAATGTTTCCACAATTAACGCTGCCGCCGC